>NZ_JAFCTI010000032.1:0-501 GCF_049895945.1 Pseudarthrobacter sp. DSP2-3-2b1 | reverse complement strand
CTAAGACCCACAGCGCCGATGGTACTGCACCCGGGAGGGTGTGGGAGAGTAGGTCACCGCCGGAACATCATTCACGGTCAGGCCCCGACACACACGTGTCGGGGCCTGACCCATTTAAAACCCACCCCCAACCCACAACGCTCGGGACCCCGGCAGCAGCCGTCGTCCACCCCGGCCCGGCAGCCGCCCGGACGGGCGACACCGCAGGACACCCCGCCGGCCACGCACCAACCGCCGGCCCCGCACCGCCGTCGAACACCCCGGCGCGACGCGACGCCATGCGCTCCCGCCGGCCCCGCACCGCCGTCGAACGCTCCCCAGAGCATTCCCCCGGGAAGCCGGCGAGGCAATGGAGTGAGCGTTCCTCCAGACATCCCGAAAGGTGAGAGAGCGTCCGCTGGGAGAACGCATCAACTGATAGAGCCGAAAGTTGTCAAGCTGTGTGGAGTCACTGGGCTAGTTTTTGGGGTGGTGCGGTTTCGGGCAGGTTGATCCCCACGT
>NZ_JAFCTI010000031.1:0-595 GCF_049895945.1 Pseudarthrobacter sp. DSP2-3-2b1 | reverse complement strand
CAACAAAACCACTACTTCAAACCACCCCCACCACCACAACGCGAATAACCCAAGGCCGGCTCAACGCTGCGCCGGCACTGGGACGATGCTGGTTACGATGAGGAAAGCCAGACCAGAGGATCTTCGGCGCATTCAAGAAATTGAAGTCGCGGCCGCCGAACTCTTCCGCGGATTCGGGATGGAGGCGATCGCAGACGATCCGCCGCCATCCGAGGACGAGCTAATGGCCTACCAGCGTCAAGGCAGAGCCTGGGTTGCCACCGATCCTGCCGACCGCCCGGTCGCGTACATCTGATAGACCTCGTTGATGGCCAGGCCCACATCGGAGCAGGTCACGGTCCGCCCAGCCCACCGCCGACAGGGCTGAATGGTCCGGCAGTCTGCGGACTACAATCGAGGCCTTAAACAGCTGAGTCCCGGAAGAACCAATGGTTCCTCCGGGACTCCGCTTCCACCCGCCGTCGTACGTTTTCTCCGCTGGTTTGCCAGTACGGAGACTGCCTTACGTGACGACTAGTTACTGATGGCTGACTTCATTTCATCGTGGGCCTTCTTGCCTGCCTCATCGGTTGAGAGTCTGTTGAAGAGGACCTCG
>NZ_JAFCTI010000030.1:0-654 GCF_049895945.1 Pseudarthrobacter sp. DSP2-3-2b1 | reverse complement strand
AACGCCGCTACGGGAGCATCGAGGCACTCAACGCGGCCTGGGGCACCGCTTTCTGGTCCCAGAACTACGGTTCATTTGGCGAAATCCTGCCGCCCGCCGTCGCGCCTTCCACCCTGAACCCGGGCCAGCAGCTGGACTTCCAGCGGTTCAACTCGTGGGCGCTGATGGACTACTACAAAGCGCTCGTGGCCGTCCTGCGCGAGGTTACGCCCACCGTTCCCTGCACCACCAACTTGATGGCCTCAAGCGCCACCAAGTCCATGGACTACTTCGAGTGGGCCAAGGACCTGGATGTCATCGCGAACGATCACTACCTCGTGGCCGCCGATCCCGAGCGGCACATCGAACTGGCGTTCAGCGCGGACCTCACCCGCGGAATTGCGGGCGGCGACCCATGGATCCTGATGGAGCATTCGACGTCGGCCGTCAACTGGCAGCCGCGCAACCAGCCCAAGATGCCCGGTGAGATGCTGCGCAACTCCCTCTCGCATGTGGCACGCGGCGCGGACGCTGTGATGTTCTTCCAGTGGCGTCAGAGCTTTGCCGGGTCTGAAAAGTTCCACTCCGCGATGGTCCCCCACGGCGGCCGTGACACGCGGGTGTGGCGTGAAGTGGTGAAGCTGGGGTCTGCGCTGAAACGGCTTGCGCCCGTTC
>NZ_JAFCTI010000029.1:0-787 GCF_049895945.1 Pseudarthrobacter sp. DSP2-3-2b1 | reverse complement strand
CCAGCTCCTGGACCTGGGTACAGTCAAGATCAACACGGACGCCTTCGAGAAATCGCTGCTGCCTTCCGGCCAGATCAGGGGCAAGACCTACGGCATCCCCACCAGCACCAACGCCTTCGCCGTCTACTACAACCCCGAGAAGCTCGCCCCACTGGGCATCGCAGAGCCGGACGGCAGCTGGACCTACGCGGAATACAACGCGTTCCTGACCGAGGTCGGAGCCAAGGGCGGCGGCGCTCTCTTCGGCTCAACGGACTACACCTCGGTGTGGTGGATGTTCAACATCTGGCTGCGCCAGAACAAGATCGAGGCCTTCACCGAGGATGGCAAGCTCGGCTTCACCAAGGATGACCTGAAGAAGTGGTGGAACCTCACCGCGGACCTGCGCGGCACCCCGGCCCTCATTTCGGAGGAGCGCTCCACCCAGCTCGCCCCCAAGTCTGGGTTTGGCTCGGGTGTGACCGCCTCTGAGGTCACGTGGGATAACTTCATGGCCGGTTACCTCGCCGACAGCGGCGCCAAGGAACTCAAGCTCGTTCCCGTCCCGTCGGATGACAAGGACAACCTGGGCCTGTTCCTGAAGCCCTCCATGCTGATGGTTGCCAGCGCGAAGACCAAGTACAAGGAAGCGGCTGCCCGGTTCATCGACTTCATGGTCAACGATCCCGAGGTGGGCCAGATCTTCAAGACCTCCCGCGGTGTTCCGGCCTCGAAGACCCAGCGTGACGGCACCACCTTCGAAGGTACCGACAAGCTGGTTGTTGACTACGAGAAGTCCATTGAGAAG
>NZ_JAFCTI010000028.1:0-1082 GCF_049895945.1 Pseudarthrobacter sp. DSP2-3-2b1 | reverse complement strand
AGGCCGGCCTCAAGGAGCATTTGGTACAGATAACCCCCTCGGAAGTCTCCGGGCGCAGGTTTGCCTTAACGCCGCGCCTGCAGCAGGCTGTTGAACGGTTTGACGGGCAGTTGAGGCCGGTACTTCAGTGTCCTGAACAAAGCCTCGGAGTAAGGATTGTCGTTACTGACCGCCGGTCGGCTGCGAGAAGCCGCCACACCCAGACGCTGCATGGTAGCGAGCATCGTTTCTCCCTTCATCGGCGAGCCGTTGTCCGAGTGAACGGTAAGCTGATGGGGCGCGATGCCCTGGCGCTCGCAGATGGCCCTCAGCAGCTGGCTGGCCAGCTCGGCACTCTCACAGTCGTAGACCTGCCAGCCAACGATCCGGCGGCTGAACAGGTCCACAAACAGGTAAAGGTAGAAGTAACAGCCGCGTACCTCGGTGGGCAAGTAGCTGATGTCCCAGCAATAAATCTGGTCGGGCCCGGTCGCCACCAGCGCGCGTGGCCGGCTGCGTTTGTCCGCCACCCGCTCCAGGCGGCGATGGCTGAGCTGACCGACTTCACGCAGCAGCCGGTACAGGGTCGACTCGCTCGCCACATACACGCCCTGGTCAGCCAGGCGCGGCACGATTTGGCTCGGTGGCAGATCCTTGAATTGCTCGCTGTTGAGTAACTCCAGCGCAGCTTTCCTCTCGGCCTCGCTGAGCTTGTTGGGCGGCACGGTGATGCGGCGTTTGTTGCCGACCCTGAGGTCGCCTTGCTGGTTGCCAGGGTGCTGCCAGCGCTGAACGGTACGCGCATCCAACCCAATCAGGGCGCAGGCCTTTTGCAGACGTGCGCCGCTCTCGCAGGACTGCCGGATCAGCGTCAGCAGGGTCTGGCGCTGTTGGCAAGTAGTCATTTCTCCTCGTCCTCCCACAGGGCCTGGAACTTTTTTCAGCAAGCACCAGCAAGGCTGCGGCTTCGGCCAGCGCCTTCTCTTTTCGACGCAGTTCACGCTGCAGCCCATCGTGTTTGACTTGCAGTTCACGCAACGCCGCCTGGCTTGATTCGCTTGGGCTCCCAGGAGCGCCGGCATCTGGCTGTCAGCGACGAGAAC
>NZ_JAFCTI010000027.1:0-2765 GCF_049895945.1 Pseudarthrobacter sp. DSP2-3-2b1 | reverse complement strand
ACGGCTGGACCTCCGTAACGAACTTCGGCACGGAAGCCATCAAACTGCCCGCCGGCAAGGTACTGGTCTCCAGTTCAACACTGATGGGAGACTCCCTGCCCGGAGCGACCACTGCCTGGCTCCAGCCCTAGCTTTACATGCAGGAATAAGCCCCGGGAGCACTGTGTAGCGCGCCATTGGCCTGAGTAGCACGAAGCTTATCCCCCGGCTAAACGCGGGGACTGAGAGTCGTAAGGTGGTAATTCAGGCCTCCTACTTGTGACCAGGGGTTCAACTGCAAACTGAAAGAGCGGCGGCGGGAAACCTCCCGCCGCCGCTCTTTTCTCGATCAGATGGAACTACCCGCCAACCTGACAGGATCAGGTCGTATACCCTGACTTTGTTCTGGAACGAGCCTAGAGCTCAACCTGACAGGACGAGGTTGGGAGACAGCAGTGGCGGGACAGCAAACGTCCTGAAGTTTGGCGCGCAGACGGGATGGCAAGTCGTCCCACTTCAACACGTCCCGCTGCCAGTCGCCCAGGCTCCCCCGATGAGCGAGAGAATCGCGCATCTGTCGGTCGGTTCTACCTCATTGCCATGTGCTGGTACTGGGAAATTCCATGACTGGGCAAACCGGCTCTCCAAGGACAGCTTCGGGACAAAATTCATCTAGCTGCGCTGCATAGGCCTGCGGCCCAATGAATAACACGAAGCCCAGCGCTATCATCCGGGGGACGACCGCGAGGTGCGCGAAAGCTAGGCAGTTTCTTTTATGTCATCGGGTACGACGGCCTCCGAAGGATCGGGCATTGAGCGTGGACGCAGGGTAAGGGCGCGTTCTTCAACGTAGTTGAGGGCATGACGGACTGCGCCGATCGACACTATGCTGTCGCCGAGCGTTGAGGCCTTCACCTTCGGCGGAGTGGACGTGAAGGTTGGGAGATGTTTTTGGATGATGGGGATGACAGCGTTGGCAGGAGCTGCCACGCCGCCGGCAAGGACAACAATTTCGGGGTTGAGAATGGTGCTGAATGATCCGATAACGCGCGCCATGCGTAGGGAGAGCCTGTTAACGATCTCAATGGCCGCAGTGTCATTATCTGCGGCCGCGGCGAAGATTGCCTCGGCGGTCAGCTGGTCCGGATCGCCGTTGCACACTTCGCGGAGCCTAGTAGTAGCACCGGAATCAAGGACTTCCCTTCCCCAGTGGTGGGCCCAGTAGGCCATACCCATCGGGTCTCCCACTCCTTCAAGTTGGTAGAGGTAGCCCAGTTCTCCAAACGCTCCGTTATTACCGTGCAGGAGCCGCCCGGATTCAAGGACGCCGGATCCGAGACGGTCACCAGCCAAGACTACGACGAGATCATCGATACCCTCCGCTGTGCCCCGCCAGCGCTCGGCAAGAGCGGCGAGGTTGGCGTCGTTTTCAATGAGGACGTTCCATCCATGCCACTCCGAGAGTGCCTTCCGGACATCGAAGGTCCCCCAAAACTCCTGGGCTGTGAGAACTTCACCGTCACGGCTGACCGGGGCTGCAACCCCCAGCGAGACAGCGAGGATTCGTTCGGGAGCTACTCCCGCCTTCGCTAGGGCGTCATCGGTTATCGCACGCAGCAGGTCAGCACGTTCTTGTGCCGGTGCATTCAAGACCTGGAACGGAACGGCGATTCTCGAGATCACTGTGCCGGCCATGTCGGCCAGGACGGCGGTCATTCTTCGGTTACCGATATCGATGCCCAGGACGAACGCAGCCTGCGCATCGAAGGCGAAGCGGCGGGCCGGCCGGCCCTTGACGTAAGCGGCGGTCGACCGCCCGTTTTCCAACTCACGGACCCACCCCCTGTCCACAAGGTCCTCGCAGATTGCAATCACGGTGGCCCTTGTAAGTCCCGTGAGTTCCATCAATTCGCCAACGTTGACGGGACCACCGGACTCCCGCATAAAGCCCAGCACCATTGCTGCATTCATTTCTCGCAGAGACTGCTGTGACACTGCCAGCCCCCTTGACCTCACCTGATCCATTCCCCCATACTAACTCTTGTTGCTATATTTACTGACTAAATCTAATCCATCGTCCGCTTTGGCTTAGAAACAACCTCCGGAACCGACCGCTAAGAACGAAGTAAAGGACCCCGTTTTGTCCTCCATGGCCACCAAGGCAACCAGCACCGAGCACATGAACATGGCCGACCCCACCTGGTGGCGCCAGGCCTCGGTCTACCAGATCTACCCCCGCAGCTTCTCTGACTCCAACGGTGACGGCATCGGTGACATCAACGGCATCACCGCCAAGGTCCCGTATCTGAAGGACCTGGGAATCGACGCGGTCTGGCTGAGCCCGTTCTACCCTTCAGCCCTCGCCGACGGCGGCTATGACGTGGACGACTACCGTAACGTTGACCCGCGGCTCGGCACGCTGGAGGACTTCAACGACATGGCTTCGGCCCTGCACGCCGCGGGCATCAAGCTGATCGTGGACATCGTCCCCAACCACTCCTCGAACCGCCACGAGTGGTTCCGGGAAGCCCTCGCCTCGCCCAAGGGATCCCCGGCCCGCGACCGCTACATCTTCCGCGACGGACTGGGCAAAAACGGTGACCTGCCGCCGTCAGACTGGGACTCCGTGTTCGGCGGCCCGGCATGGGAACGGATCACAGAACCGGACGGAACCCCTGGGCAGTGGTACATGCACATCTTCGCCAAGGAACAGCCGGACTTTAACTGGGACAACCCTGAGGTCCGCGACGACTTCCTGAAGACCCTGCGCTTCTGGTCCGACCGCG
>NZ_JAFCTI010000026.1:0-5038 GCF_049895945.1 Pseudarthrobacter sp. DSP2-3-2b1 | reverse complement strand
AAATGCGCCTCCAGTGCAGCCGCGCCGGTGGGGTCAAGGTTGGTGGTCTCATCCACCATCACCCGGGCATGCTGCCAGGAAATGCTCCCGTCCTGCAATGCCGACAGGGTCAACGGCAAAGCGGTGGTTAGTGCCAGGGATTCGGCCAGCAGGGCACCTGCGGTCCGTTCGCTGACCGTCAGGACACAGGCGACCTCAGCTACGACCGCCATCTCGTGGGCCCCATCAGACATCACAGGTGACGCCAAGGCCTGGGCCGTGGCTGCGTAGCCGGCGGCCGCATGGACCATCACCGCGGCGACCTGCGCATTGATCCGAGCAGTCAGAGCCAGCGTATCCAGCCAGGTGTCAGCCTCCCGGCGCAACGGATCATCAACAGCAGCACGCCCAGCCGGCCCAGCAGAATCAGCAGACCCCACCCGACCCGCGGAGTCCGCGTCCACGGAGAATCCGGCGGAGTCGGTGAACCCCGCGGGCCCAGCCAGCCCGGGCACGTCCGCAGAATGAATCCCCCGCTTAGCCGCAGCGAGCAGTAAAGCGGCGGAAGCATAAACAGCCTCCGCCGCCTCCACCGCTGCCCCGTTTCCCATACCCAAATCATCCCGCGGGGCACCGACAATTAAGGTGTGGGCGAAGGCCTATGTGGATAACCTGAGGCAGGCGGGTAACCTTCAAATCCGCAGTGCTAAATAGCCGTGTTAGCTGGCGCTTTTCTGGGCCACGAGTTCGATCTCCACAAGCATCTTCGGGTCCAGGAACGGCAGGACATGCACCAGCGCGAGGGTGGGACGGATCTCGCCGAAAACCTCGCCGTGTGCCCGGCCGGCCTCTTCCCATTGGCTGATGTCCGTGAGGTACAGCTTGGACTGGACCACATCCTCAAAGCTGAAGCCGGCATCGGCCAGGACCGTCCCAAGTTTCTGCAGGATGAACTGGGTCTGGGCGTAGAAGTCCTCGCCCACAATGCCGTCCTCACCGCTGGCGGCCGTGGCAGAGATGAAGAGCGTGTTGTCCACCTGGACCGCCCGGGAGTAGCCGAGGGTCTGTTCCCAGACGGAGCCGGTGCCGAAAGTTTTGCGCATGGTGGGCCTTTCAGTGCTGAAAATGAGACGGCACCACTTTAGGGCGGCTAGACGTCGAGCCGGTAAACCAGCAGCTTTATGTCGGTGCCCGGAACCAGCCAGTCACGTTCCGGGACGCGTGTGAAGCCAGTTTTCCGGTACAGGCCATGGGCGCTCTCCCACGTCCTGCCGGTTGTGAGTGCCACGGCTTTGATTCCCTCGAGGCTGCGGGCGTGGTCAATGATGGCTTCCACCATGGCCCTGCCGGCCCCGCTCCGCTGAACCGAGGGGTCCACCACCAGCATCCGGAACTCCAGCTCATCCGCGAGGGCGATGTCGGCGTAGGGTTCGCCGGCGACCGCCAGTGTCACGGAGCCCACCACCCGCCCCGCACGCTCGGCAACCCAGATAGTCGCCTTCGTTGCACGCTCAGCGACCTCCTGGACCTGCAGCATGTAGGGGTGGTCCGGGCTGTCGAAATACCCGGCGGCCAAGTAGGAGTCCCGGGTAATCCGGGCGATCGCGTCGAAGTCTGCCTCAACGGCTGGTCGGATGGTTATCTGCGGCTGCACCCGACAATGTTAGTGGCCGCACCGGATCAAAGCGGAAACTTGCCCGAGAGTTCCAGTGTTCCGGCGCAGGTCCAGGCCGCGAGCCTGTCCGCGGCGGCGGGTCCGCCGTCCAGTGGACTGGTCAGGCGGGGCCGCCGGACCCAGCAGCC
Source organism: Pseudarthrobacter sp. DSP2-3-2b1 (assembly GCF_049895945.1). Classification (NCBI taxonomy): domain Bacteria; kingdom Bacillati; phylum Actinomycetota; class Actinomycetes; order Micrococcales; family Micrococcaceae; genus Pseudarthrobacter; species Pseudarthrobacter sp. DSP2-3-2b1. The sequence goes on along the minus strand of NZ_JAFCTI010000026.1, from coordinate 3,256 downwards.
GGCTTCCTCGGCGATCAGCGCGCCGGCGGAGAAATCGTGCTCGTTCAGCCCGCGCTCACCGTAGGCGTCGTGGGTACCGTCGGCTACCAGGCACAGGTCAAGCGCGGCCGAACCCAGCCGTCTGACGTCGGCGAAGCCGTCCATCAGCTCACCCAGCAAGGCGGCCTGTTCCGTGCGGACGGCGGGATCGTAGCTGAAGCCCGTGGCCAGGATCTGGCCGGCCCTGCCGGCTACGGGGCCTTCCAACCGCGTCACCCTGCCGCTTTCCTCCAACCACGCCCCTTGTCCCCGCGCAGCATAGTAGATGCGGTTCAGCGCCGGTGCGTGTACGACGCCGGCCAGCCAGACGCCGTCGGGATCCGCCACTGCCACCGAGGTGGCGTAGTACACGATGTTGCGGATGAAGTTGGTGGTGCCGTCCAGCGGGTCGATGGACCACCGGTAGCCGCTGGGATCCGTTGGCCGCGTGGTGCCATGTTCCTCACCGGTGATGGTGTCCTGAGGCCTGGCAGCGGTGATCGCATTCCGCACTGCGTTCTCCGCGGCCACGTCAAAGGCTGTGACCCAGTCACCGGAGTCGCCTTTGTTGCTGACTTCCAAAGCGTCGCCGTTCCGTGAGGCCAGGACGGCGGCGCCCGCAGCAGCGGCACGCCTGGCCACCCCCAGCAACTCGGTCACGGGGTCCGGATGGTTCATACGGCTTCCTGCTCCGCTTGGCTTGCCGCAGCTTCGCCGGCTTCACCTGCAGCAGCCGAGTCAACGGCAGCAGGGCCGGAACCGGCAGCCGGGCCGTTCTCGAGCAATTCGCGGAAACCGTCCTCGTCCAGGACGGGAACACCCAACTGCTCAGCTTTGTCCAGCTTGGTCCCGGCGTTTTCACCGGCCACCACGTAACTGGTGTTTTTCGAGACCGAACCGGCTGCTTTGCCTCCCCTGGCCAGGATGGCCTCCTTGGCCTCGTCGCGGCTGAAGTTCGGCAGCGAGCCCGTCACCACAATGGTCAGGCCTTCAAGCGTGCGCGGCGTGGACTCATCACGTTCGTCCTCCATACGGACCCCGGCCGCGGCCCAGCGGTCAATAATTTCCAGATGCCAGTCCTCGGCAAACCATTCCTTGAGCGCTGCGGCAATGGTGGGGCCCACCCCGTCCACATGGGCCAGGTCCTCCTCCGACGCGTTCCGGATGGCGTCCATGGTGCCGAAGGCCTGGGCCAGCGCCCGCGAGGCCCGCGGGCCAACGTGCCGGATGGAAAGCGCCACCAGCAGGCGCCACAGCGGCTGGGTCTTGGCTTTCTCCAGTTCCTGGAAGAGCTTCACCGTGGTGGCTGTCGGTTTCGACGGCGACTTGGCTGTGCCCTTGCTGAAGAAATACGGCACGAGTTCGAACTCGCCCGTTGCCACTCCCTTCGAGCGTTTCTCCCGGCGGATCCGGACGTTGGCCAGGTCCTCCGGAGTGATGTCGAACAGCGCGGCCTCGGTGGTCAGCGGCGGCACGTCCGGCTCGGCCGGCTGGGTGAGCGCGATGGCAGCCTCCCAGCCGAGGGCCTCGATATCGAACGCCCCCCGGCCGGCGAGGTGGAAGACCCGTTCCCGGAGCTGTGCCGGGCAGGACCTCGCATTGGGGCAGCGGATATCCACGTCCCCTTCCTTCCCGGGGGCAAGGGGGGTTCCGCAGGAAGGGCATTCGGTGGGCATCACAAAGTCCCGCACCGGCGGGTCCTGCTGATCGCGAAGCGCAAGCACGGGACCCACGATTTCGGGAATGACGTCGCCTGCTTTCCGCAGGACCACGATGTCGCCGATTTTCACGCCCTTGGCCTTGACGACGTCCTGGTTGTGCAGCGTTGCCATTCCCACTGTGGACCCGGCCACCTTGACAGGTTCCATGACGCCGAACGGGGTCACCCGGCCGGTGCGCCCCACGTTAACTGCGATGTCCAGGAGCTTGGTGTGGACCTCTTCGGGCGGGTACTTGTAGGCGACGGCCCAGCGCGGGACCCGGGTGGTGTAACCCAGTGCGCGTTGGGTGGCGAGATCATCAACTTTGACCACAATGCCGTCGATTTCGTGCATCAGGCTGTGGCGCTTATCGCCATAGCGCTTGATGAAGGCCAGGATTTCCTTCAGGCTGCCGAGCACCTCGAAATACGGGCTCACGGGAAGGCCCCACTGCTGCATCACCGCATAGGTCTCGGACTGGCTCCGGGTCTCCAGCCCCTCACGCGCGCCAATGCCATGGACAAACATCTTCAGGGGACGCTTCGCAGTTTCCGCGGGGTCCTTCTGCCGCAGCGAGCCGGCCGCGGCGTTCCGGGGGTTGGCCAGCGGCGCCTTGCCGGCCTCGATCAGGGCTTCATTGAATTCCGCGAACGCTTTGGACGGAATAAAAACCTCGCCCCGGACTTCCATTTCCGGCGGAAAGCCGGTGCCGGTCAGTTCCTGCGGGATTTCCTGGATGGTGAGCACATTGTGGGTGATGTCCTCCCCCGTGGTGCCGTCCCCGCGTGTGGCCGCGCGGACCAGTTTGCCGTCGCGGTACAAAAGGCTGACGGCCAGGCCATCGATCTTCAGTTCCGTCAGCCAGGCAGGCCGGCCGGCGCCGTTTCCGATTTTAGCGACGGATGCCTCCGCCTTGGTGATCCAGGCCTCCAACTCCTCGAGCGAGAACACGTCTTCGAGGCTGTACATGCGTTGCAGGTGTTCGACGGCGGCGAACGCGGCTGAGACTTCGCCGCCAACCTCCTGCGTGGGCGAGTCGTTGGCCACCAGTTCCGGGTGGAGCGCCTCGATCTCCTCCAGACGGCGGAAGAGTGTGTCGAACTCAGCGTCCGAGACCAGGGGTTCGTCTTCCTGGTAGTACGCGAACCGGTACTTCCTGACCAGGTCGGCGAGGTTTTCGTATTCCTCGCGCACAGACCCGGCGGGAACGGCGTCGTGCTCCGTAGAGTCCTGGGTGCTGGCGGCTGTGTCCCCTGCGGGGCCCGATGCTGTGCTCACAAACCTATCTTGCCTTACTCCAGGCGGGTCCTGTCTGACCCCGCGCGGTTCCTCCGCTCATGAGGCCGGCAGCCAGATCAACGCCGGAGGGCCCGGACACTGTGTTGTGTCCGGGCCCTCGCGGTGAATGCTTGGTACTGCTGGCTAGCGTGAAGCCTGGTCCTGCTCGTTGGCGTTCCTGGAGGCCTTCGTGCCGGCGTCCTTCAGGGCCTGGATGACCTGGTTCAGGGCGCTGGTGTGGGTGCCCTGCCATTCGCTGC
>NZ_JAFCTI010000025.1:0-16488 GCF_049895945.1 Pseudarthrobacter sp. DSP2-3-2b1 | reverse complement strand
CTCGAACGTCAGGGGGCTTGGCAGCGAGAAGGCGTTGCCGTCCACCGCCTGGCCGGTGGTTTTGAAGGCCATGCTGACGGTGACGTAGAGCGGGACGAGCACGCTGAGCGTGCAAACGAGAAGGACGATGGTGGCGGGCCAGTTGCTGCGCTCCGGGGCGGTGCGGACCCGCTGTTTCTTGCCGGGCGCTGCGGGTCCTGCGGGAATGGTGCTGGGTGCGCTGCTCATGCGGCGATCCCTCCTTTGCCACGTGTGAAGCGAAGCTGGATGAGTGCGATGACGATGCTGATGAGGAAGAAGATCACGGCATTGGCCATCTGGTAGGCGTAGTCGCCGCCTTCGAAGCCACGGAAGATGGACATCGCGACGCTGCGTGTGGCGACACCGGGGCCGCCGTCGGTCAGGCCGACGATGATGTCGTAGGCATTGAGGTAGTTCTTGAAGCCGAGGACCATATTGATCACGGCATAGCCGGCGACCAGCGGCAGGGTGATGTGCCGCAGGTTGTGCCAGGGGGTTGCTCCGTCGATGGAGCTTGCCTCGTAAACCTCGGCGGGAACCGTGAGGAGCCCTGCGATGTAAATCAGCATGGCGCTCGGAATCGACTGCCACGCCGTGACAAAGACGATTGCCAGCCACGCGAGGTCGGGGTTGGCGAGGATGCTCGTCGCCAGCGGTTCGATCCCCAGGCCTTGGCCTACCAGCGGCAGCGAGTTCGAGAAGAGGTATTGGAAGACAAACGCGATGACGATGCCCGAGATCACCATGGGGATAACAAATATTGTGCGCAGTGCAGCACGGAACCGGACACGGGACGTGAGTCCCAAGGCCAGCAGGAAGGCCACGGCGTTTACGACGATGACCGTCACGAGCGCAAAGGCGAGCGTGAAGCCGTAGGCGCTGAGGACTCCTTCATCCCGGAAGACCGCGATGAAGTTGCGGATGCCTATGAAGTCGAAGTCGCCGAAGCCCACGGAGTTCGTAAAGCTGTAGACGAATCCGAGTACGGCCGGCAGCGTGACAGCGAGGGTGAAAATCGCCAGCGAGGGGAACAGGAAAAAATAGTAGAGCGGATCGGTGCGTCTCTTGCGGGCGCTTGCCGCTCCAGTCGATGCCGGGGCCGTCACCACCGCTCCGTGGGAAGGCTTAGTCGTCGATGACATGAGTGGTCCTCGTTTCGTTCATTAGCTGGGAAGTGTGATCACGCGCGGAAAGCCAGGCGCGCCCAGTCGGCGTCCATCCGGCGCAACGTGCTCTCGGCGTCGGCGCCACCGATGATCGACTGGAGGTAGTTGGCGGCGGGAATCGAGTTCGGGATGAACTGTGAGGCACCCATGTAGAAGCGGCCCTCGTCGTAGTACTTCTGCATCTCAACGATTCGGGGATCAGTGACCGCTGGTGCGTCCTTGCTCGTGCCGAATCCCAGGAATTCCGCGTTGTACGGATTCTGGATCTCCGGCTGCATGAGGTATTGAAGGAAGGCCCGGGCACCGTCCTGTGCGTTGGCGACTTCAGGAACCCAGAGGGAAAGGTCGATGTTGACGCGGACTTTCAGATCGGCGGGGTCGCTGGTCATTGGCAGCGGGAAGGTGCCGAGATCGACGTCGGTGCCGGCCTTTTCAATCTCCCCGAAGGCCCACGGCCCCTGGAAGTACATCGCCGCCTGCCCCTGCGCCATGGCCGTGTTGCCATCCCCATAACCGCGGCTGGACGCATCCGGGTTGACGTAGGTGGTCAGCTGAACCATGCGCTTCACCGGCTCAAGCATCGTCTTCTGGAACGACACTTCGGAGTCCGGTCCGACGTTCTCGCCAATTTCGTGCATCGATTTGTAGAAATCGCGCACGCCGACCATGCCGCCAACCGTGTAGTCGAACAGGCCCTGCGCGATGGTCCAGGGGTCGCGGAAGGTGCCGTAGATGGGAGTGATGCCGGCTGCTTTGAACACCTCGCATACCTCGATCAGTTCGTCCCAGGTTGTTGGGACGGCCAACCCGTTTTGCTCGAAGATGCGGCGGTTGTAGATGACCGAGGCCGCCATGACCGAGTAGGGGATGACACTCGTACGGCCCGGGTAGGTGGGGTACCAGTTCGTGAGGTCGAGAACGTCGTCCCGGATGGAAGTTGCTGCCGGAAGATCGGAAAGGTCCGAGAGTGCCCCCCGCTCCATGAACCGGGCCATCTCAAGGTTGTAGTTGAGGCAACCCAGATCCGGCGGACTGCTGCGGACAAAGCTGGCAGAGAGGTTGGTGGCCATATCGTGCAGAACCCGGACGCGGTCCTGCGATGCGGTAAATTTTGCCGCCAAATCGCGGAAGTATGGCACGGCCTCCGGCTTTGACTGGTGGAACGTGACGGTGGAACGGGTACCTCCCGGAGCGCACCCAGCCAAACCGAAGGCGGTCAGCGCACCACCGGCAGCGGCAAGAAAGGTGCGTCGGGAGACTTGCGTCCCGGCGGACGTCAAAGGTGGCAACATTGGCTCCTTGGGGTCTCAACTTTGAGTTTATTTGGATCTTATATTTAGGTCCTATAAAAGGATGGCGGATATTGGCGATATCGTCAAGGGATGAATAAGACCACGGCGAGCTCCACGCAGCTGTTGCGGCAGATCAACTCCGATGCATTGCTGCGCTTCGCTCTTCAGGAACAAGTGTTCACCGCTGGAGAGGCTATGGCCATGACCGGGCTGACTCGCGCGACGGTGCTCGGTGTCTGCGATGGCCTGGTTGACGCCGGCTGGCTGGAGGAAGTGGATGACAGCCCTGCCGGGGGCCGCACGCACAAGGGCCGGCCGGCGCGCCGCTACCGGTTGCGCGAGGCTGCCGGCGTTGTTGTGGGGCTGGACGCGGGCGAGACCTACTTCACCACCATCGTCGCGGATCTGCGCGGCCGTGAGCTGGGCAAGCGCCGCCTGAGCATTGACTCGCATGCGCTGGGCCGCGAGGGCCGCGCTGCGAGCGCACGCGAGCTGATCCGTCTGACCCTCCGCGACGTCGGGCGCGCCCCCGACGACGTCTTACTCACGGTCGTCGGGGTACCCGCGCCGATCGATGCTAACGGTATGTCTCCGGAAGGTGAATTCTGGCACCTGATGAATTCCGGCTTTGCCTCGCACCTTCACGGCATGGTGGTCGTCGAGAATGACGCCAACCTGGCCGCCGTTGCCGAACGCGCGCACGAGCCATCCGCCAACCAGGCAACGTTGCTGACAGGGGAGCGATTCGGCGCGGGCCTGATCGTCGATGGGCGCTTGCTGCGGGGACCTCGGGGCGGCGCAGGGGAGATGCGGTTCCTGGACACGCTGACCGCCGGCAAATTCGTCCCCGACGAAGGGGGTGCGGACGGGTTTGGTGCACTTGCGCGGAAGTGGGCACGCTCGCGCATTCACCTCCACGAGGGAGAAACTGTTTTGCGGCAAAAGCCCGGCGGGGAGATCAACGCCGAGGACGTGTTCCAGGCAGCCCGGGCGGGGGATCCGTTTGCAGAGGACATCATCGCCCGGCTCGGGGCCCGGCTGGCGCGCATCGCGGTTGTGCTTTCCAGCCTGCTGGACATTGAGCGGGTAGTCATAGCAGGCGGCATTTCACGGGCCATCGAACCCGTCCTCGAGCATGCACGAAGCCTGCTGCCCACCGATACCGGCTTACCGCTTCCGGAACTCGTAGCCAGCACGTTTGGAGCCGAGGTGGTGGTCAAAGGTGCTATCGAGTCCGCACTGACACAGGTCAAGCGCGAACCCAACGCGTTCCTCCCGCGAGCCGCCTGATGCCCTGATGGCCCAAAGAACGGGTGCCGCGCCTAGTCCTGCGCGGTGCGGGTGAGCACCCAGGTGTTCGTGCCGTCCTGCCGTTCGAAGGTCACCGTGGTGACCAGAGCCTGGATGAGGGCAAGGCCGCGGCCGGACTCTGAATCGTCGCCGGGGCTGCCCGGTTCCATGGGTCCGAACGGGGGCTTCGCGTGGAAAGCGCTGACGCGGGCCTGCAGCAGCGTGGGCTGCACGCTGATCTCCACCCCCAGCTCAACGGGCCGCTGCTCTTTGGCCGGCAGGGCATGCTGGACGATGTTGGACGCCGATTCGATCACCGCCGTGGCAAACGTCATCTGGTCCATGTCCTGGACGAACGGGGCATCCTCCCAGAGGCCGTCCAGTTCGTCGTGCACGGACTCGATGGCGTCGAGGTCCGCCAGGCCGCGGAAGCTCCGCTGGGCCAGGATGTCAGTCATTGCTGAACGCCTCTTCCGGGGAGGCGTAGGAGGTCAGGACGCGGTCCATGCTGGTCAGCTCGAGCACCATTTTCACCTGGGGCTGCACGGACGCAATGCGGAGGTCTCCGCCTGCCTGCCGGGCCGCCTTGAGGCAGCCGATCAGGGCGCCGAGTCCCGAGGAGTCCATAAAGCCTGTCTTCTCGAGGTTCACCACGATCCGGCTGGAACCGCCCGCGATCACGTCCGTGACGTACTCGCGCAGCTTGGGCGCGGACACCATATTGAGCCGTCCCTCCGCCCTGACCTCCGCGTACGAATCCTTGACCTCATGGCTAAACTCCATCGGGTTCCTTCTCTCCAGCTTCAATGTCAACAGCGGGTTCGAAACCCTTGTACAAAACGGCCCGCACCAGGATGCTCATGACCACCAGGTCAAAAATAACCCAGGCAACGTTCACCAGCGTGCCAAGCGGCTCGGCCAGTCCTGTAGCCAGGCGGATAATGCCGACGACGGCGGCAACCGCCAGGAGCCCCGCCACCACAATCTGGGGGCGGATGAGGCTCCAGCTGGGGCCGCCGCTCTGGCGGGCTTTGGGGGTGACTGCGAACCCAAGGGGACGGCCGAACCAGACGTTCCGGGCCGCCGTCGTACACGCCTTGATCCAGGTAGGGAACAGCGCCAGGCTGTACTGCTGGCCGCGCCAGGTGGGGATTCCGCGGCCGGCCACGGCGAACAGCAGCTGGTTGGCGATCATGAACGGGATGAACCGGATGAAGAAGTCCCAGCTGAGGCTGGTCACGGGCAGGATGCCCAGGAGCAGGTAGATGATGGGGGCGGCGAAGTAGATGACCGCCGCATAGCCGCTGAGGTAGGTCCACATGGTGGCGAAGTACATCAGCCGCTGGCCGATCTTCAGGCCCTTCTGGACCAGCGGGTTTTCGCGGAGCAGCACCTGGATGGTTCCCTGCGCCCAGCGGAGGCGCTGGGTGAGCATGGTGGCGATGTCCTCGGGTGCGAGGCCGTAGGCCAGGACCTCGTGGTGGTAGACGCTCTCCCAGCCCATGGCGTGCATGCGCATGGCGGTGGCCATGTCCTCGGTGACCGAGATGGTGGCCAGCGGCATGACCGGCTGCGCTTCGTCGTTCCGTTCCACACTCAGGGCATCCAGGACGGCCTGCACCGATTCCAGGGCGCCCAGCGGGGACCAGTCCCGGGCCGACATCCGCTGGACGGCGTCGTCGGCAACCACGGGGACGCCGGCTTCGCCCACGTGGGCCAGCTCCATCGCGGCGATTTCCTCAAGGTCCGCCTGAAGGGCTGATACGTCCGCCTGAACCAGGGTCTGGACGGCCAGGTCAACGCGGCGGCGGACGCGGTAGGTGATCTCGCTCAGCGGTTCGCCCGCTGCCAGCTGCTGCTGGGCCTGGACAGTGGCGGCCTCCACCTCGTCCAGCACTTCGGATACGAGGGGCGTATCGACGTCGGCCGATTTGCGGGCCTGCCGGATGGCCGAGCGCGAGGCGGCGAGGGCGCGGCGGATGCTCTTCTCGGTTTCCTTGACGTAGCCCACCAGGCCCAGCTGCATCAGGGCTTCGCGGCGCAGGATGGCGTTGGAGCCGCAGAAGAAGGCAGCGTTCCAGCCGTCCTTGCCCTGCTGGATGGGGCCGTAGAACAGGGGTGCCTGGCTGCCCAGGGGATCGTCCGCGGGGACGTTGCTGAAGTACTGCGGGGTCTGGACCAGGGCCACGCGGCGGTTGTTGAAGTAGCCGAGGGTTTTTTCCAGGATGTCCGGTTCGGGGATCTGGTCCGCGTCCAGGATGAGCAGGAACTCGCCGTGCGTGACCATCAGCGCGTTGTTCAGGTTGCCGGCCTTGGCGTGGCGCGGGACGTTGGCTGTCCAGTCCTCGCTGCGGGTGACGTAGCCCAGCCCGTGCTCTTCCGCGAGAGCCTTGAGTTCCGGCCGGGCGCCGTCGTCCAGGATCCAGGTGCTGTGCGGGTGCCTGATCTTCTGGGCGGCCAGGGCGGTGGTCATCACCATGTCCAGGTCTTCGTTGTAGGTGGTGATGAAGACATCCACCGTGGCGTCGTGGGGTGGCGTTGGGGCTGCCTTACGGATCTTCAGCTTCCACACCGTCATGCCGAAGAGCATGACGTCGATCAGGCTGTAGGTTTCCGCTATCACCAAGGGGACGGCGATCCACCAGGCATCCCAGTTCAGCGAGGCGGCCCAGCGCCAGGCCACGTAATTCAGGCCGAAGATGACCGTCAGGACCACTACCAGGCGGGTCCAGAAGCGGGTCATGCGGTGGCGGTTTCAGGCAGGCGGCGGACCACCACTACGGTGACGTCATCTTCGGCGGATTCGGCCGGGGCGAGGGCGAGGATGGCATCGCTTGCGGCCTGCGCTGAGTCCTGCCCGTGGGTTGCGGCGAGCACCGCTTCGGTGAAGGCCTCGACGGAACCAAACACATCCAGGACGCCGTCACTGACCACCACCAGGGAATCCCCGGGAGCCAGATCCAGGGAGGACTGCGGCCAGGTGGTCCCGGCCCAAGCGCCCACGGGCGGACCGCCGGACGGCAGACGGTGCACGCCGCCGTCGGCCGTTACATGCAGGGCCAGCCCGTGGCCGGCATCGACGTAGCTGACGTTTCCGGAGGCGGCGTCCAGCCGGGCGTGGAACAGCGTGACAAACGAGTTGGAGGAGTCCAGATCGGTGGCGATGGCCTTGCTGGCGGAGGCAAAGGCGGCGTCCAGGTCCCGCCGGTGGCCCGTGGAGCGCATCACGGCCCGGACGGTGGCGGCGATGAGCGCCGCGCCCATGCCCTTGCCCATGGCATCGGCGAAGGTCAGGTGCAGGCCGTCCGGGGTGCGGTACCAGTCGTAGAAGTCCCCGCCCACGCTGCGGGAGGGACGGAAGGCGCCGGCGAGGTCGTAGCCGTCCACCCGGACGTCCTCGTTGGGCAGGAGGCTTTGCTGGACCTCGGTGGCGCGCTCGAGTTCGCTGCGCGCGGCGGTGTCCACGGCGGGGGACCGGCGGCGGCGGAACAGGGCGTTGATCCGCGACTGGAGCTCGCGCGGGCTGAACGGCTTGCTGATGTAGTCATCGGCGCCGTTGTCCAGGCCCGTCAGCTTGTCCAGCTCATCGGCGCGCGCAGTGAGCATCACGATGAACGCGTCGGAGAATTCGCGCAGGCGCTTGCAGACCTCCAGGCCGTCCAGGTCCGGGAGGTTCAGGTCCAGGGTGACCAGGTCGGGCCGTTCATTCCGGACGAGTTCCACGCCCGGCAGGCCGGCGGAGGCCTCGGAAACCAGGAAGCCCTGCTTGACCAAAACCCGCACCAGCAGGCCGCGGATGTCCGGATCGTCTTCAATCACAACGGCACGGCGTGTTTCGGGCATGGAAGGCATAGCTCTACTTCTACCGTATTAACGCCTGCGGAGCATTGTCACATGCACCACACAGCCGGTTAAACACCAACACACGCTGCAGCCGGGTCCGCTTTCCTGCGGCCGGTCTTGTCCGAAAGTTGGGACTGAATTGATGGGACCTTGAGCAACCGTGGCCACACTCGAAGGGAAGAGCTTTGACGTATTGCCACACTTTGCCGGAGGACGGTGCACGGCTGATGGAACCAACTGAATCCCCTGAGCCGGTGTCCGGCATCGTGGCCCGCTCGCTGAAGCTGATCCGGGAGGGCCACTTTTCCCGGAGCACCCTGCATTACCTGAGCCATTCCTGGAAAGTCCGCTCGCTGAACCGGTCCCTGGCCAGGGCACTGGGGGAATCCTGGGAGGCCTCGAGCTGGCCGGGCGACAGGCTTGCCGTCGGCGTTGAGATGTCTGAGAAGGTCGAAAAACTGACGCGCCTCCTCAACCGCGAAACCGAAGTGCACGGCCGTCTGGTGGCACTCCTGAAGTAGCCGTTCCCTGCTGACCCGTTCCGTGGCACACTGGTGGACAATCGAGTGGCTGGGGGATACCAGGTCAGGAGATTACGGTGCATTGGTACACAGGTTGGGCCTACCTCTTAGCAGGACTCATCACCATGGACACACTCCTGGTGGTCCTGTGGCTCATGGACAAGGACTGGCCCAGCCGCTGGCGGAAAAAGCCCTGACCAGCGCACCCACTCCAACGGCGCCGCGGCGTTCACCGCAGGCCGCGCCGCATCAGGACCCTGGGGAAGCCGTTGAGCACTGATTCGGTGTCCGCAGCCTTCACGAACCCGGCCTTCTCAAAGAGCTTCCGCGTGCCCACGTAGGCCATGGTGAGGTCAACTTTGCTGCCCTTGTTGTCCACCGGGTAGCCCTCGATGGCGGGCGCGCCGTAGCTGCGGGCGAATTCCACGGCGCCTTCGAGCAGCTGATGGGAGATCCCTTTCCCGCGGTGGCCGGGCCGCACCCGGATGCACCAGACGGACCACACCTCCAGGTTATCCACGTGCGGGATTTTGCGGTTCCGGGCAAAGCTTGTGTCGGAGCGCGGATGGACACCTGCCCACCCCACGACGTCGCCGCCGTCGTACGCGAGGACACCGGGCGGCGGATCCTGCCCTACCAGCTCCCTGACGAAGTCGCCGCGGGCCGTCCCGTGCAGCTCCAGGTTCAGCTTTGACGGGACGCGGTAGCTCAGGCACCAGCACACATTGGCGTCCGGGCGCTTGGGACCCACCACCGCAGCCACGTCCTCGAACACTGTTGCCGGACGGACCTTAATGCCCATGGTGCGCTCCCTGGTTGGGGAAAAGCGGTGAGCCGGGCGCCTAAAGGCCCAGCGCTTCCTTGAGCGCGGCAACGTGGCCCTGCGCCTTGACCTGATACTGGGCCAGCGACACTTTGCCCTCGGGATCAACCACAACCGTGGAGCGGACAATACCTTCGGTGATCTCGCCGTTGACCAGCTTTTCGCCCCAGGCGCCGTACGCGAGGGCTACATCGTGGTCCTCGTCGGACAGCAGCGGGAAGGTCAAATCGAAGTCACCCGTGAAGCTGGCCAGCTTCGCCGGGGCGTCCGGCGAAATGCCAACCACTTCGTAGCCCGAGCCCTGGAAGGAGGAGAGGCTGTCCCGGAAGTCGCAGGCCTCGGTGGTGCAGCCGGGGGTGGCGGCGGCCGGGTAGAAGTAGACGATCACATTCTTGCCGCGGTACTGGGCCAGGGAGGTGGTCTTTCCGGAGGCATCCTGGAGACTGAAATCCGGGGCCTCGGTGCCTGGCTGGAGTTTGACGGTCAGTTGGGGGCTCATGCATTCCTCCGGGAGGCTTTGGCGGCTAAAGGGCAAATCAAGTGAAGCGGCTTCCCGCTCTAGTCACAACTTCGGCGTCACGTTCTGTATTCCGGCAGGCCCGGCGCAGACGACCCTAAAGTTTACATTCGGTCCATTGACTTCAGACGCCGCAGGGATACCGTTAGAGATACACGATTTCGGTCTCCGCCACGTTTCCGCATGATCGGTATTCACGCTCATACCCATGATCCGCCCCTTAGCGCCCGCGCAAAAAATTCCTAGGCTGTGTGTCCTTCATGACCGCAAATTTCATCAGAGCCCTGGCCGTTAAGTCCTTGGACATCCCGGACAAGAAGCGGTGTCCGGACAAGGCCGAGTTCGATCTCGTCACCGTTGACGATTACTCTGTAGCCCGCCTGATCCTGGCACCGGGCTGGCGTTGGTCCGAGCTGGTCAAACCCACGGAACTGACGGAGTTCTGTGAGCACAACCACCTCGGATACTGCGTCTCCGGCAGCCTTGAGATTCAAACGTCCGACGGCGTGAGGTCCACCATCCGAGCCCATGACACCTATGCGTTGCCGCCTGGTCATGATGAGTGGGTGGTTGGCTCGGAGCCGTTCGTCGCCGTCGAGTTCCTGGGTGCCGCGTCCTACGGGCGCCCGCGCAGCCGGGGAATGCACGCGCTGATGTGAGCTGGCGCCGGCCTAGGCCTAGGCAGTTGAGAGGGTTTCCCCGCCGGTGATTTTCCGCAGCCGGGCCAGCAACACGGCTTGGGGAACGTCTGCGTCAATAACCGTGAACTGTGGGTATTCCGGCAGCGAGCGGTAGGCGTCCCGGAAGGACACCAGTTCTGCCAGGGTTTCCTTGTCAGTGCCCCGCGCCCTGATCCGCTGGTGCGCCACGGCAGGATCTGCGTCCAGGTGGATGATGGCGTCCGGTGCGGGAAGGGCCGCGAGCAGCATAGGCAGCAGCCTGCCGCGAGGCAGTCCCTTCGCTTCGCGCAAAGCCAGTTGGCAGTAAAGGTGACGGTCCATCAACACCAGTCCGTCAAAGCGGCTCGCCTTGGCGTGGGATGCCAGGACATTGATGATGCGGAGCGTGGTTTCCACGGCGTCGGCGAGCCTTAGTGGCCAGCGGATGCCCAGGCGGTCGCCCAGCAGGGACATGCTTCGCCGGCCCGCGTGGTTGTTCAGCAGCAGAGCCTTCCTGCCGTCAGCCTGGACTGCGGACACCAAGGCGCGGGCAGCCGTGGATTTTCCCGAACCGTCGATTCCGGTTAAGACAATAAGCACGTGGCCTCCTTCCGCCAGTGGTTTAACGGTAGGGACAGGTTGATCGTCCCGGCATGCGGCGGATGTCACATTAGAGTCAGCGGAGACAGTCTGTGATGCCAACAGAGAATGGGGACCTTTGATGCAGTTAGCCCAGTTTGCCGCCGTAGCAGCGAGTGTACTCCTGGCCGCACTCGTGGTCTTCCAGGGTGCCCTGATCGCGGGGGCTCCGTTGGGACGATTCGCTTGGGGCGGCCAGCACAACGTGCTCCCCACCAAGCTGCGGATCGGCAGCGCCACATCCATTGTCCTGTACGTCCTGTTCGCCTACGTGGCGCTGGCCAAGGCAGGCATGGTGCCTCCGCTGGTGAACGACGGTTTCACGGACGTTTTCTGCTGGGTGCTGACAGGGTACTTGGCGCTGGGCATCGTGCTGAACGGGATTTCGCGCAGCAAACCCGAGCGTCTGGTGATGACACCCACCGTTATTGTCCTGACGGGCCTGTTCCTGATCCTGGCCCTGCAGTAGGCAGACGTCACGTCGTGCAGCAGTCAAGCATTACGACGGCGGCCAGCCGGCCGCCGTCGTGCGTTCCGTTGTGAACCTGCCGGGCTGAGCCCTAGCTGCAGAACTGCGTGAAGGCTGTGCCGGCATTCTGGTAGGCGGATTCCAAGCCGGTCAGCTTGGCCTCGTCCGGGGTTTCCTTGGCGGATTCGTCAGTGAACTCGATGATGGATCCGAGGGCAGGCTTGAGTTCGTCCGATGCCACCACCTCGATGGGCCGGATCTGGTTGGCGAGGCGGGTCAGCCCGGACTTGCCGATGTTGTTCGCCGGGTTCGACAGGACGGCCTTCACCCTGTCGCAGGTCTCGGCGGTGGAAAGTTTGGTCGGAGCCGTGCAGGCCGAAGCGGAGAACACGAGGCCGGCAGCGACCAGGACGGTGGCGAGTTTCTTCATGGGTCCCTCAGTAGGCGGTTGAGGTTTCGATTGTAAGCAGAGACCGCTGCCTGCCGCCGGGTCGGGATGGCTGGCGGGCGTAGTGTGACCCGCGGGCGGACCGGCTCCGGGCCCGGTCAAGAGGGGGTTAAAGGCTCTGGCGGCCCCTCCGGGAGGCGCTTAAAATGGCAGGACAACCGTGCGGGCTCACCGCAGGTTTGGGTCCGTGCGGATCATTCCGATTCAAGGAAGCATCATGGCCCGCACATCGTATTCAGGAAAAGTACACCGCCGTACCGCCATCTGGTTCATCGCGCTGATGGGTCTGCTGGCGCCTGCCGTTCCGGCTGCGGCGGCCCCGGCGTCGGACTCGGTCATTGTGCTACCCGGCGCAAAGTCCGCAGAAGGGATAGCCGCCGGCGAGGGAAACACCTTCTACGCCGGGGAGTTGCTCACCGGCGATATCTTCCGCGGCGATATCCGCACCGGCAAGGCAAAACTGTTCATCGACGCCCCAAACGATGGCAGGTTCGCGGTGGGCATGAAGGCCGATACCCGCAACGACCTGCTGTTCGTAGCGGGTGGCCCTACCGGCAATGCCTACATTTACGGCACCGAATCCAGGAAGCCGGTCAAGACGGTGAAGCTGGCAGGCTTCATTAACGACGTCACGCTGACGGAGGAAGGGGCCTGGTTCACCAACTCCGCGGCTCCTGAGCTCTACTTCATCCCGGTGGGCCGGCACGGGAAGCTTGGTGATGTGAAGACGCTTAAGCTGAGCGGCCCGGCCGCAGAACTGCCTGGCGAGTACAACCTCAACGGCATCGCCTCCGCCAAGGACGGCGAGGTCCTGATTGTGGCGCATTCGGCCAACAGCAAGCTCTACACGGTCAATCCGAAAAAGGGCACGAGTGCCGAGATCAAGGGACTGAACCTGCCCAACGTGGACGGCATTGTGGTCAGGGGCCACCAACTGTGGGCCGTTCAAAACATGATCAACCAGGTCAGCCACATCCGGCTGTCCGGAGACCTCTCTTCCGGGCGGGTCCTGGATGTCATTAAGAGCGAGGAGTTCAACGTTCCCACCACTGCTGCACTGTTCGGGAACACCTTGGCCGTGGTGAATGCCCAGTTCGAGGTTAAGAACGACACGGAATACGAGGTAGTGCTGGTCCGCGCCCGCGGCTAGCTCCCCACACAGGAACGGTCCTGCCCCGCAAGAGCTTTGCGGGGCAGGACCGTCTGCGCGGGTCAGGCCTGTCCGAGGCCGGACAGGCCGCCAGGATCAGTGCTGGCCGAGGTTTCCACCCAGCGGCGGAATGTTTCCCTTGACGGGGTCGTCCTCGCGGCGCTCCGCAGCGCTGCGGGTTTCACCGTCCGCCGTCTCGTCGGACTCACCCTCGAAATCGACAAGGCCGTTGGTCTGATCGAACGGATGTCCGGGGGAACGTTCGCCGCCGCCCACGGTGCTTGTTGCCGCACCGGTGCCGGCCGCCGTCGCGCTGGACACAGAATCGGAGGGAACGTGCTGGATGGGCGTCGGCTCATCCACTACTGGTGCCACCGGCGTGACGGTGACATCCCGGGTCTCATCAGTGTCCTTTTTGGTTCCGCCGCTCATGGCAGCGGCTGCCCCGGCCACCGCGGCCACGCCTGCTGCAGCTGCAACCTTGCCGGAGAAGCCGGCCTTGCCCGAATCGCCGCGTGAGGCAGCGGCATCCTCCACGCCGGGGGTGCCCACAGTGGCACCCTCGTTGAGGGACCCGCGCCACGCCCCGCTGGCGTAGCCGGCGTCTTCGATGAACTCCTTGAACCGCTTCAGGTCTGCTTCGGCCTGGCGGTCAACAACGTTAAGCTTGTCGCCGACCTTCTCGATGATGCCCTCGGGGTCATATTCCAAGCTGAGCCGGATGGAGGTCTGGCCCCCTCCAACATCTTCGAACTCCACGGCGCCGGCGTTCGTGGCGCCTTCGGTAGCGGCCCACGCGACCTTGCGGTCCGGGACCTGCTCCAGAACCCGTGCGGTCCACTGCCGGCGGACCCCGGCGATCTCAGCCACCCATTCAAGCTGGTCATCGCTCGTCTGCTTGACGCTCTTCACCCCACCCATGAAGTGGGGAAACTCTTCGAACTGGGTCCACTGGTTGTAGGCCGTGCTAACCGGCACGTTCACCAGAATGCGTTTTTCCACCTTCGTGCTCATAGCGGTCTCCTTTAAGTCGAACCGGATCTGATGAGGGGATCACAATTCATCAGCATGCTTAGCATATAGGCCGGTGCGAGCTTGTGGCCAGCCTCAGCGGGCCACTTTCTCGGAGCGCAGTCCGTGGGAAGCGTCAGCCGGCGGCTCCTTGGGGATCGTCCGGGTCGGCTCCTTCGGCAGGTTCCTGCGAGTGAACGCGGATGTCTGTGGGGTCCGCTGCTTCGTCCCCTTCGGCCGGTGCCTCGGCGTGGATGCGCTGCGCCGTTCCTGGTTTTTCCTTCATGACAGCTGCTCCCGTGATGTGTGAGGATTCTTCCCCCCCGATCATCATTGAGCGCCAGTGCGGACAGGGTGTCAAGATCCTTCGACGGACCTCTGGCCGGAGGATCGCTTCTGTGCTGGACTGGGGGAGCACTGTGCCGCTTCACCAACAAAAGCTCTTTTGCCTGCCGGTTCTGCCGGCTGTTTTGGGAAGGAAATATTCATGGCAACGCACAAGATCGGGTACTTCGTAGGGAGCCTGGCAACCGGCTCCATCAACCGCACGCTCGCCACCGCCCTGATCAAGCTGGCTCCGGAGAACCTCGAATTCACCGAGATCCCCATCAAGGACCTGCCGCTCTACAGTTACGATTACGACGCCGATTTCCCGCCGGCAGGGCGCGCCCTCAAAGAAGCCATCGAAGGCTCGGACGGCATCCTGTTTGTATCCCCCGAGTACAACCGCTCCATTCCCGGAGCATTGAAGAACGCCATCGACTGGGGCTCACGGCCGTGGGGAACAAATTCCTTCGCACGCAAGCCCACGGGCATCATCGGTGCGTCGCCGGGCGGCATCGGAACTGCAGTGATGCAGTCTTCCATGCGGAGCGTACTGAGCTTCCTGGACGCCCCCCAATTGAACGCCCCGGAAGTCTATATTCACTTCAAACCGGAGGTCTTCGGCCAGGACGGTGAGATCAAGGACGAATCCACCGCCAAGTTCCTGCGGCACTACATGGACGAGTACGGCGCCTTTGTGGAGCGGGTCCTGGCGGCCAACGCCCCCGGCCACATCGGTGACCTGGAGCCTGATCCGGACAAGCTGACCCGGTAGGGCCAGTCTTAACCGGTCAGTCGAGGGGCAGGGTGACCGTTACCGTGGTGCCCTGCCCTGGCTCTGAACGGATATCGATGGTGCCCCCGGCCTCGTGAACTGCCACGGCCATCAGCCGCAGGCCGTAACCGTGGTGCCGCCCGCTGACGGCGAGTTTGCTGTCAAAGCCTGAGCCGTCGTCGGACACCACCAGCCTTACCCCGTGGCCCACTGCGGCAAGCTGGAGGCTGAGTTCGGAAGCTTCCGAGTACTTGTACGCGTTGCTCAGGGCTTCGCGGGCCGACTGGTAGAGCAAGGACGCGCAGTCCGCCGGGATCTCGATGCCCCAGTGCGGAGTATCCCAGCGGACTGCAGTGCCTTGCTGACGGAGGGGACCGGTGAGCCGGTCAATGCAGCCGGCGAGACCCAGGCTGTGGAAATCGAGCGGGTGGTGATCGGTGATCACGCCTCCCACTGCGACTACTTCATCCAGAGCTGATTGGTTTCCCATGACTCGTCCCGCTTCCCCGCCATCATTTTGTGGTGATAAGTCCAGAGTGAACCCATAACTGCATGGGCGGCGAAGGGTTAGCTCAAGATCCAATCAATTTTGTTCTCAAAATAATCCGCAGGATTCGGAGCCTTCCGATCCGCCCGCTGGTAGCGTAGTTGCCCACCAAACGAAGGAGGGGCCATGACCATCAACTCACCCGAATCTTTGCCCGACGACGAGCCCCAGAAGGCTGATGCGGAGGACACTGCAGCCAAAGGTACCGCGGGGAAGGGCGACGACGGCGTCCCCACCAGTGCGGACGGCGTTGGCCTGGGTGCCACCCATGAGCCGAACACGTTTGAGCCGGAAGAGGACCCTGAGGCAGTCGAAGACGACTGACCTATGACACGGACCTGGTGATACGGGGCTGCGGCCCCGCATGCTGCTTGGCGTTGATGTTGACGCGCCCCTCTTGACAGAAGCTTGTTGGTTTCGTGCCGGAATTCTGCTGCTGCTTTGCGTTCTCCTTGGAAGACTCGCAATCAATAGCTAGTTGAAGACTTTCGGCGGGGAATATGGGAAAAATTTGTGCCGCATCGCAGGACCCTTGGAATAAAAGGGCCGGAGCGATCCGGTGATAACGGTCCTTATTCCTGCGCACAATGAATCAGCCGGTATCGGCGAAACTCTCAAATCACTTAAAGGCCAGTCCCTTGTGCCCGACAGAATAATTGTCGTGGCGGACAACTGCACTGACGCAACGGCACAGATTGCGCTGGACGGCGGTGCCGAAGTGGTGGACACGGCTGGAAATACCCACAAAAAAGCCGGGGCGCTCAATCAGGTGCTTGCCACCGTTCTTCCGGATGCCGCGCCCGAAGACCTCATCCTTGTCCAGGATGCAGATTCCCAACTGTCCCCGGATTTCATCGAGCGCGCCGTTGGCCACCTTCAGGAAGATCGGCGCCTGGGTGCGGTGGGCGGGGTTTTCCGGCCCTTCGCATTTACGCATGGTTGGTTTGTTTGATCCGGTAGTGCCGGTGGCCGCCGGCGGCGAGTAGGCATCTG
>NZ_JAFCTI010000024.1:7904-25412 GCF_049895945.1 Pseudarthrobacter sp. DSP2-3-2b1 | reverse complement strand
TTCCAGCCTGCGGTCCGCCACGGACTTCAGGTGGCGTTTTTCGATGCTGACCGGGTGGTGGCGTTCCCGCCAGGTCCTGGCCTTCTGCCGGAACCGGGAAGCGATGAGTTCCCCGGCGGGACACCCGCGCGCCGGGTTGGGCGCCCCGGGGTCCAGGAAATGCGCCTCCAGTGCAGCCGCGCCGGTGGGGTCAATGTTGGTGGTCTCATCCACCATCACCCGGGCATGCTGCCACGAAATGGTCCCGTCCTGCAATGCCGACAGGGTCAACGGCAAAGCGGTGGTTAGTTCCAGGGATTCGGCCAGCAGGGCACCGGCGGTCCGCTCACCGACAGTCAGGGCGCATGCGACCTCGGCGACCAACGACATTTCCTGAGCCGTGGCCTCCTGCGGCGACTGCCCCGGCGGGTCCAACGCTGCACAGACCTCGACCAATTCCGCGAGGACCCGGACCTTCTCCGCCGCCGTCCGGGCCTCGAGCCGGGCAATCCCAACCAACCGGTCCAGGCAATAATCCTTCCGCCGGCGCAACGGATCCGACGGGAACAATACCTCGTCTTGAGGCTCGTCCTGAACCGCATCCCAAGGACCGTCACCACCGTCGCCAGCGCCGCCATCGTCGCCGGGACGAACGGGGACGGGGACAGCGGCGGGGACAGCGACAGCGGCAACGGCAGCGGACGCCATGATGCGCTCCAGAACCTCGTCCGCCGTCGTGCTTTCCATACCCCCATCATCCTGCGAGGCACCGACAATTAAGGCGCGGAGGAAGGCCTATGTGGATAACCCCGCGGAGAAAGAACCTGGCACACGAACTCGGGCTTGGCCATCCGCTTCCAAGGCGGCGGCCCCGCGCGGGAAATGGCAAATGCCTGTTCCCTTTTCGGGTCCGATCACGTGCCGTTTTGGGGATGCGCGGCATGCTCCGGTAACCTATTCAGGTTGGTGACGTGTCCGAGCGGCCGAAGGTGCAACACTCGAAATGTTGTTTGGTGTCAAAGCCAACGTGGGTTCAAATCCCACCGTCACCGCCAATAAGAAAGGCCCTGGTTTCCTTGTAAAAACGGGAACCAGGGCCTTTGCTTTATCCGGCACGGCTTCCCGGCGAACGTATGCGCCCCAGCGGCCGCCCGCCGTCGGACGGCCGCCAGACGCGCACCGAAAGGCGCGCAGGCCAACTGCAGGCGTTAGTGCTCGGCCTCTGCGGCAGCCTTCTTGGCGGCCTTTTCGGCATCCTTCTCCGCGCGCAGCGCGTCAGCGTCGTGCTGCTCCTCGGCTTTTTCCTGGTGGATGACCTCCGCCAGAAGCTTCTCCATCTCCTTGGCCACGCCGGCGGCTGAGGCCGGGTTCTGGCCGGTCACCAGCCGTTCGTCCACCACCACCTTCTCCTCAAAGACATCAGCGGAGACGTGGGTGGCGCCTTGTTCCTCAAGCCGATCGGCCAGGAAGAACGGGATGACCTTGTCCTTGCCTGCGGCGACTTCCTCGTCGTTAGTGAACGCGGCCACCTTCCTGCCCTCGACAATCCGGAAGCCGTTGGCCAGTTCCACATTCAACAGTCCGGCCGGCCCGTGGCAGACAGCGCCCACCACACCGCCCTTGTTGTAGACGCTGGCTACGAGCTTCTGCAGGCCTTCGCTGTCCGGGAAGTCCCACATGGTGCCGTGGCCACCCACAAGGAAGACGGCGTCGTACTGCTCTGGATCAACCACGTCAACGCGGGCAGTGTTGTACAGGCCTGCACGGGTGGTCTCGTCCTCCGTGAACGCAACCTGAATCGGGTCACTCGAGTCGACCTCGTCCCGCGGGGGCTGGCCGCCCTTGATGGATGCGAAGTCGACAAAATGCCCGGAATCCTTGAAGACCTTCCACGGATGAGCAGCCTCGGCCACGTTGTAGCCGGTCTTCTCGCCCGTATCGCCAATCTCGGAAACGCTGGTCAGTACCATGAGGATTTTCTTCATGAAATGCTCCTATCGTCCAACTCCCCACCCTACGCCCAGCCGAATACAGGTGGGCAAGAGGGAAGCTGGACGCCCAAGCCAACCCGTCAGAGCTTGTCTGTTCTGTCCTCACCCTTGTGGCCGGTTCCGCGCAGGTTTTCCTGCACTTTGCCGAAGAGGTCCTTGATGGTGGACTCCGTGTTGGTGAGCATGTCCGGCTGCAGATAAACCTGCTGGCTTCCCGGAATGCTGTAGCTCGCCTGCAGGCCGCCACTGCCCTGCACCCCTTGAAGCGCGATGGTCACGCCGCCTTCCTTGCGCGCAATGGCCGCGATTTTCCCGAACACCAAAGTGAACTCGTCGGGCTCGAAGCTGACGGTCTGCCCGATGTGCGTGCGGTTGAGCTCGCTGGCCGGGGTTGCCTTCTCGTTGCCAGTTCCTGAGTAGTTCATCGTGTGCTCCCTGAGGTTGTTGGCGACTTACGCGAGCAGTCTAGCCCCGACCCCATCCGCGGTACATAGCCAGCAAGGGCGAGAGAGTTGGGGTCCGCGGCAAGCACTGCGAGACTGGGTCCTGAACGCCGCCCGTCACCTTGAGGAGCCATCCATGACGCCCGCACCTGCCGCCGCAGGCCAACCAAACCGCATCACGAAGCTGTTCGGTACCGAGGTTCCAGTGGTCCTTGGCCCTTTCGGCGGCGTCTCCTCCGTGGAGCTGACAGCTGCCGTGAGCGACGGCGGCGGGCTGGGTTCCTACGGCCTGTACGGTTATGGCGCCGACGCGATCCGTAACACCGCCGCTGAGCTCCGGAAGGCCACGCCCAGGCCTTTCGCCTTGAACCTCTGGATTCCCACCGGCGACGAACCCGCAGCGCTCACCAGCAAAGTTTTCGACCAGTACGCCGCGAAACTCCGGCCCTACTTCGACGAAGTGAACGTGCCCCTTCCGGACATGCCTGACCGCTACCTGCCGGACTACGACGAACAGGTGGCGGCAACGCTGGAAGCGGCTCCCGCCGTCGTGAGTTTCGTGTTTGGTGTGCCGGCACCGGAACTCGTGGAGGCAGCACACCAGCGCGGAATCGTGGTGGTGGGCACCGCAACCACCGTTGCGGAGGCCGTGGCCCTGGAGGCCGGCGGGGTGGATGCCGTGGTTGCCAGCGGCATGGAATCCGGCGGCCACCGGGTCTCGTTCCTGAAACCAGCTGAGGAGTCCCTCATTGGCACGTTCGCCCTGGTCCCCCAGGTGGCGGACGCCATCAGCATCCCAGTGATCGCCGCCGGCGCTATCGCCGACCGCCGCGGCTACGCTGCCGCGCGGGCACTCGGCGCCGACGCCGTCCAGGTGGGGACCGCTTTCCTGGCCACCCGCGAGTCGGCCGCGGTCCCGGCCTACCGTGCCATCCTCCACTCCCCGGCCGCCGGCCAAACCGTGCTGACACGGGTCCTCAGCGGACGGCTGGCCCGCGGCATCCCCAACCGCGTCATCGCCGAACTTTCCGAGGCCAGCGAGGCTGGCGAGCTGGCCCCGTTCCCCGCCCAGAACTGGCTCACCGGACGCTTCCGCCCCCAGGCAGCCGCGCAGGGAAACACGGAGCTGATGTCATTGTGGGCAGGCCAGGCCGCATCATTGGTCCGCCACGAGTCCGCCGCTGACGTCCTGGCCGAACTTCTGGCCGGCCCCTAACCAACTGTAGAATCTGAGGGTCGCGCTGGCCCGCCGGACCACAGCGCAGGACAACAACGTGCCTCACCGCGGCGGCATCGAACAGAAACACCAGGAACGAGGGAGGACCCGTGCGGACGCATCACGGCCGGGCTCCGTTCCATTTCCTCCGCGCCGCTGCGGTGTCCACCGGCATCCTGACCCTCGCCGGGGCTGCGCACGCGTTCGGCGGCGGAGACCTTCCTGCCCCGCCGATCCTGCTGGCTGTGCTGGCTCTGACAGCGCTGGTAGCTACTACGGCCACCCGCCTGAAACTCAATGTTCCCGCCATGGCAGCCCTCCTGGGCTCCGGCCAATTGGCGCTCCACGAACTCTTCACAGCCTTCAGCGCTCCCGCCCTTTCCATTGGCTCCGTTGGCCGGCTGGCAGCGGAACCCCACCACGGGGCAGCTGCGCCCGTCCTCGAAACCGCCGCGCACCTGCACGGCCAGGACTCCCACACCGGAACCCTGATGCTGGCGGCACACATCGCGGCCACAGCGGCGTGCGCGCTGCTCCTGGCCAAAGGCGAAGATTCGCTGTGGGCCCTCGCCGCGTGGCTGAGGCCGTTGGCCCAGCTACCGGAGGCTGTAACGCCCGACGCCGGTCCGGCACCGGCGGTGTCCGGCCCACCGCCGGTTTTCCCGTTCCGTCCCTGGCGGAACCTCAGGGTGGACAGCCGACGCGGCCCGCCTTCCGCCGTCGTGCTTCCCTGACCTGCCCGCGCCGGATCCGACCGCTGACGGGCAACAATCCGTACTTCCGCACGCCCATTCCGGCGTGCGTTCGAAAGGCATACCCATGAACACCACCTTCCTCCGCCGCACCCTTACGGCGGCAGCAGCGACCGGCGGCGCCGCCGTCCTGGTCCTCACCGCCGCAGCGGGCGCTTCGGCCCACGTTGGCGTCACGCCGGACAAGACAGCGGCCAACTCCTATGCCCTCCTGACGTTCGGCATTCCGCATGGCTGCGAGGAGTCGGGCACTACAAAGGTGGCCATTACGCTGCCGGCCGAGCTCAACGATGCCCAGCCCACGGTGAACCCGAACTGGACAGTGGAGAAGGTAACCGAACAGCTCGCCGAGCCCAGGAAACTGGCCGACGGAACGTCCATCACCAAGCGCACCAGCCAGATCGTCTACACAGCCAAGACTCCGCTGGACCACGAACTGCGCGATGCCCTGGTGCTATCCGTCAAGCTTCCGGATACTGCGGGCTCAACGCTCTATTTCCCCACCCTGCAGACATGCGAGACGGGCCAGACCGACTGGTCGGAAATCGCCAAGGACGGCCAGGACCCGCACTCGCTGAAAGCTCCGGCGCCGTCCATCAGCGTCACTGCGGCAGCCAGCACAGACGGCCACGGGGCTTCAACAGAAACGGCGGCGCACAGCACCGAACAGGCGGCCGCTGTGACTGACAGCGGCGCCGACGCGCGCAGCTGGGCGGGACTAGCCGCCGGACTCGGCGGTCTGGCACTAGGCGGGGCCGCATGGGCGCGCAGCGGATCCAGGCGGCCAGGCGGAGAAGCCAAGTAACACTCGCGAATTTGATGCCCGGATGTCACGATCCGGGCATCAAATCCGCCTGCCCTGCCGTGGCATCGTTGACTCCAGCCACACTGGCCGCAATGGTTATGCCATGAAGTCTCTGGGAATGCCACAGGTGTTTGTCCTTTCGACGGCGGCCGCTGCTGCCGTGCTGATGCTCAGCGCCTGCGGACCAAGCCAGGCGCAGCCGCAGGGTACGACGACGCCGGGCACCGGCTCCGCCAGCCCCACCACTTCGCCGGCGTCCCCGAGCCCGTCCCCGCCGCCGTCGTCGTCCGCCCCCGGAACCACCGCACCAGGCGCTCCTGCGCTCTGCAAGGCGGCCACACTCTCAGCAGCCACGGACGCGTCCGGCGGCGGCGCGGCCGGCAGCGTGTACATGAAGCTGAACCTCACCAACACCGGCACGGCGCCGTGCCTGCTGAAGGGTTTCCCGGGGGTATCGCTGACGGCCAGCGCCGAAGGAGAACCGATCGGCGCGCCGGCTACGCGGGACGAAGCGAACCCGGTGGTGGACGTCCTGCTCGCGCCGGGCCAGACCGGAACCGCTGTGCTCCGCTACACGCAGGCAGGCAACTACAGTGACTGCACCCCGGTGGCTGCCGCGGGCTACCGCGTGTACCCGCCGGAGGACACCGCCTCGCTCTTCCTGCCCCAGCCTGTCAACGCCTGCAGCAACGCGAACATCGCGCTCCTGAGCGTGGGGGCCTTCCAGCCCGCCTAGTTCCCGGATTTGATCCGCTGCTATGGGCGTGGCTGCAAATAGTAAGTACACTTATCTTCCATGACCTCCCTATGGTTGGACCGCGGGCAAACATTCAGTTCTGACACGTTTAAAACCGGCACCAGCTACGACACCGTCGTGGCAGGGGCGGGGCTGACCGGGCTGGTCGCCGCACTGCTCCTGGCCCGGTCGGGTCAGCGGGTCCTGGTCCTCGAGGCCAGATATCCGGGTGCCGTCACCACCGGGAACACCACGGCCAAGGTCACCCTGCTGCAGGGCACCGTACTGTCCGCCTTGGCTAAGCAGTATCCGAAGAAGCAGGTCCACGCGTATGTGGAGGCAAACCGGGAGGGGCAGGCCTGGCTTCTCCGCTACCTCGACGAACATGGCGTCCCTTACCAGCGCCGCGATGCGTACACGTACGCGGCGTCCGCGCAGGGCACCGCTGCCCTCCGCGACGAACAGGCTGCGGCGTCAGCAGCGGGACTCGACGTTGAGTACCTTCGGGAAACCGGCCTGCCGTTCCCTGTCCACGGCGCGCTGCGCCTGGCTGACCAGGCGCAGATCAATCCGATGGACGTCCTGGACACCCTGGTGGCCGACGTCCGCGAGCGCGGTGGCACCATTGTCAGCGGGGTCAGGCTGCGCGATGTCACCGGCAGCCACCCGTTAACGGTCCAGACCGATCAAGGCGACGTGACGGCCAACCAGGTTGTCCTGGCCACAGGCACCCCGGTCCTGGACCGCGGACTTTACTTCGCCAAGCTGAAGCCGAACCGTTCGTACGCCGCAGCAATGGAATTGCCGGAGGGCCAGACGCCTCCGCCGGGCATGTACATCTCCGTCGAACAGCCCACCCACTCGCTCCGGGACTACGAGCGGGACGGCCGCAGGCTCCTTCTGGTGGGCGGCCATGGCCATCCGGTGGGGCGGGCGACGTCGGAAAAAGCCCACCTCACCGGGCTGCTGGACTGGGCAGCCGAGCACTACCCCGGCGCTGTGCCCACCCACACCTGGTCCGCCCAGGATTACCAGGCCACCAACCTGATGCCCTTCTTTGGCAAGCTTCCCCGGGGCCGGGGGCACGTCTACTTCGGCACCGGCTACAACAAGTGGGGCATGACCAACGGGGTGGCCGCAGCCCTCGGTATTGCCAGTGACATCCTCGGCGGGCAGCTGCCCTGGGCGGACACCATCCATCACCGTGTTACCTCGCCCGCCAGCGCATTTTCGGCCGTGGCCCTTAACGCCGGGGTGGCCGCGAAGCTGGCCACGGGGTGGGGGCACCTTGCCGCCGACGGGCGGACGAAAGCGGCGGGCACAGCGCCGGCACCCACCCGGCCACTGGCCGACGGCGAGGGCCTGGTCTATCGCGACGGTGTCCATCCGGTGGCGGTCTCCACCGTCGGGGGGACCACGTGCCGGCTGTCCGCCGTGTGCACGCACCTGGGCGGGATTCTGCACTGGAATGACAGCGAAAAGAGCTGGGACTGCCCTCTGCATGGCTCACGTTTCAGCAACGAGGGGAAGCTCCTGGAAGGCCCGGCAACCAAGGATCTGCCGCCGGCCGGCGCCGCTGGGACCACTGGTGCCGGGGCTGCTGGCGCCGGGTCAGACGCGGTTTGACGTCCGGTAAGGCGGGGCGGAAAGGACCGTTTCCCCTGGTGCCGGAGGGCGCCGGCAATCCTGTCAGTGGGTTAGGGCATGATGGAGGAATGCAGGAGGAACAGGCAGCGGAAGCCGGGACTGGGGCGGTACCGGCAGCTGGTCGCGCGCCGGGTCCGGGGACTCCCATGGGCCGTTTCAGCCGGCCCACCCGGGACTGGTTCCTCGGCGCCTTTTCGGAGCCCACCCCCGCCCAGGACGGTGCCTGGGACGCCATCTCGCACGGTTCGCATGCCCTGGTGGTGGCACCCACCGGCTCCGGTAAAACGCTTGCGGCTTTCCTCTGGGCCTTGGACCGTCTGCTGGTTGCCGCGCCCGCCGCGGACGCGGAATTGCCCGGGCTCGAAGCCGCGGCGGGCGATTTGGCCGCAAATCAGTCGGCAAAGTCGTCTGCCAAAGGGTCCGCGAAGGGTAGGCGGCCGCGGCCGCCCAAGCGCAAAACCCGGGTCCTCTATATCTCCCCGCTGAAAGCCCTCGGCGTGGACGTGGAACGGAACCTGCGCGCACCACTGATCGGCATCACGCAGACCGCCAAGCGGCTGGGGCTTCCTGCGCCGCTGATCACTGTGGGGGTCAGGTCCGGGGACACCACGACGGCGGACCGGCGCTCGCTGCTCAGCAACCCGCCGGACATCCTCATCACCACCCCCGAATCGCTGTTCCTGATGCTCACCTCCCGGGCGCGGGAAACGCTGACGGAGGTGGACACCATCATCGTTGACGAGGTCCACGCCGTCGCCGGAACCAAGCGCGGAGCCCATCTGGCCGTCTCGCTGGAGCGGCTGGACGCCCTGCTGCCGAAGCCCGCCCAGCGGATCGGCCTCTCCGCCACCGTGGAACCCCGCGAGCTGGTGGCGCAGTTCCTGGCCGGTTCCGCACCCGTAGAAATTGTGGCGCCGCCGTCGCGCAAGAACTGGGATCTCACAGTCTCGGTGCCTGTGGAGGACATGTCGGACCTGCCCGCCGCCGCTGGCGCCTTCGACTCCGGACCAGCGTCCGGGCTGCAGCCGCAGGCCTCCATCTGGCCGCATGTGGAGGAGAAGATCGTTGACCTGGTGCTGGCCAACCAGTCCACCATCGTCTTTGCCAACTCACGCCGGCTGGCGGAGCGGCTCACCGCCCGGCTCAACGAAATCTACGCCGAGAGGCAACTGATCCCTGTTGGTGGCGGTTGGAATGATGCCTCGGGTGCCGGGGACCCGCCGTCGTCTCCGGGCGCCCCCACATCCGGTGTCGCAGCCTCCGGTGTCGCCACCTCCACAGCAACGCCTGCCCACATGATGGCGCAGGCCGGCAGTACAGCAGGGGCTGATCCGCTGTTGGCCCGCGCCCACCACGGCTCGGTGTCCAAGGACCAGCGCGCCCTCATCGAGGACGATCTGAAGTCCGGGCGCCTGCGCTGCGTGGTGGCCACTTCATCGCTGGAACTCGGCATCGATATGGGCGCGGTGGACCTGGTGGTTCAGGTTGAATCCCCGCCCTCGGTGGCCAGCGGGCTGCAGCGGGTGGGCCGTGCCGGGCACCAGGTGGGCGAAATTTCCCAGGGCGTGCTGTTTCCGAAGCACCGGGCGGACCTCGTGCACACCGCCATCACCGTGGAGCGGATGCTCCAGGGAAAGATCGAACGGCTTTTTGTCCCTGCAAATCCCTTGGACATCCTTGCCCAGCAGACCGTCGCCGCCACCGCTCTGGGCAGCATCGACGTTGAGGACTGGTTCGCCACGGTGCGCCGGTCAGCACCCTTCGCGTCCCTCCCCCGTTCTGCGTTCGAGGCAACCCTTGATCTGTTGGCCGGCCGCTATCCTTCCGACGAATTCGCCGAGCTGCGGCCGCGCATCATCTGGGACCGGAATGCCGGCACCATCGAGGGCCGGCCCGGCGCCCAGCGGCTGGCAGTCACCTCCGGCGGGACCATCCCGGACCGCGGCCTGTTCGGCGTCTACATCATCGGCACCGAGGTGGAGGGCTCCGGCTCCCCGGGCACAGACGGAAAACCTGCTCCGTCTCCGTCCAAGGGCGGCCGGCGGGTGGGCGAGCTCGACGAGGAAATGGTCTACGAGTCCCGCGTGGGTGACATCTTTGCCCTCGGCGCCACCAGCTGGAAGATCGAGGACATCACCCATGACCGGGTCCTGGTCTCCCCTGCCTTCGGGCAACCGGGGAAGCTGCCCTTCTGGAAAGGGGACTCGCTGGGCCGGCCGGTGGACCTGGGCCGCGCGCTGGGCGCCTTCGTGCGCGAACTTGCAGCGTCCGACGTCGGGCCTGCCACCGAGCGCTGCAAGGCCAGTGGGCTGGATGACTTCGCAGCGAACAACCTGATCCAGTACCTGACCGAGCAGAAGCTCGCCACTGATGTGGTGCCCAGTGACACCACGCTCATTGTGGAACGGTTCCACGATGAACTTGGCGACTGGCGGGTGATCCTGCACAGTCCTTTCGGGATGCCCGTGCACGCGCCGTGGGCCCTCGCCGTAGGGCAGCGGCTACACCAGCGGTATGGCATGGACGGTTCCGCCATGGCCGCCGACGACGGCATTGTGCTTCGCGTCCCCATGATGGAGGACGAGCCCCCGGGCGCCGAGCTTTTCCTGTTTGATCCCGAAGAGCTGGAGCAGATTGTCACCGCCGAGGTCGGCGGCAGCGCGCTCTTCGCCTCCCGCTTCAGGGAGTGCGCCGCCCGGGCCCTGCTGCTGCCCCGCCAGACCCCAGGCAAGCGCCAACCCCTGTGGCAGCAGCGCCAACGGTCCGCGCAACTGCTCGACGTCGCACGGAAATACCCCACCTTCCCGATCGTGCTGGAGACTGTGCGTGAATGCCTCCAGGACGTCTACGATCTTCCCGCGCTGAAGGACATCGCGGCCTCGGTGGAACGCCGGGAACTGAGGATCGTGCAGACCACCACGCAGCAGCCCTCGCCGTTCGCGAAGTCCTTGCTGTTCGGGTACGTTGCCCAGTTCCTCTATGAAGGCGACTCTCCCCTGGCCGAGCGCAGGGCTGCTGCCCTGGCACTCGATTCCACGCTGCTCAATGAGCTCCTTGGCCGGGTTGAGCTCCGCGAGTTGCTGGACGCCAAAGTCATCGAGGCCACGGAACTCGAACTCCAGCGCCTTGCGCCGGACCGCAGGGCACGCGGCATGGAAGGCGTCGCAGACCTGCTCCGGCTGCTGGGGCCGCTCACACCTGAAGAGGTCGCGGCCCGGCTGGAACCGGCCGTTGTGGTCGGGGCTGCCGGAGTAGTTGAGGCAGCAGCAGCGGCTGAGGAAGCACCGGCAGCTGAACCCGATCAAACGCTTGAAACTGTCGAAGCACCCAGAGGCGGGCCTGGCGGCGTGGATGAGCCGGACGGGATCCCCGCTGTTGAGCATGTCGAAACCCCGCATGCGGACACCGCACTGGCTGCTTCGCATCTGACCGCGCTTCAGCGGGCCAACCGGGCCATCAAAGTCAACATCGGCGGGGCCGAGCGCTACGCCGCGGTCGAGGATGCCGCCCGCCTGCGCGATGCCATCGGCGTTCCCCTGCCCATGGGCGTTCCGTTAGCCTTCATCGAGCCGGTCGCGGACCCCCTGGACGACCTCGTCTCACGGTACGCCCGGACGCACGGTCCCTTCACCGCCGGCGAGGCGGCGGCCCGGCTGGGACTGGGCGTGGCCGTCGTCGGTACAGCATTGAAGCGGCTCGCCGCAGACGGCCGCGTGGTGGAAGGCGAGTTCAGGCCGCACGCCGTTGTGCCACAGACCCAGGCGCTCGAACCAGATTCCGCGGCCACAGGTCCGGCACCCCGGGACGTTCCGGATCACCGGCCCACCACTGGCACCACCACCAGCGAGTGGTGCGATGCAGAAGTCCTCCGCAAGCTCCGCCGTCGTTCCCTGGCAGCATTGCGCGCCGAAGTGGAGCCCGTGGACGCCGCCGCCTACGGCCGTTTCCTCCCGGCGTGGCAGCACGTCCGCACCCCTGGGGGCGGGCGTGGGCAGCCATCATTGCGCGGGCTGGACGGGATTGTCACCGCGATCGACCAGCTGTCCGGCGTCCCGGTACCGGCGTCGGCGTGGGAGCCGCTGGTCCTGGCCAGCCGGGTGTCCAACTACCAGCCCGCCATGCTCGATGAACTGATGGCGGCCGGCGAGGTGCTGTGGTCCGGGGCCGGCGCACTGGCCGGCAACGACGGCTGGGTCAGCCTCCACCTGGCTGATTCTGCCGACCTGACCTTGAACCCCGCCATCGAATACGAACCGGGGGATGCGCAGCAGCGCCTTCTCGAGCACCTCCGCAACAACGGTGGCGGCTACTTTTTCCGCCAGCTGACGGATATCGCCGGGGGCATGGACACCGTCCTCAGCGACCAGGACGTGGTGACCGCACTCTGGGACCTGGCCTGGGCGGGCCGCATCACCGGCGATACGTTCGCGCCGGTCCGCGCGCTCATCGCCGGCGGCCACACTGCCCACCGCCAGGTGGCGCGGGCACCCCGCGCGCGTGCACCCCGTTTGAGCCGGCTGGGACGCTCGCATGGCAGCGGCCTGCTGGGCGCCTCCGGGCTTGGTACGGCGGGAAATGGGGGCGGGAGATACGGTACTTCGTCCGGGGCTGCGGCCACTCCCCCGTTGGCTGCCGGCCGCTGGTCTGCCCTTCCGCTGCCGGAGCTGGATGCCACCATCCATGCACGTGCCACCGCTGAGCTGCTGCTGGACCGCTACGGCGTGGTGACACGGGGATCGGTGATGGCGGAGCAGATTCTTGGCGGTTTCGGCCTGATGTACAAGGTTCTGGCGCGGCTGGAGGAAGCGGGCCGGTGCCGTCGCGGGTACTTCATCGAACACCTTGGGGCTGCCCAGTTTGCCGTCCCCGCAACGGTGGACCGGCTCAGGTCCTACGCCGAAGACACGCAGCTGGCAAAGTCCGAACCTGTGGCTCTGGCCCTTGCCGCTACGGATCCGGCCAACCCTTATGGTGCGGCGCTGCCGTGGCCCGCCCTCAACGTTGAGGCAGGCACCGGGCACCGGCCCGGGCGGAAAGCCGGCGCCCTGGTGGTGCTTGTGGACGGGGCGCTGGTTCTTTACGTGGAGCGCGGCGGAAAAACACTGCTGGTCTTCAGCGAGGACGAGGCTGTTTTGTCGGCCGCGGGCGCAGCGCTGGTGAGTGTGGTCACCCGGGGTGCCATCGACAAACTGATCATGGAAAAGGTCAACGGTCACGGCATCCTGGACACCCCGGTGGCCGCGGCGCTGGCGGCAGCCGGCGCCTACTCCACACCGAAGGGACTGAGGATCCGTGCCTGAGGGAGATTCCGTCTGGCGGGCCGCCAACCAGCTGCATCAGGCATTGGCGGGACAGCAGCTGACCGCCTCCGATTTTCGCGTCCCCCGGTTTGCCACCCTCAACCTCGCCGGCTGGACCGTCAACGAGGTGGTACCCCGCGGCAAGCACCTGCTGATGCGCGTTCAAGGTCCGGAGCGACCTGTCGTGGCGGGCGCGCCAGGTCAGGAAGTCCAGAAGCTGACCATCCACTCGCACCTGAAAATGGAGGGGGCATGGCAGGTTTACCCACCGGGCGGACGCTGGCGGAAGCCGGGATTCACGGCACGGTGCGTGCTGCGCACTGCGGTGGCTGACGCCGTCGGCTTTTCCCTGGGCATTGTTGAGGTGGTCCGGACCGCGGATGAGGACAAGATTGTCGGTCATTTGGGGCCGGACCTGCTCGGTCCGGACTGGGATCCCGCCGAAGCCGGACGGCGGTTACTTTCAGCCCCGGACGTTCCCGTGGGCGTGGCATTGCTGGACCAGCGAAACCTCGCAGGCATCGGCAACATCTACCGCTGCGAAACCTGCTTCCTGTCCGGAATCCATCCGGCGTCGCCCATTTCCGCTGTGGCCGATCTCCAGACGATGATGGCCGACGCGAAGCAACTCCTGGAGGCCAATTTGGGCCCCGGCCGCCGCGTCACCATCCTCAATCCGCGCGGGATGCCGGTGGGAAGGATGGCCGGGAGGCCCGGATATTGGGTGTACCGCCGCGAACACCAGCCGTGCCTGAAATGCGGTACCCCGATCCGCCGCGATGTCCTTGGCAAGCTCAATGGCGAGGAGGAGCGGGACATTTATTTCTGCCCGAAGTGCCAGCCGGTTCTGCCGTTAGAAGCGGTGTAGCCCCGACGGTCAGGCAGCTTTAGCCTAGGCGCTGCGGGTTACTGGTTCCGGCACCTCGGAATCACCGGCAACCGGGGTGGGTTCCGCCGGCGCATCCTTCGCCGGCAGTGCCGCAGGGACCATAAACCAGGGGAGCAGCAACTGGACAAGCGGGCCAATGGCGAGGGCATAGACCACTGTGCCAATGCCCACCGATCCGCCAAGCAGCCAACCGACGCCCAGCACCACCACTTCGATCAGAGTGCGGGATGTCCGGACGGACCAGCCTGTCCGCCGGGCCAAGCCGGTCATGAGGCCGTCCCTGGCACCGGGACCGAACCGTGCGCCGATGTAGCAGGCGGACGCAATTCCATTCAGGATCACGGCGCCGGCCAGCATCCCCGCCTGGCCGCCCAGATGCGAGAACGCTGGAATCAGGGCGAGGCCGATATCCGCAAAAACGCCCACCAGAATGGCGTTGCAGAGTGTGCCAAACCCTGGCCGCTGCCGCAGCGGAATCCATAGCAACAGCACCAGAAAACTGACAAAGATGACCACCACGCCGATACTCAGTCCGGTCCGCCCGGCCACGCCCTGGTGGAAGACGTCCCAAGGGTCCAGGCCAAGTCCGGCGCGGATAAACATCGCCAGGGAGACGCCGTACATGGCGAGGCCTATAAATAGCTGGAGGAGTCTGCGGGTCAACATAGCGACAACTGTGGCAGGAAACTGGCATTGAATTACATAGCCAGTTTGAGATACTGGCATCATGTCCGCTTCCTTGAACCCGTCCGCACTGGCACGTCTCCTTGGCCAGTGGAGCCTAGGCAACGCTCCCGCCTACCGCGAGCTGGCCGACGTCGTACGTCTTCTGATCCTGGACGGCCGGGTGGCCCTGGACACGGCCCTGCCCAGTGAGCGGGCATTCTCTGTTGCCCTGGGCGTCAGCCGGACCACCGTAACCGCAGCCTACGGTCACCTCCGCGAACAAGGTTTTCTCAGCAGCGGCCAGGGCAGCAGGGGCCGCACCCGGATACCCCGCCTGACGCCGTCGGGGCCCACGGTGCTCACGGGATCCACTGGCGGCCGTGGACCGAAGTCGGCGGAGGCATCTTCGCTTCCCGGCCACAAGGCGGCCCGTCTTACGGCTCACGGACTCCAGACCCTGGGATTCGCAGCACCGGGACTCGCGGCACCGGAGGGCCTGATCGACCTCGCCTACGCGTCGCTGCCCGCCAGCGGCGAGATGGTGCATCGCGCATTCGCGGCAGCCCTCACCGAGCTGCCTGCCTTGCTGCCGGGATTCGGATATGACGCCATCGGCCTGCTTCCACTCCGAGAGGCGGTTGCCTCACGATATACCGCGGCCGGCGTCCCCACCACTGCAGATCAGATCCTGGTGACGTCCGGCGCGCAGCATGCACTGAACGTCATCATCCGGGCTCTGGCCGGCCGGCAGGACAAGGTTCTGGTTGAGCATCCGAGCTACCCCAACGCCTTGGATGCCATCCGCGCCGCTGGCTGCCGTGCCGTCCCTGTGGCTTTTACTGCCGGGCCCGGCACCGGCACAACCATCGCCGGCAGCGGCGGCCCGGAAGCTCCGGCGTGGGACATGCAGGCGGTGCAGGCGGCAATGATCCAGCAGCGGCCCAAGATGGCGTACATGGTGCCCGATTTCCACAACCCGACCGGCCAGCAGATGCCGGACCTCCAGAGGCGCCAGCTGGTCCGGGCGGCTGCTGCCAGTGGAACGGTCCTGGTGGTGGATGAGACCCTCCGGGAGTTGAACCTCGACGGCGCCGTAACAAGTCACGTAGCAGCGTTCAGTCACGCGGTGGTGACCATCGGCTCGCTCAGCAAATCCCATTGGGCCGGGCTTCGAACAGGCTGGATCCGGGCGCCGAAAGCCATGATCCAGCGGTTTGCTGCGGCCCGTTCCTCATTGGACCTGGGCGGACCGGCCATGGAACAGCTTGCGGCGGCACACCTGGTCCGCGCCCTCGACGAACCGCTTCCCGCTAGGCTTGCCAACCTGCGGGAGAGCCGGGCGGTCCTCCTGGAACTCCTTACCGGGCATCTTCCCGAGTGGGAAACTCCGCGCCCGGCCGGCGGGTTGTCCGTCTGGTGCAGGCTCCCGGCACCAATCAGCACGGCGCTCACAGTGATCGCCCCCGATTTCGGTATCCGCCTGGCAGCAGGACCGCGCTTCGGAATCGGCGGTGCTTTCGAACGCTGCCTCAGGGTGCCTTTCACGCTGCCTCCGGAAAAACTGGAAACAGCGGTTCATGCCCTGCGGTCAGCCCAGGACAGGCTCGACGCCGCCCCGCAGCTCCGCCGCACCCTGAAGAAGGCCCCGGCTGTGGCCATCGCCTGACGCTTTGGCCCGCCCACGCCAGCGTGCATTTCCGGGGACCGGACAAGTTCAGGCGGCCGCGCCCTTCCCTGGTAGCCGCACCTCAGGCGGCCGCGCCCTTCCCTGGTAGCCGCACCTCAGGCGCCGCGCCCTTCCCTGCGGCGGCGCTGGCGGCTACGGACCCGTTTCCCGCGCCCCGGCCCATCCGCTGCTTCGCAGTGTTGGTGCCGGCCCCGATGGGCACATGCGAGGTGGCCTTGGCCAGCCCAAACTCCGGCATGCCGTTGTAAACCACTTCGATGCCGGCCGCGGGAACCTGATAGGTCTCGTGCCATACTCCAACGTCCCCGGTCCCGGAGAGCTCCTTCATGAAGCGCCGCCAAGGTGCCAGATGGGGGGATTCCCGGTCCGCGGCAAACCGCCGCAGGTGTTCGGGGCTCTCCCAGTAGCTGAGCAGAACGGTGGTCCGCCCGAACCACTGCTCATATCCAAGCATTCCCGACGCTGGATCGGCCGCCAGGTGCTGCAGCATCCGGGGCATCGATGATGCCACCTTGCCTACGGTCCCGAACTTCCACCAGCGGTTCGCGCGCATGCCGATCAGGAAGACCGTCACGGATTCCCGCTCCGGGTCAGCGGTATACCGGCCGGCAAATACCTTCTGCGCCATGACAACTCCTTAGACTCAAAGTTTCATAACCTTGTTTCATAACAACGTTACGAAACAAGGTTATGAAACAATGGGCCACATGGCAAGACCCATCGTTCATACGGATTCCCTGCGGCAGGAACTGCTGGCCGTCACTGCCGAGCTGGTGGACCGCGACGGCCCGGCCAAGGTTACGCTGCGGGATGTGGCAGCCGCCGCCGCGACGTCCACTTCGGCTGTGTACTCGCTGTTCGGCGGCAAATCCCAGCTCCTGACTGCGGTGGTTGACGACGGTTTCCGGTCATTTCACAACTCACAGGCGGCCGCGGCGGAAGGCGGCCTGCCAGGCCTTGGCGTGGCCTACCGAGCCTGGGCCTTGGCCCACCAGGCGCTCTACCGGCTGATGTTCGGCGGCGCACTCGCAGCGTATGTCGATTGCCAACCCACCCCGGACGTGGCCGCAAATGCCATGGTCCCCCTGATCAAAGCCGTCTCTGCAGCCCAGGCGGCTGGCAGGCTGCTGCCGGCACCCGCTGAGATGGTCGCCGTCGCCATCTGGGGACAGGTCCACGGCCTGGTTAGCCTGGAACTTGCCGAGGTGGGGCCGCCGGAGGCCGATTGGGCCGCCGTCTACAGCGCCGCACTCGACGCCATCGGCCGCGGCTGGGCCGCCTGACGCCACAGTTACGAAACCGGCCGAAGCCGTACGCGAAGGACCTTCCGAC
Source organism: Pseudarthrobacter sp. DSP2-3-2b1 (assembly GCF_049895945.1). Taxonomy (NCBI): domain Bacteria; kingdom Bacillati; phylum Actinomycetota; class Actinomycetes; order Micrococcales; family Micrococcaceae; genus Pseudarthrobacter; species Pseudarthrobacter sp. DSP2-3-2b1. The sequence continues at coordinate 7,969 of NZ_JAFCTI010000024.1, read as the reverse complement.
TGGCCGTTTCGACGGTTCCCTGCCCGCTCGATGGTCAGCGACGTCGAGTGCGCAGGGAACCGTCG
>NZ_JAFCTI010000024.1:0-7894 GCF_049895945.1 Pseudarthrobacter sp. DSP2-3-2b1 | reverse complement strand
CGGGTGGTGCAGCCCGGGGGCGGCCCCCGCCACCCGCCCCCCCGGCCGGGCGGGCAGGAGGCAGGGCGCAGCGGGGCCGCAAAGTAGAATGGACCGGTGATGCAATCCCCCCTTCCCGTGCGCGACGGCGTCAATGCCACCCGTCTGCGCCTCCCGGACGAGGGCCCGTGGACCACAGCCATGGACTACATGATGCACCGGTGGGGCCACATCGATCCCCAGGGCATCGAGGACAGGTTCGACGCCGGCGAGATCGTCGGCGAAGGGGGCATCCGCCTGGACCGGGCAACCAGGCTCGAGGACCACACCTTCATCTGGTACTACCGCACCCTGCCGCCGGAGAGCCGGATTCCCGTGGAACTGGACATCCTGCACCAGGACGCGCATCTCCTGGTGGTGGACAAGCCGCACTTCCTGCCCACTACCCCCGGCGGCACGTACATCCAGGAGTCGGCACTGGTGCGGCTGCGGAACCAGCTGAATCTCCCCGATCTGATCCCCATGCACCGTCTGGACCGGATGACCGCCGGCGTCCTCCTGCTGTCCACGAATCCCGAAACCCGCGGTAAGTATCAGGTGCTGTTCGAGAAGCGCCAGGTGCAGAAGGAATACGAGTGCGTCTCGGCCGCGGAGCCCGCGCCTGGATTTCCCGCCGTCGATTTTCCCGTGGTGGTGCGGAACCGGATGACCAAGTCCCGGAGCTACCTGCTGGCCGAAGTCATCGAGGGCGAGCCGAACGCGGAGACCCGGATCGAACGGCTGGAAACGTTCGACGGCGGTAATCACCAAGATGCTACAGGCACCCCCGCCGCTTCACTCGAGGGCACAAACCCGGCCCGCCTCGCCCGTTACCGGTTGGAGCCGCACTCCGGGAAGACGCACCAGCTCAGGGTGCACATGGCCTCGCTCGGGCTGGGTATTGTGAACGACGCGTTCTACCCGGACCTGCTGGACAAGGCCCCGGACGACTACTCCAAACCCCTGCAGCTCCTGGCCCGGGGTATCCGCTTCGTGGATCCCATCAGCAACCAGCCCGTGGAATACCGCAGCCGGCGGGAGCTCAGCGAGGCTGCCCAGCCAGAGAAGTCCCAAACTGGGGATTCTGAAACAGAGCCCACTCAAACCGAGTCCACCCAAGCGCAGGTTATTCAAACGCGGCCCTGAAGGCTTCCTCCATATCCGGGCTGAACAGCACAAACTCCACCAACTCCAGCGCGCTGGACGGATGCGAAGCGCCAAAGCCCGTGACGGCGTCGTACGCTGCCTCCGCAACCTGGCGCCCGTTCCAGCCGTACACTCCCCCACCTATCGCCGGGAACGCGAGCGACCCTGCCACCAGTGAATCCGCCAGCCGCAGGCTTTCGCTGAAGCAGGACACCAGCAGCGCCGGGTTGGTCTGCCCCGCACGCCGGTTTGGCCCGACGGTGTGGATCACCCAGCGCGCCGGGAGCCGGAATCCCGGGGTGGCGACGGCGGCTCCGGGTGCCAGCCCATGCGGCAAGTCAGTGTCGCGTAATGTCTGGCAGGCGGCCAGGAGCTCGGGCCCGGCGGCCCGGTGGATGGCCCCGTCCACTCCCCCTCCGCCGAGCAGGGCGGAGTTGGCCGCATTCACGATCGCGTCCACGGCGCGGGTGGTGATGTCGCCCTGGAGGATGATGATGCGCATGCGGCCAGTTTCCCACTTACGGCGAACCTCTCAAAGGCCCCGCATCACTGCCGCCGCGGCCCGCAGCCACGCCTCGCGCGTGGCGGGCTGAAGTGCCTGATAGTTGAGCGGCCCGCCGGAGACCAGCGACCTGTCGAAGGGAACATCAAGGACTTCCCGCGTGAGAGTCGCGAAATGGTCCCGCGCCCGGTCATGCAACTGCAGGTCGGTCTGCAGGGACGGCGCGGCGAGCAGGGTCACAGCGTTGCGGACCTTCGCCTGATAACCGCGCTCACGCAGGCCGTCCATCAGCCAGGCGGCACTGGCCACCGTGTCTTCCCGGACCGTGGATACGATGACAAGCTCGTCCGCCGCCGCCACCGCAGCTTCCCAGTTGGAGGACCGCATGTTGTTGCCGGTGTCCACCATGATGATCCGGTAGAAGCGCCGCAATGCCGTGTGCAGCCGGTCGAATTCGCGGCTGCCGATGGTGGCCGCCCCCGCGGCGTCTTCGTCCGAGGCGAGCACGTCAAACTGCGTGGAGCCCTGGTAGCGCACATACCGGTCCAGATCCGCGATCTGCCCGAGGACCGGGTCCGCGAAGCGGTCCACTTCCTGCAACAGGTCAACCGCCGTCTTCGTGTGCCCGGCCAGCGGCGCCCGCCACCCCATGGTGCCGCGCGTTTCATTGTTGTCCCACGCGAGCGTATAGCCGCCGCGCTGAATGCCAAGTGTTGCGGCCAGGAGGAGGGTGGCTGTGGTCTTGTGGGCACCGCCCTTGGGGTTGACCACCACAACAGTCTTGGGCCCGTCCAAACGCCGTTGGACGTCCGCAGCTGCGTCCAGGTGGGCCCGTTCCCGCCGGCCGGGGCCGAGCCTGAGCGAATTGCCGCTGAGCCGCCGGACGCTTCCCTGCCAGCCGGCTTCAGCAAGGGGCGCGGCCTGCGCGGGCCTGTCGGCGAGGAAATCCTGCAGGTTGGGGCCGTCGTCGGGCGCGACGGCGGGAGGAACCGCAGTGCCGACGGCGGAAGGAACCGGAGTGCCGACGGCGGAAGGAACGGGAGTGCCGACGGCGGGAGGAGCGGGAGTGCCGACGGCGGGAGGAACCGCAGTGCCGACGGCGGAAAGTGCAGCGGGAGCGGAAGCCGGTGTTACCGCTGGAGCGGCTGTGCGGGGGGCGGCCAGTGGGACGGCCGGAAGGAGTTCGGGGCGGACTGCAGCGGCCATGGCTGACTCAACTTTCTCTAGCGGTTTTCCTGGCTGGACCGGCTGCATCACCGCGGCACCGGGCTTCGCAACCTCGCTGGGCCTGCGATTCGCAACCTCGCTGCGCGCGCGCTTCGCGAGGCGCACCATCAGCCCGAGAAAGACTGACAGCAACCGGTACAGCAGAATGGCCAGGCCGATTATCGGCAGGGACAACATAAAAATGGACAGGATGGAGAGCGCGACGCCGGCCGGTTCACTGGCAGCCATCGCCTCGCTGGCGAGCACCGCGTGTTGCCCGATGGCATTGGCGGTCTGCCCGATGATCAGGGGCAGGTTCCACAACATCCAGCCGAGGGACAGGAACAAAAGCGGCACAACGGTGACAACCCAGACCGTCACGATGCGGCGGGCAAAAGGCCGGAGCCCGGCAACCCGCGGATCCTCTGCCCGGCCGGGAACAAGGCTGAGCAGAACCGGGCGGATGCGGTTAAAGAGGTCCGGCACACCGGCGATGTCAGCCAGCAGGAAGTAGCCGTCAAAGCGCAGCGTGGGCACCAACTGCTGAACCATCTGGAAGTGCATCAACCCGGCCGCCAGCAGGAAAAATCCCTGCCCGGTCAGCAGGTAGGCCACTCCCAGGGCGATCAGGCAGAGGCAATTGAAGTACAGCCCGCCCAGATCCGTGCGGATCCTGCCCGCCCGGCCCAGCCGGTAGGAGTCAGTGACGTTGGTAAAGAAGGCGGGAAAGACCAGATAAACCCCGACGCCGATCACCCCCGGCCTTGCCCCGCCGTAACGGCACGCGGTGGCATGGCCGAGTTCGTGGATCACGGCTGCCGCCGTCAGGAGCGCAAAAATACCAAGAAGCAGTGCCGGCGTGAGAAGAATTTGATCCAATGCGGCCCAGAAATCACCCTGGGCAAATACCAGGACGTCGACGACGGCGAGCCCCACCAGGACAGTTGCCACCACCGGACCCCAGTACAGGGGTGCCAGAACCCGGGCCAGCGCGTTGACCGCAACCTCCGGCAAAAGCGTTCCCCGCAGCCGTAGGGCCAGTAACGGGTTCGCCCTAGGCGACGGCCCTGCCGCAGCGGGGTCAGCATCGGCGTCCCGCACCAGCCCCATCGGCGCCAGCCTGGTATCGATAAGGTGCAGGAGCCCGCTTACACCGAGCTCACGGCCATAGGTATCGCTGACCTCACGGGCGAGCTCTTCCGCGGATTTCTCAGGCGAAATCTCGGCCATCACCAGATGGAGAAGTTCAGAGAGTTGGACAATCTGTCCGTCGCCCCGCTGCAGCAGAAAACTCCGGTTTTTGAGGCCAGAACCTTCTACAGGACCCAGGAAGACGATCCCGGGCGAAGCGGACCAGTGCCGGGCAAAAGCGGCTTCGGGTGCTGTTGTCACGTTCTCCACCCCCAGGTTGAGCCACAACGAGTTGAGCCACAGAGAGTGGTGGGCACACTCCGATGCCGAAGCATGCCCACCGGGATTTCTTTCGGTCCTGGGTGCTACTGCTGGAGAACCAGCAGGTCCTGCCAGGCGCCCGAGGTCGCGACGGAACCGATCGTTGCCGCATTGACGGCCATCGAAAGGTTCACGGCAATAACGGGAGCGACGTTGATGTTGAAGAACAGCGTTTCCCTCATTGGAAGCAGTTCGACAACCTCGGCGTCGAGATCCACCGGTAACAGCGCGGTTGATGCCGACATAGCATCTCACCTCTCTTCCCCGGGCATCCCCAGGGTGCAGATATCGGACGATAGACAGATTTAACCCTGCGAAACGATGACGCTCTGCAGGGCAACGCTGTGCGCATCCGAGAAGAACGAGCCAGCGTTCAGCGCGAGCGAGGAATTGGTCGCGTAAACACTGGCGATATTCGTGTCAAACCACAGCGTTTCCCGCGACGGCAACAGCTCCACTTCCTGGCTCTCCAGTTCGTGAACGGAAAGTTCCTTCATCATGTCAATCACCCCCCTTCGACGTCTCGCCATCAGTCAACGCGGGGCCCCGTGGCGGCTTCGTTATCGGGGCGTTATTTTGGCGTTGTTTGTGCGGCTGGGCGCGCTACCGCCTCGAGTTGGGCACGGAATGAAGTGCGCCTAGGATGGTCATACAGAGCTGTAATGTTTGTGACAAACGGAAATTACACACGGAAAGCAGGCGCCCGCTTATGGCGGACATTGAAGGCACGATGGTAATTCGCGCATGGGCCGAACCGGCCCAGGACCTCCGCCTGCGGGCACGCCTGATCTCAAGCCGGCCGGGCCAGGATCAGGAAGTCGTGGAAACTGCGGGAGATGCGGACGAGATTCTTCTGGCCGTGCAACGCTGGCTTGATTTACTGAAAGCGTCGGAGAACCCGGCCAGCGTGTAACCCGCCCGCCCAATTCAGCCAGGTTGCTTTCACCGGGGTCTTTTAAATGAGAACCAACCACCACTTCGATTGCGCATCATTCGGACTCTATTCCGAGTATATAAACTGCCTTGAATCCCTGTTAATAAATTGACTTGACATGATGCGCCATAGTGCCACGATGGATATCTGGGGTATCGCGTGTTGTCCGGTCGCTTGAGGGGGATAGGCATGACGGTGGCTCTCGCACAGGATTGGCATTTAAGCCTGCTGGGGGCCTGGCGGTTGCGCCGCGGCAGCAATACCGTGACTGTGGCCAGCCGGGAGCAGCGGCTGATCGCATGCGTGGGACTCCTGGGTTGCCGCCACCGGAGTTTCCTGGCGGGCCTTCTCTGGCCCAAAAGCAGCGAAACCCAGGCAGCCGGGAACCTGCGCACCACCGTCTGGTGCATCTCCCACACCTTCCCGCACCTCATCCGCACGGGGGCGGACACGTTGGAGCTTCACGAATCTGTGAGGGTGGACGTCACGGCGCTGCAGCGGCACGTCGCCACCCTGCTGTCCCAGCCGGAAGCCCGGATGCCTGACAGTTACCTCGAGGACCTGAGCCGTGCAGACCTGCTGCCTGGCTGGTACGACGACTGGGTGATCTTCGAACAGGAGCGGCTACGCCAATTGCGCCTCACCGCCCTCGAGCACCTTGCACGGCAGCACCTGAACGCCGGTGAACCGGGAAGGGCTGTCATTGCCGCCCTGTCAGCGGCCAGCATCGAACCGCTCAGGGAATCGACGCATCTGCTGCTGGTCCAGGCTCATTTGGCCGCCGGCAACAGAGCCGCCGCTGTGCGCGCGTACACGATGTTCGCCGGCCGGCTTGAGGACGAGCTCGGCGTGCAGCCCTCGAACCAGCTCACCGATCTGGTGTCAGCCTTTCATCCGCACTGAAGGAGGAAACAGTGAACACCCTGATCGAGATCCCGGGCGACAGGACGGCCGCCAAATTCGCCTACACCGCAGCGGGTGTTGGGATGGCTGGGGTGGCAACGCTCGGTGCCATGTACGCCATCGAAGTGCCCAAGAAGGGGCCGTACGTCTTTGGCACCATCAATGACGTCACGGGAGGCATCTTTTTCCTGACAAGCATTCCCGTCATCGTTCAGGTTCACCACCGCCTTCGCCGCACCCCCGGGTCCGATGCGGCCATCTGGCTGGTGACCGTCGCCAGCGTGGCAGGCTCCGCCAGTTCGTTCCTCCTGGTTTCCAAGAAGCTTGGTTTTCCTGTCTCCACCGGAATCAGCATGGGGGCGATGGTTGTCCAGGCAGGCTGGTTCCTGCTGGCCCACCGCTCTTTGCTGAAGTCAGGTGACTTTCCCCGCGACCTCGCAAGGCTGGGACAGGCGATCGGCGGCGCCGTGGTTGCTGCCTTGCCGGTCGCCGCACTTGCGGCAAGCAAAAAGGCACCGGCGTGGATCCGCTGGGGCGTTGGCGGCGCCGGCATCGCAGTAGGGGCGGCGGCCTGGGTTGCCTGGCCATACTGGTACTTGCTGGCTGCCCGGCATCTCAACCACCATCGCTGACCTGGCGCCGTCCTGTGCCATAGCCAAAAGGAAAAGTACGGTACTTTGTGGCCATGGACTTTGGCAATGCCGACAGCTGGGGCGCGGCGATCTACTTTTGGATCATCCCCATAGTCCTGGGCGATGCCATCTTCCCGCCCATCCCGTCCGAAATGGTGGTGATCACCGGCGGAGCCCTCTCCGCTGACGGCAAGGCCAACGTCTTCCTGGTAGCAGGGCTGTCAGCAGTGGCTTCCTGGCTCGGCGACATCGTGGTGTTCCAGCTCTTCAGGCGCAGGCTCAGCCACGTTCTGGACCGCTGGCGCTGGGGCCACCGGATTCATGTGGGAATGCATGAGGCGATCGCCAAGGCTGGCCGGTCCTCCACGTACGGCACCATCATCGGCGCCCGCTTCATTCCCGGCGGACGGCTGGCAACCTCAGCAGCCGCGGGCATCGCCGACGTCTCACCGCGGGGTTTCAGCCTGTGCGCAGGCCTGGGTGCGGTCCTGTGGGCGAGCTGGCTGGTGGGCCTGGGCTACTTCACGGGATCGGCCACCAAACTTCCGTTCTGGGCCAGTTCACTGATCGGCGTGGCGCTGGGACTGGTGATTGGCGCCGTCGTCGGAATAATTGTCACGCGCCGGCGGGGCACGCGGTCGCCGGTGGTGGAGCCCGCCCCGGAGGACTGAACCGCCGGTTACACCGGTGCCCAGCGGCCGCGGTTCCGGCGGAGCACCATCAGTGAGCCGGTCAGCGCAACGCGTTCGACGGCGTCGCGCATGATTGCTGCCGATTCGCGAGCCTGCTGGTTCTCCCCGCTGTACTCGGTGGGCTCCACGAGGAACCGCAGGTTCAGTTGCGGAACGCCGCCGGCAAGCTCCAGCTGGTTGGATTCCACGTGGTGGCGGGTCTCCAGCGCCTCAACGGCTGCGGCCATCACCGCTTCAGGCGGATTGCCAGGCTTCAGTCCGGTGATTTTCAGGCGGGTCTGGAACGAAGGCATGCCCTCAACCTTATCCCGGCAGATTTCCGCCCAAGATTCGCAACGCTCGAAAGTTGTCAAGCTGTGTGGAGTCACTGGGCTAGTTTTTGGGGTGGTGCGGTTTCGGGCAGGTTGAT
>NZ_JAFCTI010000023.1:0-31677 GCF_049895945.1 Pseudarthrobacter sp. DSP2-3-2b1 | reverse complement strand
CACCACGCCGCAGCGCGGAATACCTACACGCTGGCGCCATCCTCAGAGTGCGCATCCATGCTTATCTGCGAAGGCCCGGTTTTCCGCGGCGGAGACGGCGGGGGTTTCGTTGGTCACCTGCAGCGCAATGAATACGCCCGTTACGCCCGGGACGTCCGGCGGCTCAACGGTAAATGCCTGGTGGTCACCGGCACGGCCGCGCTGTTCAGGGTGCGGACCCTCCGGGACGTTATTGCCGGGCGGCTAGACGGAACGCTCCCTGCAGGCAATGGTCTCGGCGGTGTGTATGACACGTCGGTCCTGACCGAGGACAACGAGCTGTCCTTCGCCCTGCTGACACTTCTGTACCGGATCAAGTCGCCGGCGGACTGCACCCTGGTCACCGAGGTGATGCCAACGTGGCGCGAGCTTTGGGCGCAGCGCCTGAGGTGGAAGAGGGGCGCCGTGGAAAACTGCGTCCAGTATGGCTGGACGAGGGTTACCCGGCCGTATTGGGGCCGGCAGGCTCTGTCGGTGCTGGGTCTGCTGGTGAGCTTGGCCTATGTATGCACGATCGCGCTTGCACTGGGCACGGGGGCAGGGCTGCACATGCAGCCGTTCTGGCTTGCCGTGACCGGTGTCTTCGTGATCGAACGGGTGGTGACGGTGCGGCTTCGTGGATGGAAGTACATGCTTGCCGCCGCCACCATGTACGAGCTGGTGATCGACCTGTTCCTGCAGGTGGTCCACACGAAGGCGTACGCAGATGCAGCCCTCAACAACAAGAAAGCCTGGTAAAACACCTATGTATGACAACCCAGCAGCACCGATGGCAGCCGGAATCGGCTCCGGAACCCTCGCAATGACCGGCGCCGGCGACCTCTTTTGGGTCGGCCTGGCCGCTTTCGCCATGGTGGCACTCGGCATGGCCGTCAAGCGGATCGTTCCGGTCCGTGGCGGCAACTCCTAACCACCAGTCACCGGGCACCGTGCCCGGGACCGCAGCAAACGCAGGGCAGCCTTCCGGCCGTCCTGCGTTTTTTGCCTTAACTTCGGCATGCCGGGACACGGGCTGGGCTGCGGGTACGGGCTAAGTGACAACGCTGACCACGCTGGAGCATCCGCCCGGATCGCAGACTTTGTAGGTGGTGGTGTTCCCGCCTTTGAATGCGTTGACGTAGGTCCCTGTGTTGGCAATGGTCCTTTGAGTCCCGTTGATCCAGAGCGTCACGCTGCTCCCGGTGGCGCCAGCCCATTTGAGGGTGGTGCTGTTCAGGCCTTTGAGTTTGGAGGTGGACGCCGTGAGGGAGATCGCGGATACCGGGGCTGGCGGCTGGGCCGGGGCGGCGGGGGCGAAACTGAAGTCGCGGACCACCACAGACTCCGGCTTCACGTGGGCAGGATCCCCTCCTCCTCCGCCGGTCACCCACAGGTTGAAGTGCACGCGCTCGCTGGCTGGCACTGGAACCGTGGAACCTTCCAGCACGGTGCGCTTCAGCAGCGTGCCCACAAAACCTTCTCCCGCGTAGGTCTCGAACGTTATCTTGCCCGGTTCCCAGACCATCCGGTGAGTGGTGATGAGGCTGGCGGTCACGTCAAAGGTGACGGTGTTGTTGCCCTGACCGGGCGGTTTGCTGGCGTCGAACCAATAGCCGTGGCCCTGGCTGACGGGCCAGGATTGACCGTAGGCAGCACCTCCTCCCCACGCGGAGGCTTCACAGAGGTCGATCTCGTTGTATCCCGGTTCCGCCAGTGGATCGTAGGTGAACAAGCAGCCCCACACCACTTCCTTCTGCAGCATGCTCAGGTTTTTCTCAACCGTGGTGCTGTATGTTCCGTACCCGAAACCCTGGCGCGTGGACTGGAACTCGGCACCTATGGGCGCCTCGCCTGTCGGGTTTGTCAGCCGGAGTGCCACATAGCCGCTGGCGTCCGGACTGCTGACATTGGCAGCGTCAAAGGCCTTGTTGTATTGCGGTGCCCCGCCCCAGAAGCGCTTCTCCCAATTGAAACCCTCCCACGCGAAGCTTCCGGCGGGTCCGGGGTCCTGGTTCGCTGGCATGGTGTCCGCGGTCTGGGCGCTGGGCACAATAGCCAGCACGGCAAGGGTGGTTGCCGCCAGGACGGCCAGCGGCCTGAAGACGCGGACAGGGCGTGAGACTGAAATGCGAAAAGAAGCCATGGTTGATGCCCCTTGCGTGTTGCTCCCAGCGAGCATGTTGCGCCCCCATTGAGCACAGCTTGATCATCAGTCACAACAGCCCCACAACGCAATAGCCCCTAAAAAATGAAACTTTTGGGAGATTATTCTCAAGAAATACGCAACTAATACTGAAGCTCAAGAAAGACGCAATAAAAGAATCAGATTCGAAATACAGCTCTCACTAGTGTGTAGGCTCGAGAATGTGGCAGCTCCGGCAAATAATGCCGAATACCCATCCGCGGCGCATATGTCTACGAATTGACGGGGAAATAGCGTTTGCTTGCGTGAGGTGGCCACCAACAGGCAGGGCACGGATGCGTTCATGCTCAAACCCGTCCGTGGTCCGCCGCGCACGCCGGCGCGGCGCCAGGCAATGAATAACCAGGTAAAGAATTTTTGGGGGACACGGATGGTGGATCGAGGAATTGCTGTTGTTGTGGAGGACGACGACGATATCAGGACGTGCTTGACTGACGTTTTCCAGCAGTCCGGCTTTGCGGTGCAGGAAGCCGCCTCCGGCCAGGAGGGCGTTCAGGCAGTCCGTGAATACAACCCCGTCATCGTCACTCTGGATGTGGGGCTGCCGGACTTTGACGGGATTGAGGCCGCCCGCCGCATCAGGACCTTCAGTGACGCCTACCTCATCATGGTGACGGGCCGGGTGGACGAAGCAGACGCCCTCATGGGCTTCGAGGCCGGCGCTGATGACTACCTCACCAAACCCTTCCGCCCAAGGGAACTGCGTGCCCGCATTGCGGCAATGCTGAGGCGGCCGCGGGTCCTCAACGTAGGCTCAGCGGAAAGTGCCCCGGGTCCGTGGTCTTCAGGCGGCCACGAGCCTTTTGGGCAGCTGTCCGTACCGCAGTCGCTCCAGGATCTTGCGTCCGCGCAGCAGGCAGGCATGATCGTGCGCTGCGACTTTGAGCACCGGGGCCTGACCCTCCATGAGGGCTCGCGGGCCGCTGCCATCCACGGTAAAGCGGTTGATCTCACGAGGACACAGTTTGACCTGCTGCTGGTGCTGATGGAAAACGGGCGGGTGGTTCAGACCAAAGCAGACCTGGTCCGCCGGCTCCGCAACGAGCCCTACAGCACCGGCTCCTACGTCAGCACCGGCGAGGAGCGCGCCGTCGAGGTCCATCTGGGAAATCTGCGGAAGCGTTTGGGGGACAGTACCCGCTCGCCGCGCTGGGTGGAGACGGTGCGTGGGGTTGGGTACCGGCTGACCCCCTAAAGGTGTCCATCCAGCACCCCTGTGGAGCCTTTTGTTATGACGCGCAACAGTTCGGTGCCAATCGCTTTCCTTGAGGCTCCTTGTATGCGCGCCGGCCCCACAATTTAAGGACCACATGTCAGGCCCAAAGGAGGGTGTGATGCGCAGTCCTTCCGCGTCAGGTGCGGCAATCCCCACGGCTTTTCTCGTTGCTTTCCTGCTCGCCGGCTGCGGTCCGCAGGCAACGCCGCCGACGACGACCGGCAGCCCCGGCGGGGCTCCCACGTCCGCTTCGGCTACCGCTTCCGCAGCGCCGACGTCGACCGGCGCGCCTTCCGTGGCGCCCAGCCCAACGGGCACCGCACCGGCGCCGGACTCCTGGACAAGCTTCACCACATCGGATGGCGAGCTGACCTTCGACCACCCGGCAGCCTGGAGCGTACGGGACCCCGCCGGGGAGCTGCCCGAGGGCGGCGGGGCGTTCGCCGAGGTGACCAACGCGGCAGGCAGGCCGCTGGCCACGCTCCGGACCAACATGGCCACGGGGTCCACGTGCATGGAAAAGTACCCGTACGAGGTGCTGGAGACGCAGGAACTGCCCGCCCTGGCACAAGATGGAGCAGCACCCCGCTACGTCTATGAGACCCGCGGGAACGACGCAGCGCCGGGACCTGCCGACACCCCAGCAGCGGCCTACGGCATCACCACCATGCAGCCGCCAGCCGGCGACTCCACCTGCGCCATCTTCCACTTCTTCACCTGGCCGCCCACCGCAGCCATGTTCGGGGCGTTCTTCAGCCCGGACAACAACGTAACGCCCGGGGCGGAGTCCCTGCCCTATCTGGAACAGGCGAAGAAGTACGCGGAAACGGAGGAGTACGCGGACATCAAGCGGATGATCACGTCGCTGCGGCCCGCTGGGTGACCCGGCTGGGCCGCCTCCGGAAATCAGGCGGCTCAAGGTTCCCTCAAGATTGTCGGCAAGGGCCCCGGATGGCGATTCGGCGTCCCGGCGAGCCCGTAGATTCAGTTACGGCTTTGGTTTGCTTTCCCAACCCGAAGCCTCGGAAGCCCCCGCGCTGGAGTTCAACTCGCGTGGGGGCTTCCGATCAACAGGCGCGTGCTCAGCTAGCTCTTCCTCAACGCCTCGCAGATATCGAATGATCTGCCGGACGTGCTCTGAAGAGTCCAAACGCCGGCTTTATCAACGGTGTACACGACCCGTCCAACGTACAGCGTCGTGGAGGGACCCGCGGGTATATCTGTTGGGAAGAAAATGAGGACGTTATGGCCAGTGACTGAGCTTGTGGAAGTCCCCGTCTTTGCGTTGTAAGTCGTTCTGTTCACCGACCCATTCGACTCGAAGGTGATGGAGGCGTTCGTGGTGAGGTTCGTAAATGTCAGGGTGTAGCCCTTTCCGGCTTCGATGGATTCACGACGTTTCCGTCGCGGTCTTCGAACTCCCTGTAATTTCGCGAACCGACGCTGGTGATGCTAAGAGCAAATTCTTTACATGCGAGGCCCTTCTCAACAACCTGGGTAAAGCTTGGGGCAGGTGTAGGGACGGCGCTGGCGGCCGGCGCGCCGCACAACATGGCGGCGATACTTGCCACCGCGGCAAGGCTGGCAACTGACTTTCGGTTCATCGGAATACCTCCACTGCTAAGAAGCGATGCTTCCCTAATAGCACGCCGTCATATGACTGACAGTGGAGACCGTTCGCCGTTGACCATCAAAACTTAGGACCGGCCATTCCAGCTGTCAACGGGTTTTTCTTACCTGCCCAGCCGGTAGTCGCGGACGCGACAATTAGAGCTTGGTCACCTTTCAGCGGTCGGGCGGCGCTGAAATCGCCGGTCATGCTCATGAAGCTCAGCCCGATGGCGGAAACCTCCAAAAGCCTGGGCATGCCTGACGTCACCCTTTACTGTTTAGGGCACAGCCGGTCCAGCGTTTCCTGCAGGGCAGATGCTATGTGACCGTCCCACAGGGTGAGCTTGTCTTCGGTTGCGCGGTCTTCCAGGGGTGTTGGCAAAGGCGGGGGAACCAGCGTCATGGTGGCTTGGTACTGGCCGTCGGTGCTGGCCATCGCCGCCGTGCGATAGGCCCAGATGCCACCCCTGCCGCCGTACCGGAATTCGCCGTCGCAGCCGGGGGCCCACTTGATGAGGCCCAACCCGAACATGGGGAGGTGGTCCGTTCGGAACATCTCCTGCAGCGATGCGTCAGATAGCAGCTCACCGCGGAAGAGGGCCGCGTAGAAGCTGTTGACGTCCGGGACGGAGGAGATGGCTCCGAAGGCGGGAGAACCAATATCCCCTGGAAGCTGGGTGATATCCAGCCGTTCGCCCTTGAGCGTGATGTAGCCGTGGATCATGTCGGGTGTGTCCGCTACAGGCTGGTCAATCGACGTGGATTTAACCCCCAGCCTGTCGATGACATCCTCCCGCAGAACCTCCGTGTAGGGGCGGCCCCGGAGGGTCTCGATCAGTTGTCCGAGGGCAAAATAGCCTGAGTCTGAGTACTTGAAGTGCCCCACATCCATTGCTTCCCACGGCAGCTGAGCTGTCAGTTCTAGCACGCGTTGGGTGCTGAGGTCCTCGCTGACGATCCTCGGGATGTCTTCCGCGTTTCTCTCCGTTACCTCCTGGAACGTGCCCATGCCGGAGGTGTGTCCTAGTAATTGACGGACAGTTATGGGGGCGGGCGGTTTCAATACCGTGGTGAAGCTGTCTATGAAGCCGTTGACGGGATCGTCCAAACGGATCAGGCCGTCTTCCACCATCTTCATGACCGACACGGCCGTCATGGACTTGGTGATGCTGGCAACGGACACCCTATCGGCCGGTGTGGCCGGCTCCGGTGACTCGAGACTCCGTACTCCGTACGCCCTTGACCAGGTTCCCCCAGGCCATCTGACTTCCGTCACCACCGCCACAGCCCCCTGGTCGAGGAATGAGCGCATGGTGCGGTCGAGAACTGCCGTTGCGGATGGTTCCGTGCTGGAAGGAATCGGACTGTTGACAGGTCCGGTGCACGCAGAGAGGACTATGACAGCGGCCGCCGCTGCCCTGAGGAACTTTGCGGAAGTTTTCATGACGCCGCCCAACTGTTCGCAGCCACTTCATTTTACAGCGCTGACCTGCATCAACAGGCTGCGGGCAGGCAGAAGCTGCACCCCAGCCCGGCCAGGGCTCGTTTCCTGCCTATCCATCTTCGTAGGTCTGGCGCGGTTTCGGGCGTAGAGTCCGCTAATAAGCTCCCTTACAAATTTGTCGGGCAGTGTCTGAGGGCTTACGTCCTCATGGGGGAAGGATCTGCCATGCAAGTACGTGCCGTGCAACAGGGGTCGCATCAGCCAATCGCGGGAATATCACACCGCCGTAAAGCGGCCACGGTGGGCGGTGCAGCGGGGGTTCTTCTCCTTGCTGTGGGACTGTTGTGGCAGCAGTCGCCGGCCTTCGCCGCCACTTCAGTGGGCTTGGGAACGGCGGCCTCGTACTCAGTGCTGGCGGGCACCACGGTGACCAATACCGGCCCCTCCAGCCTCCAGTCCGATCTGGGCGTGAGCCCGGGCACCGCAATTACGGGATTCCCGCCGGGCGTTGCAGGCGGGGCAATCCACAGAGCAGGCGCGGTGGCACTCCAGGCGCAGTCCGACGTCGGAATTGCCTACGACAACGCTGCCGGCCAGGCAGCCACCACCAGCGTTTCAGGGGACCTGGTGGGCCGGACCCTGACGGAGGGCGTCTACAACTCCACTTCCTCGTTGGCCCTCACCGGGCAGCTCACCCTCGACGGCCAGGGAAATCCCAACTCCGTCTTTGTCTTCCAGGTGGCTTCGGCCCTGGACACCGCCTCAGCCAGCAGCGTCATCCTGACTAACGGAGCCCAGGCCTGCAACGTGTTCTGGCAGGTGGGCAGCTCGGCCACTCTGGGCACAGTCTCGACCTTCAAGGGGACAATTCTTGCCCTCACCTCCATAACAGTCCAGACCGGTGCCACGGTGGAGGGCCGGGCCCTGGCCCGCAACGGGCAGGTCTCCCTGGACACGAACGTGTTTAGGACCCCCGTCTGCACCACTACGCCCGCCACGTCGTCGCCGGCCACCACGGGCTCGCCGTCGGCGACCGGCACGCCAACAGATACAGTCTCAGCAACCGCCACGCCGACGACGACAACCACCGTGAGTGCCACGCCGACGACGACAACCACCGTGAGTGCCACGCCGACAGCGACGGACACTTCGACCGCGACGGCGACGCCCACCGTGACAGAGACTCTCGCAGCGGGGGCGGGAGGCACCTCAACAACTGCTCCCACCTCGGCGGCACCGCTTGCCGGGACCGGCAACGGGCCCGGAACAGGCGCGTCCGGCGGCCGTAACCAGGGCACCAACGTTGACACGGCAGCTGGTCTGTCAAACGAGGGCGCGGCTGCTCTCTTGGCAATCATTGCCGGGCTGGCCTTGACTGCAGCAGTGGCGGTTGGCACAAGGTCAGTGGCCGGCAGGCGCCGCAGCAGTCAGGAATAGCGGCTTGCGGCGGGGAGCGGTGACGGGCAGGCACCTCCGCGCGCCCGCCCCTGCCTTCAAGCGGAGCAGGGTGGCCGGCATCCGGTCCCTGGTGGGTGCCTTGGCCCTGTCCGTTGTGCTCATCGGCTGGGGATCGTCACAGGCAACAGTCCCGACGGCGGCGCCTCCACCCTCGCTGGCGGCAAGTCCGCCCGCTCCCGCCCCCGCCGTTGCTGCGGTTCAGCCCACGCCGGCACCCGCGCCTGCCCTCGGCTCGCCGCCAATGCACATCACGTACGCGGGCGCGGGGATGGACCAAGCGGTACTGCCGCTTACGCCGACGGAGGAGGAACGGAGCATCGCGGCCCTGGTTCCTCCGCACACTGCCGACGCCTACTGGCTCACGTCCTATGGCGTTCCCGGCGCAGGGTCAACAAACACCACGTACATCGTCGGGCACAGCTGGGAAGGGCGGGAGTCACCTTTCAACAACCTCAGTTCGCTGGCCAAGGCCGGTGACCGCCTGACTGTCACCACAGCTGAAGGCCCGCTCGGTTACAGCATTGACCGGATCACCACGGAGTACAAGGACACCTTGAGGGACAGCGCAATCTGGGACATGGTGCCAGGCCGGCTCATCCTCATCACGTGCTTTACCGAGGACCTGTGGGGCAAAAACATCATTGTGCAGGCCAGCCCGGTGCCGGCCGGCTAGCTGCTTCTCAGCAGCGTTTCGACCCTCCGCTCATCACAATGTCAGTCCCGGTGCATCAATCCCGTAGCGTAAACAGCGGCTGCAACGAACTGACTTGAGGGGCAACGCTTGGACGGAGTGCTAAAAGGCTTCTTCGTCGTCGGCGCGGTACTGCTGGTGGGCTACGTCCTGGGCAGGACCAATGCGTTAGGGCCGCACGGGACAAAGGTGCTGTCCACGCTGACCTTTCTGGTGGGACTGCCCAGCCTGATGTTTTCCATGATCGCCTCACGCCATATCTCGGAGGTCCTCAGCCAGACAGGCCTGATCTCTGTGGTGACGGCCGTGGCGGTCATGCTGATTTTCGCAGTTGCCGGAGCAATCGGCCGTTGGGGAGTCCGCCGGACCACCATCGGGGCCCTGGCTACCGGGATCGTCAATTCCACGAACCTGGGCGTCCCGCTGTCCCTGTACATTCTCGGCAGCGCCACCTTCGTCACCCCCATCATGCTCTTCCAGTTGGCCATCCTGACACCGGTCGCCCTGACGATCCTGGATCTCACGGACCCTGACGGGAAAAGAGCATCCGTGGGGCAGATACTCTCCACCCCGTTCCGCAACCCCGTCACCGTGGCGGCAATTCTCGGGATCATCGTCAGCGCATCCGGCCTTGAAATTCCTGCCCTTGCGCTGGACCCGTTGATATTGATCTCAGAAGTAACTGTTCCACTCATGCTGATCATTTTCGGCATGTCCCTCCACGGGCTCTCGCCCAGACAAGGTACCGGCGACCGCGCTCCTACACTGCTGGCCGTCATCCTCAAATCCGGAGTCCATCCGCTTCTTGCCTGGGCCTTGGCAGTGGTTGTCTTCCACCTTGACTCGTTCAGCACGTTCGTCGTCGTGGCCTGCGCAATACTCCCTACCGGGCAGAACGTGGTCCTCTACGCAGTCCGGTACGGCGTGGCCCAAAAGATAGCCCAGTCCACTGCGGTAATCACGAGTGTCCTCGCAGTACCTCTGCTTCTGGGAGCGGCCTGGCTCATGGGCTGAGCCCGCCCACCCAGGTGCGGACCGCCGTCGTCCGTCTTCCAGCAGTGCGCTAGCGGCTCCCGGCCGTTGCCCTGCCCGGCAGCACTGGTGAGGCCAGCAGGACCAGGAGCCCGGCCAGGGGCACCACCATAAGGCCCGTGCGGAGGCTGGTGCTGTCCGCGATTGCGCCCACGATCGGCGGAGACAGGAGGAATCCTAAGCGCATGAGCCAGCTGACCACGGTGAGGCCGGTACCGGTTTTCAGGCCGGGCAGTTCATCGGCTGAGTGCATTGCGGCCGGTACGAGCGTTGCCACGCCGAGGCCGGCAAGGCCGAAGCCGATGATGGTGAGCGGAACGGAGGGGAAGAGCAGCGCAAGGCCCATGCCTGCCGCCGCGAGGATACCGCCCGCCTGTGCAACGGTGCGCTGGCCGAAGCGGTCCACGAGCCGGTCGCCGAAGAGCCGGCCCACAAACTGCAGCCCCACCAAGGCCACGTATCCAAGGCCCGCGATGGTGACGGGAGCGCCGAGCGGTCCGGCGAGATACACCGCGGCCCACGAACTTCCGGCATCCTCCACGAGGGCACCGGCCGCAGCAATCAGGACCAGGGCCGCAAGCACCCCGATCATCACCCAGCGCCGGGCACTTCCGGCCGCGTTTCCACCGGCCGGGCTAGTTGAATCCGCGGGTTTTTCTTCAAGCTCTTCAGGCTCGGCCCCGGGCAGGAGGAACCGGTAGAACACCAATGCCAGGATGCTGAAGATTGCGAGGGATCCCGCCAGGTGCACGCCCCGCGGCACTTCCAGGCCGGCGGCCGCGGCTCCCATCAGGCCTCCCAGCACAGCTCCAATGCTCCACACTGCATGGAACGAGTTGAGGATGGACCGGCTGTAGAGCTTTTGGACGCGCAGGCCGTGCGAGTTCTGTGCAACGTCCACGATGGCGTCCATGGAGCCGGCGATGAACAGGGCCACAGTGAGGGCCAGCCAGGACGGTGCCAGGCCCGCGAGCAGGATCGCGAGGCCGATGAGGATGGTGCCTGCAGTGGCTACACGGGCGGAGCGGAAACGCCGGATCAGGGTGCCCGAGGCCAGTCCTGCGGTGATGGCACCCAGCGGAAAGGCCGCGATGGCGATGCCCAGCGCCGCGTTGCTGAGCCCTAGTTCGGCTTTGATCGCGGGGTAATGGGGGAGCAGGTTGGCGAAGAGGGCGCCGTTGGTGAGGAACAGGACGGCGACGGCGGCGCGGGCGTGACCGAGCCGCTTGGGGGTGTATTCTGCGGCAACCGTGGGGGTGAGGGCGGTCATGTGGTGGTAATCCTTCGGACAGCTTCACGGACAGTACTGACGGGCATGGGGTCGAGGGAGAGCGCCCGGTGCATGGTCAGGCCTTCAATCATGGCGTCGATCATGACGGTGGTTTCCGGTTCGAAATGGCGTTCCAGGGCCGCTCGGCTTCGCGCCATCCAGGCGTTGGTGATGGTGCGTATTTCCGGCCGGCGTGCGGCGAGCGAGTACAGCTCGTACGTCGCCACCAGCGCATCGGGGCGGTTGAGTACGGTGCCGGTGATCAGCCCCACGATTGCCTCCACGGCTTCCTCAGGGGTCCGGGCCTGCAGCATTGCCTGGTCGAAGGCATCCGCGGCTTCCTCAGCCAGCCGGGTGAAAGCCGCAGTGAGCAGCTCGTCCATACCGGCGAAGTGGTAGGTCATCGAGCCCAGGGGAACCTCCGCTGCCGCGGCCACGCGCCGGTGGGACGTCCCGGCAACGCCGCGCTCGGCGATGACTGCGAGGGCAACATTGATGAGCCGCTCCCTTCGGTCCGGTTCGTGGCGCCGCTGGCGTTGCTTAGGTGGAGTGCCGGAAACTGAATCGGCCGACGGCGTCATGCCGGGTCGATCGGATCGGCTGCGGTGAGGGTGCGGAGCACGCGGGCGGGATTTCCCGCAACAACCACGTTCGCCGGGACGTCGCGCGTGACCACTGTGCCTGCCCCCACCACGGAGTTTTCGCCCACCGTGACGCCGGGCAGAATGATCGCACCGCCGCCGATCCAGACGTTATCCGCAATGGTGATGGGCTTTGCGCCTTCCACTTTCGCGCGCCGCGGTTCGGGCGCCACGGGATGGGTGGGCGTGAGGAGCTGGACGTTCGGTCCGATCTGGACGTCATCACCAATGGTGATGGGGCCGACGTCGAGCGCTGTCAGGTTGTAGTTGATGAACGTCCTGGCGCCGATGGAGATGTAGCTGCCGTAGTCCACGCGGAGCGGCGGGCGGATCTCGGTATCGTCGCCCAGTGACCCAAGAAGTTCCACCAGGATGGCGCGGCCGGCGTCCGGATCCGTTGGCCAGGTCTGTTCAAAACGGGCCGATAGCTCGATGGCGCGGCGATTCGCCACTGCCAGATCGGGGTCGTCGGCGATGTAGTCGTCTCCGTCCAGCATCCGTTGACGCATGCTGCGGCCGTCGCCGACCAGGTATTGGTGCTCCATGGCGCTCCTACGCAAAAAGTTTCTTAGGTACGATCGTACATTAAAAGTGTACGATCGTACACATTGAGCATCGGCACCGTGCCACGCGACCCAGCTGACACCAGTGTGTGGCACACTTCTGACACACGAAGTGCAGCGGGCCCGGAATCCGTGTAGATTCCACACTTGCAGGCGTGCCGCCGGGACGTCTCCTTCGGTTGTGTTGAGGAAGTGAGCTGTCATGACCAATCCCCATTTTGAGGTCTTTCTCGCGCAGTCCCTCCGTGAGGATGAGGAGAATGAGGCAGGACTGGGCCGGGACGAGCTTTACGGCGTCTACACCAGCTGGTGCCTCCTGAACAATGAGGAGCCGCAGGCCCCCGAGGACCTTTGGGCCGCGCTGAAGGAACACAGCATCACGCCCTCAAACAATCACCTGGCCATGAAGGGACCGGCAGCTGCCGACTACATCATTGCCAGTGCGCCGGACATCGTCTAAAAAGTTCATTCCCTTCCAGCTCAAGGAACCCCTCAACACGCAGGTCCGGCCCGGCCGCAGGTGCAGCCGGGCCGGATGCCTGTTGTTAAACCGAACTCAGGTCAGTAAGCCGGGCTCAGTTCAGATCGAACCGGTCGAGCTCCATGACCTTCACCCAAGCGGCGACGAAGTCGTTGACGAACTTCTCCTTGGCGTCGTCGCTGGCGTAGACCTCGGCCAGAGCCCGGAGCTGGGAGTTTGATCCGAAGACCAGGTCTACCGATGTTGCGGTCCATTTCCGTTCACCGGTGGCGACGTCAGTGATTTCGTAGACGTTCTCCTCCTCCGATGCCTTCCACTTCGTGCCGGGGGAGAGCAGGTTGACGAAGAAGTCATTCGTCAGGACCTGGGGCCTGTCGGTGAGGACGCCGTGGGCGGAGCCGCCGAGGTTGGTGCCCAGGGCTCGCATGCCGCCCACCAGTACAGTCATCTCCGGCGCGGTGAGGTCCAGCAGGTACGCCTTGTCCAGCAGGAGAGTCTCCGGCTGGAGCTTTCCCCCGGGGCGCACGTAGTTGCGGAACCCGTCCGCCCTCGGCTGCAGGTACTGGAAGGACTCGACGTCGGTCTGGTCCTGAGCGGCATCGGTGCGGCCCGGCCGGAACGGCACGGTGACGGCGAAGCCGGCGTCCTTGGCGGCCTTCTCCACCGCCGCGCAGCCCCCGAGGACGATCAGGTCCGCGAGCGAGACCTTCTTGCCCCCGGCCTGGGCGGAGTTGAACTGCTGCTGCACTGCCTCAATCGCCTGCAGTGCAGACCCCAGCTGCTCTGGCTCACTGGACTCCCAGCCGCGCTGGGGTTCCAGCCTGATCCGCGCGCCGTTGGCGCCGCCGCGTTTGTCCGTCTTGCGGAACGTGGCCGCCGAGGTCCAGGCCGTGCTGGCTAGCTGTGAAACGGACAGGCCCGAGTCCAGAAGCTGAGCCTTCAACCCCGCGACGTCCTGCTCGTTGACCAGCTCGTGGTCCACCTCCGGGACAGGATCCTGCCAGAGCTGCGGGGCAGGTACCCAGGGCCCCAGCATGTGCGGGCCGACCGGGCCCATATCGCGGTGCAGCAGCTTGTACCAGGCCTTCGCGAACGCGAGCGCAAACTCGTCCGGGTTCGCCAGGAAGCGCCGCCCTATCTCGCCGTAGACCGGGTCAACCCGCAGCGACAGGTCTGTTGTCAGCATGGTGGGGCGGTGCTTTTTCGCCGGGTCATGCGCGGCGGGGATGATTGCCGGAGCGTCCTTGGCAACCCACTGGTTCGCGCCCCCCGGGCTCTTGACCAGCTCGTATTCGTACTCAAACAGAATCTCCAGGAAGCGGTTGCTCCACTGGGTGGGCTTGTCCGTCCAGGTGACCTCGAGGCCGGACGTGATGGTGTCGTTGCCCTTGCCGCTGCCGTAAGTACTGAGCCAGCCCAGGCCCTGGTCCTCCAGGTTCGCGCCTTCCGGCTCGGGGCCAACGTAGTCGCCGGCCACAGCGGCGCCGTGGGTCTTGCCGAAGGTGTGGCCGCCGGCGATCAGCGCGAAAGTTTCCTCGTCATCCATGGCCATGCGCTTGAAGGTTTCGCGGATGAACGCTGCGGCCAGTTTAGGATCCGGATTGCCCATCGGCCCCTCGGGGTTGACGTAGATCAGGCCCATCTCCGTGGAGCCCACCTCTTCCGCCATCTGGCCTTCGCCGATGTAGCGTTCGTCGCCGAGCCAGGTGTCCTCCGGGCCCCAGAAGATCTCCTCGGGCTCCCACACGTCCTCGCGGCCGAATGCGAAGCCAAAGGTCTTGAAGCCCATCGATTCGAGGGCAACGTTGCCCGCCAGGACCAGCAGATCGGCCCAGGAAACCTTCTGGCCGTACTTCTGCTTGACCGGCCACAGCAGCCGCCGGGCCTTGTCCAGGTTAGCGTTGTCCGGCCAGCTGTTGAGCGGCGCGAACCGCTGGCTGCCGTCCCCTGCACCGCCGCGGCCGTCATAGACGCGGTAGGTGCCGGCCGCATGCCAGCTCAGCCGGATCATCAGGCCGCCGTAGTGGCCGAAGTCGGCGGGCCACCATTCCTGGGAGGTGGTCAGGACCTGGGTGATGTCCTGCTTGAGCGCCTCGACGTCGAGCTTCTGGAATTCTTCGCGGTAACTGTACGCGGATCCGAGCGGGTTGCCCGCGGGCTGGTGGGCGTGGAGAACGCTGAGATCGAGCTGGTTCGGCCACCAGTCCGCAACGGTCCGCGGCCGGTGCGCCTTGGGTTCCGGCGAGTCGATGGCAGGGTTTTCACTCTCGCTGCCGCGCGCCGTCGCGCTGTCGTGGGCAACCGGGCACCCACCCTCAACCTTGCTGTCCAGGCCCTGGGCGCTTCCCGGGGTGGGGACCGGAGGGTGTTCCTGGCTATCGCTCATGTGCTTCCTTCCATATGGCCGAGGCCGTGGACGGACTCGGGCGGCCGGTTCAACCCTCCCATTTGAACATAGACAGGTGGGCTGGGGGAGGGGTCACTTAGGGCATGCGCTTCGATCTCGATGACAAGCCTTTTCAGCTAATGAAATCCACCGCTGGAAAGGGTTATGACTGGGCCAGTCTTTTCACATGATCCTTATTCAGCCGCACTGCCGCGTCATGATCGACAATGACTGGGCAGGTGATCCGGACGGGCTGCTGGGACTGGCCCATCATGCTCTCTCACCCGCAAACCGCATTCTTGCCGTCACAAGTTCCTTGACCAACCCGATGTTTGGGCCGCCGGAGGGCATGGCCAAAAAAGGGGCGGGCCTGGCGGAGGACCTGCTGCGCGTCCTGGACTACCCGCACAGGTTAACTGTCCACGCGGGTCCTGACTCTCAGTTCACCGGAGAGCCCCGTGAGACAGGCGCCGCCCGTGCCATCATTGACGCGGCCGGCGACGTCGGCGACATTCCGCTGTTCCTTGTATGCGCCGGCCCCCTGACGAACGTCGCTGACGCGCTTCTTCTGGATCCGGAGCTCGCGTCCCTGATCACGCTCGTGTGGGTGGGCGGTTCGGCGCGTGGCGATAATGCCGACGAGTACAACTACTTCACCGATCCTGCCGCCGCAGAATTTGTCCTGGCCAATCAACGCCTGGACATCTGGCAGTTCCCGGCCGAAACGTACCGCAGGCTCGTGGTTTCTGTCGCCGAACTGGACCAGGCGCTGGAAAAATCAGGTCCTGCAGGCAGGTGGCTATGGGACGTATTTAACGGTTTGAAGGTGCCTGACTCCATCAAATTCGGCCCGTTGTGGTGTCTGGGGGACAGCGCTCCACTCATCGTTACAGGCATTGGCGACGTGACGTCGTCGTTCGAGCAAACGAGCACGTCACCGGGCCGAAGAATCTACACAAACGTCGATTCGCGGCTGGTCATCGCAGACTTCTTTGCCCGGATGGAGTTGCACGCCGGGCGGCAGGCGGGAAATTAGCGTCCAGGGACGCGCTTAACGCGAGGCGCCGACGGCGGGAGTCCCGCCGTCGGCCCCTCACGTCTGTCTGGCGCACGGCACTGTTCTGCTCCGTGCGGGACGGGATTTAACGGGAACCCTTCTGTTCGAGCTCGGTAAGCTGCGGAATCTGACAACTTGCCAAAACCTTTTTTCTGGACGTCAGGCTTTACGTTAGAGCCCCTGCCTCCGGCGATCAAGACCTGCCAGGGGGTCTAAGGGTGATGCTTGACACCCCGCAAACTTTGGTCTTATCTTGGTGCCAAGTCGTTTTAGCAAAACGATTTTTCACCCCAAGTCATTCTCGCCATTTCCGTTCGAGAGAAAGTGAGTCGACAGCGATGTCCACTCGAAAAACCATCAACCGATTCGCCGCCATCGGCGGGATCTGCACCGCAGTAGCCCTGGTAGCCACCGCGTGCGGCGCAGGGGGCCCGTCGTCTACGGGTAGCGCCGGCGCAAGCACCGTCAACGTACTGGTGGAGGCCGGCGGCCACGCTGAACTGACCGGCGTCGCCGAGCAATGCAAGAAGGACGCCGGCATCGACGTGAACTTCGTCGAATTGCCGTATGACGGCATGTTCAACAGGCTCTCCAGCGAGTTCTCCTCCGGAAACGTTTCCTTCGACGTCGCTGCCTTGGACTCGGTATGGCTGCCCAGTTTCAAGGACGCCGTCCAGCCCATCGATGAGATCTTCACTGATGAGGCCAAGAAGGACATCTTCCCCTCCCTCGTCAAGGAAGCCAATGTGGACGGGCACTTTATCGGCCTGCCAGCCTGGACCAACGCCGAGATCATCCTCTACCGCAAGGACCTCTTCGAGGATGCCAGGAACAAGGCCGAATTCCAGGGCAAGTACGGCTATGAACTCGCTGCCCCCACCACGTGGAAGCAGTACCAGGACATCTCCGAGTTCTTCACCAGGGACGGCATGTACGGCACCGACGTCAAGGGCGGCGTGGAAACCGAGTGGCTCGCCCATGTACTGCAGGCCGGCGGGCCGATGATCCTGGACGAGAACAATAAGGTGGTCATCGACAACTCGGCCCACAAGGAAGCCCTGGACTTCTACGTCGGCCTGGCCAAGTCCGCTCCGTCCGGCGCCGCGCAGGTGGACTGGGCGGCAGCACAGAACCTCTTCAACCAGGGCAAAACGGCCATGACCCGCTTCTGGGCCCACGCCTACCGGCAGATCCCCAAGGACTCGCCGGTGGCCGGCAAGGTGGGAGCGGCTCCCATGATCGCCGGGTCGGCGGGCATTGGCGGCGTCCCGGGCCCCTGGTACCTCACAGTCCCGAAGGCCACCAAGAACACTGATGCAGCCAAGAAGTTCATCCAGTGCGCCTATGACCACAACAGCATGGGCATCGAATCCAGCCTGGGCCTGGCCTCACGCATCTCAGCCTTTGAGAAGTACCAGGACAAGGAAGGCTACGAAAGCTTCGGTCCGCTGATCGAAACCCTGAACGGGAAAGCCACAGCCACCCGGCCGGCCACAGAGAAGTGGCAGCAGATCGTGGACACGGTCCTGGTTCCCATGCTGCAGAAGGCCGTGGCCGGCGGTGACTCCGCTACTCTCCTGGCTGATGCCAGGAAGCAGATCGAGGACCTCCTCAAGTAAAACCTCCGTGGCCGGCACCTGACTGACCGGTGCCGGCCACGGTCCCCAACCAGCGGAAGAGAAAACCGTGCGTATCTCCGATCGCCGCTTCGCATTGTTCCTGATGGCCCCAGCGGCGCTGTTCCTGGCAGTCTTTGTCGCCTTCCCGCTGTTCCGCCTTGTGGCGGACAGCTTCTTCAAGATCTCGCCGATCGCCGGCGGCCCCCGCGACTTCGTGGGGCTGGATAACTACTTTCGGGCGTTCGCCTCCGAAGCCTTTACCGGTGCTGGCTGGCGGACCCTCGCCTACACCTTGATCGTGGTGACCCTCGAATTCGCTTTGGGACTGGGGATGGCGCTGCTCTTCACCACCCTCGGGCGAAGCTCGCAAATCTGGCGGACCGTGTTCATGTACCCGCTGATGATCGCTCCGATCGTGGCAGGGCTGCTCTGGAAGTTCCTGATGATTGATAACTTCGGCCTCATTGGAACCCTCCTGTACCAGGCGGGGATCCTGTCCAACCCCAACCAGATCGGGTGGCTCTCAGACCCGGACATTGTCTTGTTTTCTGTTGCCATTCCTGACATCTGGCTGACCACATCGTTCATGTGCCTGGTCCTGTTTGCCGGGCTGCAGAACATTCCCGGCGACCTGATCGAGGCTGCACGGCTCGACGGCGCACGCGCTCCTGCCATGCTGTTCCGCATTATCCTGCCCCTGTTGCGACCGGTCATCGCCGTCGCCCTGGTGGTCCGCGGAATCGACGCGGCCCGGGCGTTCGACACGATCCTCATCCAAACAAACGGCGGACCGCAGTCTGCCTCGGAAACCATGAGCCTGCTGATCTACCGGACCATGATCCGCTTCGGCGATCCGGGGCTGGCGAGTGCCATGGGCACCCTCTACCTGCTGGCCATGCTCGCCGTCGCGTTCATTGCGGTGTCCACCATCTGGCGGCCAGGAAAGGACAACTGATGCGCGTCGCTGAACGAACAGCGCACGACGCCGGTGCGCCGGCTGGAGTGCCCGTGGAACCTGCCCTGCGCACTGTGACACGTGCGAGGAAGCGCCGCGGGGTCAACCGCGAAGGCCTCGAGGCCGGCCGACGGAGCACCAGGACCCTGTTGTGGATCCTCCTCGCCGCAGCGATGGTGCTCTACGGTTTTCCGTTCCTGTACCTGCTTTTCACGTCCTTCAAGACCCCAATCGATACCATCGCGGTGCCGCCCACCATCCTCCCGAGGGAATGGACGCTGGAGAACTACACCAATGCGCTGGGCCGCAACGGGGTCCTCGCCTCCTTCCTCAACAGCATCCAGACGGCCATCATCAGCACAGTTCTTTCGCTCGTGCTGGCGGTACCGGCGGCCTACGGCATTACCCGGTACCAGACCCTCAGCGGCAGGGTCTTTATCATGGCCGCACTGGTGACCCGCATGGTGCCGCCGGTGGCGATCGGTATTCCGCTGGCTTCGATGATGGCGGCGGTCGGCCTTTCAGATACTCCCATCGCGCTGTCCCTTGCCCACACCACCATCTCGTTGCCGCTTTCGATCTGGCTGATGGCGAGCTTCTTTGAAGCGGTGCCGAAGGACCTGGAGGAAGCTGCCACGGTGGATGGCTGCAGCCGGCTCGGAGCACTCTGGCGGGTGGTGATCCCGGTGGTGTCCGGCGGAATTGCCGTCACCGCGATCTTCGCCTTCCTGGCTTCCTGGAACGAGTTCCTCTTCGCTCTCCTGATGACAGCTATCCGTTCCCAGACAACGCCTGTGGTGATCGCGAACTTCCAGACCC
Source organism: Pseudarthrobacter sp. DSP2-3-2b1 (assembly GCF_049895945.1). NCBI lineage: Bacteria > Bacillati > Actinomycetota > Actinomycetes > Micrococcales > Micrococcaceae > Pseudarthrobacter > Pseudarthrobacter sp. DSP2-3-2b1. Next base: position 12,213 of record NZ_JAFCTI010000023.1, on the reverse strand, counting down.
AGTTCGGCCTGGACTGGGGATCCATGACGGCGCTCGCCGCCGTGTACTCCATCCCGGTCATCCTTCTTACCCTGCTCTTGCAGCGCAAGATCGTGGCAGGCATGACGCTCGGCGCAGTCAAGGGCTAGGCACCAGCAACGAGTAGCCTACTGGTAACCCCCAGGGGCATTTCGAACCATAAGGACGTGGAGACAGATGAGCAACAAGAACATCGGCATCAAGGACGTGGCCGTCGCTGCCGGCGTGTCCGTGACAACTGTCTCCCACGTGCTGAACAAGGTTTCCTACGCCCGGATCAGTCCCGAAACCAGGGACAAGGTCCGGTCCGCGGCGGAGGAACTGGGCTACGGCCCAAACCGCCTTGCCCAGGCCCTTCGCACCCAACGGACGGGCATGCTGGGCCTGGTCAGCGAGGATATCGCCACAACGCCCCACGCGGGCCGTATTATCCTCGGTGCTGAAGAGGCCGCCAAAGCCCGGGGCTACAACCTCATGATCATCAACACCTCCGGCTCAGCCAGCCTCGAATCGCGGCAGGCCGACGTCGAGGCCCTTCTGGAACGCCGGGTGGACGGCATCCTCTACGCCACCATGTACCACCGCCATGTGGAGCTGCCGGCCAACCTCGGCAGCCTTCCATCCGTCCTGGTGGACTCGGTGGCCACCGGCGGAAACATCACAGCCGTGATCCCGGACGAGGAAGGTGGCGCACGCGCCGCCGTGGGTGCGCTCCTGGAGGCGGGCCACACGAGGGTGGGCTTCATCAACAACACCGATGATGTCCCCGCAACCACCCAGCGGCTCAGGGCCTTCCGGGCAACACTGGACGAAGCAGGGCTCGACGGCGACGCGGCACCTGTGGAATCTGAGGTCTCCGAGGTGCAGGGTGGGTATGAGGCGGCCCGGCGGATGCTGGCCCGCGAGGACCGGCCCACCGGCTTGTTCTGCTACAACGACCGGATGGCGATGGGAGCCTACCGCGCGGCGGCGGAGCTGGGACTTACGATCCCGGCCGACCTTTCGGTGGTCGGATTCGATGACCAGGAACTGATCGCCGCCAACCTCTACCCGGGCCTTACCACCGTGGCTCTGCCCCACTACGAAATGGGTGCTTGGGCCACCGAGAACCTGATTGACGCCGTCGAGGGGAAGACCGATCTCTCCCTCATGGCACTTCACCCGACCATTCTGAGCTGTCCCCTGGTGCGCCGTGATTCCATCGCGGCTCCGAGGCAATAGGCAGCCAGATCTCGCCACTTCCCAAAGGAAAGCCCAACATGTCCAGCTGCCTTGATGCCGCACGGCCGGAAACGGCCCCGGCGGAAACCGCGCGTTTCCGGCCGGCCATCCACTTCACGGCAAGGGATACCTGGCTGAACGATCCCAATGGCCTGGTTTTCCACGATGGCCTGTACCACCTCTTCTTCCAGAACAACCCGCACGGCAGTGTCTGGGGAAACATGTCCTGGGGCCACGCCACGTCCCGTGATCTGCTGCACTGGACCGAACACCCTGTTGCCATTGCCGGCGACGAGACGGAGGATATTTTCTCAGGGAGCGTGGTGGTGGACCACGGCAACACGTCCGGGTTCGGCACAGCGGATGCGCCTGCCCTGGTAGCCATTTACACCAGTGCCTATAAGGCCGTGTCCGAACACAGCGGCTCGCAGGCCCAGTCCCTGGCCTACAGCACTGACGCAGGAATGACGTGGCGTAAATACGGAGGAAACCCCGTCCTCACCAGGAACTCCGCAAACTTCCGCGACCCCAAAGTCTTCCGCTATGAAGGGGAAGGGGACCAGGATGCGTGCTGGGTCATGGTGGCCGTCGAAGCGCAGCACCAGAAGGTGGTCTTCTACCGTTCGGAAGACCTCAAATCCTGGGACTTCCTGAGCGATTTCGGCCCGGCCAATGCCGACGCCGGCGAGTGGGAGTGCCCCGATCTCTTTCCTCTTGCGGTGGACGGGGACCCGGACGACGTCAGGTGGGTACTGATCGTGAACGTCAACCCGGGCGCGGTGGCAGGAGGTTCCGGCGGCCAGTACTTCGTGGGGAATTTCGACGGCGTCCGCTTCGCGCCGGACCCCGACTCGATCGCGGCACCCGAAGGGGTGGCTTCCCTGCCCGGCAGCGCGGCGGCCACTGCCTTACAGGAATGCTTGTGGCTGGACTGGGGACGCGACTGCTACGCCTCCGTGTCCTTCAGTAACGCCCCGGATGACCGGCGCATCATCATTGGCTGGATGAACAACTGGGACTACGCGAACGAGTTGCCCACCGCCCCGTGGCGGTCCTCGATGACCCTCGCCCGCGAAGTGCGCCTTACCGCAGTCAACGGCTCCGCACGTCTGGTCCAGCAGCCGGTCCTGGCCGATTTCTGCGCTGGCGAAGGGGACCCCACTGCAAAGGACCAGCTGAACGCCGACTCCTTTGAGTTCAAGAATTCAGCCCTCCGTTTGCCGGACGCTGTACCCGGCCGTGCCCAGGTCATCAGTGCTGAGATACTGCCCGGACGTGCCGGGCGGGTAACCTTCAATCTCCTCGGAAATGATGAAGGAAGCGCGGGGACCGTATTGAGCTACAACGCCGCCACCGCCAAACTGGTCCTGGACCGCAGGAGGTCGGGAAACACGGGCTTTCACGAAAAGTTTCCGTCTGTGGAATCAGCCCCGCTGGTCCTTGACGACGGGGTGCTTAAGCTGCAGATGGTCGTCGACCGTTGCTCGGTGGAGGTCTTTGCGCAAGGCGGCATGGTTGTCCTGACCGACCTTGTTTTTCCCGCTGAGGGACATGCGCAGAACCGGCTCTCGGCTGAGGGAGACTCGGCGACAATTCTGAAGCTTTCGGTCTCAACGCTCGCCTGACCGCAACCCAAGGGGAAAGAACCTATGCCAAGCAACAACTACTATGACGTGACCGCCTGGCCCGTCGGCAATCCGTCCAAGGACGTCGGCGAGGTCATCAACAGCATCATCGCTGACATCAAGGAACGGCAGTCCGCCACCGCTGTGGACAGTGGTGGAAAGCCGGGAGCGGTGATCTACCTTCCGCCCGGGGACTACCGCCTCCGGACGCAGGTGCGGATCGACATCAGCTTCCTTCGGATCGAGGGATCGGGACACGGCTTCACATCGTCGAGCATCCGGTTCAACGTTCCCGAAGCCGAATGGCCGGACCTGCACGAGCTGTGGCCCGGAGGCAGCCGCATCCTCGTCGACCTTCCCCCGAGCGGAGACGGGGAGGAATCCATGGGAGCCGCCTTCTACGTTGAGCGAAGCGGGAGCCCGCGAATCAGCTCGGTGGAGTTCTCCAACTTCTGCATCGACGGGTTGCATTTCACTTCGGATGGCTCGGGGCTGCCCCCGGAGAACACCTACGTCAACGGCAAGACCGGTATCTATGTTGCGAGCGCCAATGATTCATTCCGGGTCAATGGCATGGGGTTCGTCTACCTTGAGAACGCGCTCACCATCCACAACGCGGACGCGCTGTCCATCCACGACAACTTCATTGCTGAATGCGGAAGCTGCATCGAGCTGCGCGGGTGGGGCCAGGCCTCAAAGATCACCGACAACCTGATCGGAGCAGGACCCAAGGGCCATTCGATCTACGCCCAAAAACACGGGGGGCTCCTGATCACCGCGAACAACGTCTTCCCCCGAGGGGCGAGCAGCATCCATTTCGACGGTGTCACACGGTCAAGCGTCACCAACAATCGTCTTCATTCGTTTTATCCGGGGATGGTTGTTCTCGAGGGCAACAGTTCCGAAAACCTCGTGGCCACGAACCACTTCCTCCGTGACCATGAGCCCTGGACGCCCTTCCTGGGGGTGGACAACGGGCTGGACGACCTCCAGGGACTTCTTTGTGTCAGCGGCAGCAACAACTCCGTCATCGGCAACCACTTTTCCGAGGTCATCGACTCACAGAGCATCCGGCCTGCAGGTGCGACGCCCGTCATCATCAGGGTGAGGTCAGGGGTTGGAAACTTTGTCTCCAACAACCACGTTGTGGCCATGGACGTCCACGCCAAGTCAAGTGACTCCTGCTTCGCGGCCCAGGTGGACGCCCTGCTGACCACCGAGGCTTCGGACAGCCTGACCGTCACGGCAGTGTTGGTGGATTCCGCATCAGCCCGGAACACCATCCTTGATTCCGGAAGTGACGCCCAAGTCATCGCAGACAGGGCTGCCAACGCCGTCAGGCCCACACCCACTGTCGGTTCCGAGGCCCCTGCAGTTACGTGAGCTTCACGTCGGCACCTCACCGGGAACGTCGACGCGTTTGGACTTCCTGCGCAGTTTCTTCGGGCCGTGGCGTCCAGCCTCGCGGCCTTGGTGCTGGCGAAGTGCGAGCAGCGGGAACAGGAGTACCGAGAGCATCCCTGCTCCAATGAGTGAGGATGAGGTTCCGCTGGAAATAATGCCTTCATTCCGGCCGATGGCTGTCACCGCCACGATGATGGGCAAGCCCGTCGCACCAAAGAGGATGATGGCCCGTTTGTCGGCCCAGCTGGACTTCCGTGGGGCTGCGAGCAGCGATGGCAGGCCGCGGATGATCAGCAGGAGGACCAGGAACAGTGGGACCAGTGCAAGGGTGGCCGGGCTGGCGGTAAGCGCGCGCAAGTCGAAGTCAACGCCGGTGTCGATAAAGAAGATCGGCACCAGGAAACCGAACGCGACGGCGTCGATTTTCGTCTCGATGACCTCCCGGTCCTGCTCGGGCGCACGTGCAATGGTTGCCTTCCAAAGCACTCCGGCGGCGAAGGCGCCCAGCAGCATGTCCAGTCCCACCACCATGCTGAGCACCACGAGCACGGTGAGGATGAACATGATGGACCGGACGGCGAACTGGCCGCTGGTGTGCAGGGTCCGCGTGACCTGGGAATGGAGCAGCGTGTGCCGTGCCCGGGAGGCAACGAAGATCGCCAGGCCGGTCAGGAGGACAAACCCCAGAAGCACTGCCGTGGCTGGTCCTAGCTCCCGGCCGCTGAAGAACAGGGAGATCGCAACCAGGGGGCCGAACTCTCCCGCCGCACCCAGTGCTGTGACCGCGATGCCCAGCGGTGTTCTCGATTCCCCTGCATCGCGAAGGATCGGCAGCAGCGCGCCCAGGGCTGTGGAACACAGCGCGACGCCGATGATCACGGCCGCGGCCGGCGTCGGGCCGAGAATGAAGCCAGAGCCGATACCTGCCGCCAATGAGATCACCCAGCCTGCGGAGGCGCGGTTGAGGGGCCGGCCGCGGATCACGGCAAAATCAATTTCGTTGCCGGCCACGAAGAAGAGCATGGCCAGCCCGAACTGGGCCAGCGTATCCACGAACTGGGTGGGTTGGATCCAGCCCAACAAGCTGGGGCCCAGCATGATGCCGAGGACAATCTCGAACACCACGATGGGTACTTTCACCACCCGGTCAAGGAAGCGCGTGGCAAGGGGAGCCGCGACGGCCAGCAGGGCGATCAGAACCAGTGACGTGGACAAGCCCTGCATCAGCGGTACCTCCGGTACCTCGGCTGCTCGGAAGGAAAAGTAGCTCCAAAGGTACCGCCACCACTGGTGAGGGCGCTATAAGAGCCGAAGCCAAACGTGCTGCCGTGCCGGGGTAAATACGCCGTGGGAGAACTGGCCAAATTTCTCCAGCAGGCACGGCTTCACCCCAGCCTCCGGACGTAAACTGACCTTCGCACCACGTTCCGTGAGCCCTGGACCAGGAGCCGCCATGCTCTGGAAACTGCTTGTTGAATACCTGCGGCCGCACCGGCAGCTGCTGATCGCCGTCGTGGTTTTCCAGCTGGCGCAGTCCATCGCGTCCCTGTACCTGCCCACCCTGAACGCGGACATCATCGACGAGGGCGTGGCGAAGGGGGACACCGGGGTCATCCTCAGCCTGGGTGGCCTGATGCTGGCGATCACGCTGTTGCAGATCATCTGCGCCGTGATCGCGGTGTACTTCGGCGCCAAGGCTGCGATGGGCACGGGAAGGGACCTGAGGGGCGCCATCTTCGCCCGGGTGGGGCAGTTCTCTGAACAGGAAGTGACCAGGTTCGGCGCGCCCAGCCTGATCACCCGCTCCACGAACGATGTCCAGCAGGTCCAGCAGCTCGTCCTGATGGGTGCCACCATGATGGTGGCCGCGCCCATGCTGGCCATCGGCGGGGTGATCATGGCCATCCGGCAGGACGTCCAGCTGTCCTGGCTGATCGCCGTCGCCGTGCCCGTGCTGCTGATCGCCGTGGGGCTCATCATTGTCCGGATGGTGCCGCTGTTCCGGAAGATGCAGAAGCGGATCGACACCGTGAACCGGGTGCTCCGCGAGCAGCTCACCGGCATCCGCGTGGTGCGCGCCTTCGTCCGCGAGGACATCGAGACCGCCCGCTTCGCCCAGGCGAACGACGACGTCACGGACACCGCGCTGCGTGCCGGCCGGCTGATGGCGCTCGCCTTCCCCGTGGTGATGCTGGTGCTGAACGTCTCCAGCGTGGCCGTGATCTGGTTCGGCTCGTTCCGGATCGAGGACAGTTCCATGCAGGTGGGCACCCTGATCGCATTCCTGAGCTATCTGATGCAGATCCTGATGTCCGTCATGATGGCCACTTTCATGGCCGTGATGATCCCGCGCGCCGCGGTCTCGGCGGACCGGATCGGCGAGGTGCTGGGCACCGAATCCAGCGTCCGCCCACCGAAGAACCCCCTCAGCAGTGCCGTGCGGCGCGGGGAACTGGAAATGCTCGACGCCGGATTCGCCTACCCGGGTGCCGATCAGCCGGTCCTCTCCGGGATCAGCTTCACCGCCAGGGCGGGGCAGACGACGGCGATCATCGGCAGCACCGGCTCCGGCAAGACCACCCTGGTGAACCTCATGCCGCGGCTGTTCGACGCCACCTCCGGCTCGGTCCGGATCGACGGCGTGGACGTGCGCGAGCTGCACCCGGACCTGCTCTGGGGGCACATCGGCCTGGTCCCGCAGCGGCCCTACCTGTTCACCGGCACCGTCCGCAGCAACCTGCAGTACGGCAAACCGGACGCCACCGAGGACGAGCTCTGGTCAGCGCTGGAGATCGCCCAGGCACGCGACTTCGTGGAGGAGATGGAGGGCGGGCTGGACGCACCCATCTCCCAGGGCGGCACCAACGTTTCCGGCGGCCAGCGGCAACGGCTGGCCATCGCCCGTGCTTTGGTGAAACGGCCCGAGCTCTACATCTTCGACGATTCGTTCTCCTCGCTGGACACCGGCACGGACGCCCGCCTGCGCCGCGCCCTCAAGCGCAGCACCGCCGGCGCCACGCTGGTGATCATCGCCCAGCGCGTGTCCAGCATCGTGGACGCGGACCAGATTTTAGTGCTCGACGACGGCAGGATCGTGGGCCACGGAACGCACCACGAGCTGCTGGAGACCTCGGAGACGTACCGCGAGATCGTCTCCTCCCAGCTGTCAGCGGAGGAGACGGTATGAGCTCGCCGCACCGGCCGACGTCGGGCGCTGGTTCCCCCAACCCTGCCGCGCCGGGCGCAACCGCGCCGGCCTCGAAAACCGGCACTGCCGACGTCGTACGCATTCCCCGCCCGCCGGTAGGGCCCGGGAGGGGCGGCGGACCGTTCGGCGGGATGAACATTCCGGCGGAGAAGGCGATGAATTTCGGGCCGTCGGCGAAGCGGCTGCTGGGCACGCTGCGGCCGGAGCGGGCGTGGCTGCTGCTGGTGCTGGTGATGGGCGTCGCGAGCGTGACGCTTTCCGTGATTGGGCCGCGGCTGCTGGGGGAGGGCACCAACCTGATCTTCGCCGGGGTGGTCTCGCGGGAGCTGCCCGCCGGCGTGGGCAAGGCGGAGCTGATCGCGCAGCTGCGGGCCGCGGGGGAGAACCAGAAGGCGGACATGCTCACGCCCATGGCGCTGACGCCGGGGGCGGGGATCGACTTCGTGGCGCTGTCCAGCGTGCTGCTGTGGGCGCTGGTGCTGTATGTGCTGGCGTCGGCGTTTATGTGGGTGCAGGCGTATGTGCTGAATGGGGTGGTGCAGCGGACGGTGTTCGGGCTGCGGGAGGAGATCGAGGCGAAAATCCACCGGCTGCCGCTGCGGTATTTCGATTCGATCCAGCGCGGCGAGCTGCTGAGCCGGGTGACCAACGACGTCGATAACGTTTCCCAGAGCCTGCAGCAGTCCATCAGCCAGGCGGTCACGTCGGTGCTGACCGTGGTGGGTGTGCTGGTGATGATGGTGATCCTTTCGCCCACGCTGGCGCTGATCGCGCTGGTGACCGTGCCGCTGACGCTGGGGGTCACGGCGCTGATCGCCAAGCGCTCGCAGAAGCTGTTTGTGGCGCAGTGGACGCACACGGGGGAGCTGAACGGGCAGATCGAGGAGACGTACACCGGGCATGCGCTGGTGAAGGTGTTCGGCCGGCAGCGTGAGGTGGAGGAGCGGTTCCGGCAGAAGAACGTGGAACTGTACGACGCGAGTTTCGGTGCGCAGTTCATTTCCGGGCTGATCATGCCGGCCATGACGTTCATCGGGAACCTGGTGTACGTGGGGATCGCGGTGGTGGGCGGCCTGCAGGTGGCATCCGGGGCCATGCAGCTGGGCGATGTGCAGGCGTTCATCCAGTACTCGCGGCAGTTCACCATGCCGCTGGCGCAGCTGGGGTCCATGGCCAACCTGCTTCAGTCCGGGGTGGCATCGGCCGAGCGGGTGTTCTCGTTGCTTGATGAGGAGGAGCAGTCGCCGGATCCCTTGCCTTCCGGTGGTCCTTCGCCGGATGGTGCGGGGCGGGGGCGGCTGGTGTTCGAGTCCGTTTCCTTCTCGTACTCGCCGGACAAGCCGCTGATTTCTTCTTTGTCCCTGGTGGCGGAGCCGGGGCAGACCGTGGCGATTGTGGGGCCCACCGGTGCGGGCAAGACCACGCTGGTGAACCTGATGATGCGGTTCTACGAGATCGACGCCGGGCGGATAACGCTCGACGGCGTGGACATCACCTCGGTGCCGCGGCGTGAGCTGCGCTCGCGGCTGGGCATGGTGCTGCAGGACACGTGGCTGTTCGGCGGGACCATCCGGGACAACATTGCGTACGGCCGGCCCACTGCTACCGAAGCGGAGATCATGGAGGCGGCGACGGCGACTTACGTGGACCGGTTCGTGCGGTCCCTGCCCGAGGGGTACGACACCGTGCTGGAGGATGAGGGTTCTAATGTTTCGGCTGGTGAGAAGCAGCTGCTGACGATTGCGAGGGCGTTCCTGGCCCGGCCGTCGGTGCTGATCCTGGATGAGGCTACGTCTTCAGTGGACACCCGGACCGAGGTGCTGGTGCAGAAGGCGATGCGGGCTTTGCGGTCCGACCGGACTTCGTTTGTCATTGCCCACCGCCTGTCCACGATCCGCGACGCCGACCTCATCCTGGTGATGGAGGCCGGCCAGATCGTGGAGCAGGGGACGCATGCTTCGTTGCTGGCGGCTGGCGGGGCTTATGCGCGGCTTTACGAGGCGCAGTTCGCGGCTCCGGTGGCGGAGGTTTAAGTTCTCCTAGCCACGGCTCAGGCTACTCTCGCCAACGGGCCCTTCAGGAAGCCAAAGGCTTCGAGGGCACAAGCGAAGGACCGCTACGGCCTTCCGATGTTTGTCGGTGACTCCAGCTAAGGTTGTCTCATTCGGCCGTTCTCAATATCGAGCTCGGCGAAAATCTGTGGGGGAGATTGAAGTGAGCTACCGGAATAAGACTTACGTGGCGTTCGCGAGTGAAGACATCCTGTCGTACCGGCTCATGGAGGCGTGGCGAGAGAACAAGAACATCGACTTCAACTTCTACGACGCACACGACCTCTACGAGGCTCGTGACAGTAGCCGGCCCGAAACAATTAAGGGGAATCTGCGCGAGCGGATGAAGAACGCGAAACAGATTGTCCTGCTTGGCAGCCCAAGCGCCAAGAAAAAGGGCGGCGACGGCGCGTCGTTCCTGGCATACGAACTGCAGATTGCATTGGAGTTCAATCTGCCCATCGTGGTCGCGCATCTGGATAAATCACGCAAGGGTAACGGCGCTAACTATCCCAAGCCGCTCAGTGATGCAAACCACCACACGATCTCTGTTTCATTTCAACCGACGATTATCAAGTACGCCCTCGACAATTACGCCCCGGGATTCGCCAGCAGTGCCATGACCGGTGAGCGCATATACAGCGCCAGCGTTTACACCGGCTTGGGACTGTAGACGGGCTGGCTGTGGCAAAGCTCTCGCCGCGTCAGATGAAGTTGCTGGGCCAGCGATTTCTTGCTGCACTCGGCATTAGCGCAATCCCAATAGGGATTATGGCGCCGTTGTCACCCTCGTGGTGGGATGGGAAGTGGTGGCTGGTTCTTTTTGTGGGCGTAGTAGCCGCGGGCTGGGCATGCCTAGGCATGCGACATCGCGAACCCCGCCAAACGTACCGAGAGAATGTCACCATCCGCCTGGTGGTGGGTGATCTTTTCGATCAGGGCGAGAGCGTCGTGGTCGGGATGACCACCACCTTCGACACATCTGTGCCTGACGTGATTGAACCGAACAGTGTTCAGGGCAGCTTCCTGCGGTCGGTGTACGGTGGATCCCAGCATAGGCTTGACCACGACTTGGATCATGCCCTGACATCTGTGGCCGCCGTCGGGACGATCACCAAGGCAGGAAAGCAAACTGTCTACCCCGTCGGTACTGTTGCCACGCTCTCACCGCCTGGGCCCATTCGCTACTACTGCGCCGCTTACACAACAATGGATAGGCAGAATAGGGCTACTGGAACTATCCGTGGGGTCCTCGACAGCCTTGACGGGAGTTGGGACCAAGCAGACGCCCATGGCAACGGTGCCCCGATATGTGTCCCTCTCATTGGGCAGGGACAGTCCCGCATCCCTGAACTTACCCCGGAGATCGCCGTTCGCTTGATCGCCTTCTCATTCCTGCTGCGCACCAAACGGTCTCGGTTCTCCAAGGAACTTCGCATCGTCATCCATCCGGACGAACAGCACAAGATTAATCTCCCTGAGTTCCAAGCATTCCTGACGTCGCTGGTGACCTCATGACTGACAGTAGCCTCGAACTGCCCGACGACGATCCTTGTGCATTTTGTGACTACCTCAGCGGCAAGAGGCCGTTTACCATAGTCTGCCGAACGAACCTCATCGCGGTACTCGTCACAAGGGACCAACGAGGCGTTGGCCACCTCCTCGTCATCCCAACCCGCCATTACCCGACGCTTCTCGAAGCAACCATCGAGGAACGCCATGCTCTCATCGACACGGTCGCCGCGGCTGCTACCGCGATTGACGATGCTTACGAACGACCTGGAATAGCGGTCTGGCAGAACAACGGAACTGCCGCACACCAGGCCATCGCGCACCTCCACTTCCATGTTGCCGGGACACTTCCCGGCGGCGGTACCAACTTCGGAGAAGTCCCCGAACTCAGTATCGAGCAAACGGACCAAATTGCGCGTCGCCTCATTGGAGTGGGTAGGTCGACCATCTGCCAGCCGTAACATTGCCCATCGTCGAAAAGCAACGGTGGTGATGCGTGCCGCCACCAGCCGCGGCCATCGTTGGCGCGACGCAGTTGATTTGAGGGCTTAGAAATCGATCGTAATACCCATCAATCCCGCTAGGAATCAGCTAAGTTGGTCGGTAATCCGACCGAATCAAAGGTGATGGACGGAATAATTCTAAGCTCCGCATTCTTTGGATGTTTATGCCAGCGTCGAGCTGGCAATCGGAAAGGATTGGTAAGAAATGCGAGTTTTCATTAGCTGGTCGGGTCCTAAAAGTCAGCTTGTGGCCGCCGCACTTCATGAGTGGCTCGATGGACCGCTGAACCAGATACAGACGTTCATGAGCCAAGAGGACATCGCTGCGGGTGAAGACTGGAGCGCCACGATCGACGATGGACTTAACAACGCTTTGTTCGGCATCATATGCACGACACCGGAAAATCAGGCCGAGCCTTGGCTAAATTATGAAGCCGGAGCAATCGCCAAGGCTGTGAATGGTGTGCAATCGCGAGTCGTGCCACTTCTCATTGATTTCTCTGATCCTACCGAACTTGTGGGGCCGCTCAAGAAGTTTCAGGCCAAGAAAGCTGACCAGGAAGGAATATTTTCCGTTGTTCGGTCAATTAATTCGGCCCTTCGCATTTACGCATGGTTGGTTTGTTTGATCCGGTAGTGCCGGTGGCCGCCGGCGGCGAGTAGGCATCTGA
>NZ_JAFCTI010000022.1:0-32919 GCF_049895945.1 Pseudarthrobacter sp. DSP2-3-2b1 | reverse complement strand
CGGTGCTGATCTTCTTCCTCGTCTTCCAGCGCTACATCGTCGAAGGCGTCTCCACCCAAGGCCTCAAGGGCTAACGGTGCGCATGCCGCACTGCCGGTTGTGGACAGTTTCAACTACCCCGGGAATTCTTCTCCAATGAGCGAACATCACCACCAGCGCAAGGGTGCGTTCCCGGATCTCTACGTCGGAGCCAACTATCATCCGCACGACTCAGACCCGGAGCAGTGGGAACATGACATCAGCCTGATGTCGGCGGCGGGCCTCACCGTGGTCAGGCTCGGGCACCTCGCCTGGGACAGCTACGAACCCGAGGATGGCCGGTTCCACTTCGAATGGTTTGACCGCGTGATGGATCTGATGCACGGCGCCGGGATCGGAGTGATTCTTGATATCGCGATACGACCGGCGCCGCTGTGGCTGCATCGGAAACACCCCAGCATCGACATCACCGACTCAAGCGGCAACCGGCTGCACGCCAACACCCGCTACATGGTCGACGTCGGAGACCCGGCCTACCGGGAACACGCGCTGCGATTCACCGACAAACTGACACTCCGCTACGCCGATCACCCGGCCCTTCTGGCCTTCGGCATCGACAACGAGCCAGGGGACGGCCCGTATTCCTACAGTGAGTCGGTCCGGTCCCGCTTCATCGGCTGGCTCCGGAAAAAGTATGGGAATGCCGAGGAACTCAACCGTTCCTGGGCAGGCCAGCGGTGGTCGCGCCGCATTGGCGACTTCGAGGAGATCGGGCTGCCGCGGTCGGGGTCCATTGAGGGTGCCCCGGAGCGGGTGCTCGATTTCCGCCGCTTCGTCTCCGACGAAATCAACGAGTGCATGCTTTCGGTTATGGGGCGTGCCGAACAGAATGCGCCCGGCGCGCTCCTCACCACCAATGCCTGGTACTACAAAGAGGACGGACGGTACTTCGATTACGCGGAGATCGCCTACACCGGCAGGATGAGCCGGGGCGGGATGGGTTTTTATCCTGGCTATTCCCTCGTGAACAACGAGGGGATTTACGAAGCCCTTCTCGGGCTTGCCCGAATCCAGTTTGAGAATGAAACCCCGTTCTGGTGCACGGAGTTCACCACCATGACAGCGGTGCCAGGATCCGTCCGGAAGAGCGCCTACGCCTCGCTGCTCTTGGGAAACCAGATGGTCTGCGGGTGGACCTGGCAGTCGATGCATGGCGGTGAGGAACAGTACCTGCAGGGCATGGTGGATTGGGACGGCGAGCCCAACCGAAAGTACGAGGAGTACCGGCAGATCGCAGAAGAATTTGCCACGATCGGAGAGTTCGGGTTTCCCTACCGGCCGCAAGCCCAGATCGCACTGGCATATTCCTTCGACAGCCAGCTCGCCAGTGCCTCCTTCCCAGAAAAGCACGACCAACAGCTCCAGACGTGTTTCAACGCTGTCCTCGAACGCAACCTTGACCAACGGGTAGTGGATTTGAGCCGCAGCGAACTGGACTACAAGATCCTCGTCATTCCAGGCGCTGCCCTGATAGACGAGGCTTCGGCGGCCAACATCCGCCGTTTCGTCGCGGACGGCGGAACCGCCATCATGACGTCCTACTCCGCCGTTGTGGACGCTAACGGCCAGGTCTTCGGCACCGCTCGGCCGGGCCTCCTCGCTGATGTCTTCGGGATACGGCTCGGCGGGTACCAGGAAACGGCGCTGCTCAACGAGCTGACCTCCGGGCGGATGGCAGGCAACTCCCTGGACATCAGCTTGGGTGAAGCACTCATCCGGACCGAAACGCCGCGCTTCGACGAGGTCCATCTGCGTGGGGCCACCGCCACGGCGTCCATTGCTGGCCTGGATCGTGAGTACCCAGCAGTGACAGTCAATGAGTTCGGGAAGGGGCGTGCCATCTACCTTGCCCTTCCTGCTCGACGAGCCTTGTTCGACGCCGTCCTGGACCCAGAGATCAAACGCAGCCACATCCGCCCGGCGGTCAGCGTCCCTTCCGGCGTCCTTGCCAGACAGATTGACGAAACGCACATTCTTTACGTCAATCTCGATGGGGCCGATAAGCCGATCACCCCGTGCGGGCCGGCTCGAAGCATTCTGCACGGCCGCGACTATCCGAACGGGTTCACGCTAGCGCCGTTCGATGCAGATTTCGTCGAAATTTCCGGCCCCATCACCACCTGACCTGCTGAAAACCCGTCCCGGTTCCGCACTCCAACCCACACACTGAAAGACCTAATATGTCCAAGATTTTTCCCGGGCAGCCATGGCTCGACTCCAATGGCAACCGGATCCAAGCGCACTCAGGTTACATCTTCTCCGAGGATGGAATCTTCTATTGGTACGGCGAAAACAAGGAACGGACAGCACCCGGGTCCGGCATCTGGCACTGGGGGATCCGCTGCTACTCCTCGACCGACCTCATCAATTGGGAGGACCGCGGCCTGATCATCCCGCCGACGCCCGACGACATTGACTCCCCGCTGCATCCCACAAAACTGCTTGACCGCCCCCACATCATCAAGCACCCCGAGACGGGCAAGTACGTGTGCTGGGTCAAGATCATGGGCGAGGGCTTGAACCAGCGAACCACGGTCCTGACCGCGGATCACCTCCTCGGCCCCTATGAAATCGTCGCCACCGGCCTCAAGCCGCTGGGAATGAATGCGGGCGACTTCGATCTCGTCGTCGACCCGACGGATGGGAAGGCTTACTACTACTTCGAGCGGGTACACAGCGAGATGATCTGCGCTGATCTCACGCCCGACTTCACCGACGTGACCGGCTACTACTCAACCCACTTTCCCCAGCCGGGGCCGCCGGACGTGCGGGAGGCCCCTGCCTACTTCCGCAGGGGTTCCAAGCACTACCTGATCACGTCGGGGACGTCGGGATACTTCCCCAACGCATCAGAGGTGGCGGTGGCTGATACCTACCATGGCCCGTGGACCGTTCTGGGCGACCCGCATCCAGGCGACACCAGCAAGACTTCTTACCGGACCCAGATCAGTTCCGTCTTCCGTCACCCTCTTAAGCGTGACCTCTACATCGCACTGGCTGACCGTTGGCTGCCTGACCTCTCGCCGGAAGAGTCCAACCAAACGGAACGGTACCGGCGGCTGTTCAGCGGCGAGGAGGCGAACACGGAGAAGGCAGATGAGTCGGTCCAGCATCAGTCCGACCTCCGCGTTGCCGAGTACGTCTGGCTCCCCATCAGTTTCGACGGCGACGTGCCCCGTATCGACTGGCGCGATGCCTGGTCACCCGAAGAGTTCGACTGAGCCGCTGGAATTGAAGGAGCCAACAGCACCGGGAACGGTGACCTCGACGCATCTGGACAGCGGCGACCCCGATCTGGTGCTCCTTGAGGTGGACACCGGCCCTTTGCGGGCAGTCTTCCTGCCTTCGGTCGGGGGCCGGCTGCTGTCACTGCGGATCGAAGGGCGGGAGCTGCTTTGGGTTAATCCGCGCATCTTCGACGCTTCCTTCAAAGCCCTCGTGCCCCGGGGAGCCTGGCCGGTAGTGGACGGAACGTTTCCGTCCTGGACAAACGTTGGGGGATCGAAGACGTGGCCGGCCCCGCAGGGCTGGGACGGGAACCACCAGTGGCCCGGACCGCCGGACGCCATACTCGACTCGGGGCGATGGTCACTCACCACGACGCAGCTCCCTGAGGAGTTGACTGTGACGATGGTCAGCCCGCACGACCCCCGCACCGGGCTGTGCATCACGCGCGAATTCAAGTTCGATGCAGGCTCAACCAGCTTTCACGAAAGCATCCGCTTCCTAAATGTCTCCACCCGGGACGTTGAGTGGTCACTCTGGGAGGTTGTACAGACAGACACGTCGGCCGGGGGAGTAGTGAACGTGTCAGTCTGTACGGACGCTGCCCCCATCGACCTCGGACGGTACTCCGGCTCGGTGGAGGTATCGGTTGGGGACGGTGTGGCACGGTTGCAGGTCGCTCCCGGTGTGGCGAAGTTTGGCTTCCCGAACGCAACAGGCCGTGTGGCCTGGTGGGGCGGCGGCGGCGAAAGGCTGCAATTGACCGTTGAGGTGGACGAAGCCGCACGCTACCCCGACCAAGGGTCCCGCGTTGAGCTGTGGACCCAGTCTCCGCTTCCGAAACCCCTGGGCCAGTTGGATGGGTTCCATCCCGACGCCTGGCTCGTGGAGCTGGAGGTTCTGTCCCCGCTGTATAAGCTGAGGCCAAGCGAGAGCGCTGACTTCGACATCAGGTGGGACGCGTGCTGCCGAACTGCTGGCCGGCAGTGAGGTAACGCTGCTGCTTGACGCTTACCATGCGCTCGTCATGGGAGGACCTCGCACGCGAAATCGGTGGCGACATCACCCTGATCGGCCATGTACCTAGCCGGCCAGCACCCGCCCCGCCCGCATCACCAGGGTGCGCTCGAAGTCCGCGTCCACCACCACGACGTCGGCACGCAGCCCGGCGCGGAGGCTCCCCAGCTCGTCGTGGAGACCGAGGATCCGGGCCGGAACCGCCGTGGCGGACTGGACGGCGGCGGCCGGCTCCACGCAGGCGCCGACGCTCCGCCGCACGACTTCCAGCAGCGTGGCCGTCCCGCCCGCGAGCGACCCGTTGCTCCGCAGCCGTGCCTCGCCGCCACGGACGGTGACGGCCGACGGGCCCAGTTCGTAGTCGCCGTCGGGCAGCCCGGTAGCCGCCATCGAATCGGTCACCAGGGCGACGTTTTCGGCGCCCACCAGGTCGAAGACCATCCGGACAGTATCGTGATCCAGGTGCACGCCGTCGGCAATGAGCTCGACGGCGGCTGTCCCCCCGCGTGCCAGCCGCAGGCAGGCGGCCACTGGGCCGGGACTGCGGTGATGCAGCGGCGGCATGCCGTTGAAAAGGTGCGTGACGGTGGGACGCGAAACCCCCGGCTGGCCGGAGCAATTCAGCAGCCGCGCCGCCTCGGTGAGCGAGTCCGCCGTCGTCCGTGCGTCCGCGTCGGTGTGGCCCAGCGAAGGCGTCACGCCATGCTCGGCGAGCATCCGCACCACCTCGCCAGCCCCGGGAAGTTCGGGTGCGTAGGTCATGGTCTTCAGGTGGCCGCCGGCGGCGTGGATCAGCTCGCGCAGCAAAAACACATCAGGATCGCGCAGGAACCGGGGGTTCTGTGCGCCGCAGCGGGCGTGGGAGAGGAACGGTCCCTCTGAGTGGATGCCCGCAATAAGCCCCTCGTCGGCGAGCGGGGTGAGGGCGCCGATGGCCCGGAGCAGATCCTCGCGGGACGCCGTCACCAGGCTGGCCAGGAGGGTGGTGGTGCCGCTGCGGTGCAGGAAATCCACGGTGGTCCGGGCGGAATCGGCGTTTCCGGTGGGGAAATCGCCGCCCGCCGCGCCATGGCAGTGCAGATCCACCAGGCCGGGCAGGATCATGCTGCCTGGCGGCAGTTCGAACTCCTCGAAATCGGGCGTCGAGGCAGCCAATCCCGCGCGCGGACCAACATACGTAATGCGCTGACCAGAGACCGCCACCACCGCATTTTCGGTGGCCGAGCCGTCCGACAGGACCGTGCCTGCAAACAGGTAATTCCCAGGCTCGACGCGGTGCATGTCTTTCATGCTAGGTGACGAGCGCAATGCATGTGTCCGGCGGCGGCTTCTCTGGCAGAGTATGACCATGCTCACTGTTATCGGCGAAGGCCTTGTTGACGTTGTCCAGCGCGCCTCCGGAATCGAGGCCCACGTGGGCGGCAGTCCGCTCAACGTCGCGGTGGGCCTTGCCCGGCTCGACCATCCCGTGCAGTTCATCGGCCGCTATGGCCGCGACGCCTACGGGGATTCGGTGGCGGCGCACCTCCGCTCCAGTTCAGTCATGCTGCCGCTTGGCCCCGATGAGCTGCCCACCAGCGTGGCCACCGCCCTGATTGACGACGACGGCGCCGCCACCTACACGTTCGACCTCACCTGGGAGCTTCCCGGCTTGGCGGACCGCCTCGCCTTTATGCTGCAGGGAACCACCCTGCTGCACACGGGTTCAATCGCCACGATGCTGGCGCCGGGCGCCGCAGACGTGCTGGCCGCCGTCGAGCACGCCCACCCTGCAGCCACCATCAGTTTCGACCCGAACTGCCGCCCCAGCATCATCACCGATGTGGATTACGCGCGGCGGCAGGCCGAAAAGTTCGTCACCTTGTCAGACGTGGTGAAGGCCTCGGACGAGGACCTGGCGTGGCTCTACCCGCGTGCGGATGTGCTGGACTCTGCCCGCCGCTGGCTGGCACTGGGCGGTTCGGAAGGCCCTGCAATGGTGGTTGTCACGCGTGGCGCGGCAGGCCCCTGGGGTGTCACGGCAGCTGGTGAGGCCGAGTATCCGGCACCCCAGGTGGAGGTGGCTGACACCGTGGGCGCGGGCGATTCGTTCATGGCCGCTCTGCTCTCCGGGATCGTGGACCGTGGCCTGGCTGGCGCCCAGAACCGGGAAGAACTGCGGGACCTCCCGGCCGAGGGCCTGGCCGAACTCCTGGCCCACGCTTCCCGGGCGGCCGCCATCACCGTCTCGCGGCCGGGCGCCAACCCGCCGACGCGTGCGGAACTGAACGCTGTGCCGGAGGAATACGTGGAGGCGGGGGAGTAGCCCAGAGGCTACGCGCCGGTGAGCTTGCGGCGCCGTTTTTCACTGTGCCGCAGCTGCAGGATGCGGGCGCCACCGGCGATCGCTACAAGGATGCCGCCGCCGACGGCTGCGATGAAGAAGGCCACGCCTTGGGCGAGCCGGCCCTCAAAGCCGAGGAACTTCACGGCAACCATGTCCTGGTTCTGGATGAAGAAGATGATCAGCAGCACCAGCACGACCAGGCTGACAGCCACGGCACTCCAGATGACCGCAGCACGCGTAACGCGGTTAGGTGCGGGCGCGCTCGCCGGGGAACGCGCAGGTTCTGCCTGCGGGACCGTGGGTTTGGTATCAGTTGGCCTGGTATCAGGGGCCTGTGGTACAGCAGCCGGCGGCAGGGGTTCTTCTGTGCTCATACCGTCATTGTCTCTCCCAGACGGGTCATTTGGCGGGACCCGGGGAAGCTGGCGGTTGCGGCGGTGCCGGCAGGCACCCGCCCGGGGATAATCCGAAGTGGAAGCACTGAGGAAGGACAACTATGCCCAGGGAACTGCCCCCAGACCTGACGCGGCCGCCCGGACGGACTGACGTCCGGTCGGCCCTGCTGGGAGGGAAGACCTTTCGGAGCCTGAGCGAGCAGACGCTCTCTCCCCGGGAAGAGAGGTTCGAGCGGGCCCGGCAGACAATAGGTTTCTTTCTCGCCCCCGCCGTTGGATTGACGTTCGCACTGCTGCCCGTGCCTATGGACCGGAATCAGCAACTTCTGGCCGCGGTCCTGCTGGGTGTGATCATCCTGTGGATCTGTGAGCCGGTTCCCATCCCTGTGGGCGGCCTCCTGGGTGTGGCCGCCGTGGTTATCCTCGGTGTGGCGCCGGCCAGTCAGGTTCTCGCCCCGTTCGGGTCGACGACGATCTTCACGTTCATCGGTGCGTTCATTCTCGCCGCGGCGATGCTCAAACATGGCCTCGCGCGACGGCTGGCCTTCGCCGTGCTCTCCGTCCCCGGGGTTGCCGGATCCACCTACCGGGTCATCATCGCCTTTGGAGTCATCACGTGCCTCCTGTCTGCCTTTGTGTCTAACACCGCCACTGTGGCCATGCTGATGCCCACTGCCCTCGGAATCCTCGCCGTCATAGCCCAGCTGATGCAGGACCGGGGTATCGTCCGGGCTGACTTTGACCCGCTACGCCTGAGGGTAGGTACGGCGCTGATGTTGATGCTGGCGTACGGCGCCAGTGTCGGTGGGCTGTTGACGCCGGTGGGGTCTCCGCCCAACCTCATCGGCCGCGGCCTCATCGAAGAGGCCACCGGGGTACGCATTTCCTTTGCCCAGTGGACGGCAACCGCCGCTCCGCTCTGCCTGGCAATGTTCGTGGTCCTGGCGGTGATCATGTTCCTGCTCAACAAGCCCGAAGTCCGGCGGATCGAGGGGGTTGAGGAATATATCCGCGAGCAGAAGGCGGCCCACGGCAAAATCTCCAGGGCCGAAGTAAACACCCTGATTGCCTTCGGCGTCACGGTCAGCCTCTGGCTGCTGCCGGCCGCGGTCAGCCTGGTCTCCGGTACTGACTCCGCTGCCTACCTCTTCCTGGACGACCGGCTGGACGAGGGCATTGTGGCTGTGCTCGGGGCATCACTGCTGTTTATCCTGCCCACGAACTGGAAGGAGCGGCAGGCAACGCTCACGTGGTCTGATGCGGCGAAAATCGACTGGGGAACCATCCTGCTCTTCGGCACCGGCATCATCTTCGGATCGCTCCTTGAAAGCACGGGGCTGGCCGGGACCATTGGGGCCGCCGCGTCTCAGAACCTGGATATCACCAACATCGTTGCGATCACGGCGTTCTCAGCGGCTCTGGCCATCCTCATCTCCGAGACCACCAGCAACACCGCCTCCGCCGCCGTCGTGGTGCCCATCGTGATCCCGTTGTGCCAGGCGCTGGGGATTGATCCGTTTGTGCCTGCGCTGGCGGCGACCTTCGCGGCGTCCTTCGGCTTCATGCTTCCCGTGTCCACCCCGCAGAATGCGATTGTCTACGGTTCCGGGGCCGTTCCGATCACCAGGATGATCCGCACGGGGCTGGTCTTCGACATCCTCGGGGCCCTGCTGATCATCGGTATTGTCCCGGTGATGGTCGCTGTCACCGGCATCGGCCGGTAGTGGGTGCAGCGGCGACCGGCTTACAGGAGGCTTGCTCCGATATCCCGGCCGATCCGGCGGAGCAGGGCGCGGGAGAGTTCGGAATCCTTGGAGGAGTCCTGGTCGGTGTAATCGGCCAGGGTGTACACGCGGGTGAGGGACATTTCGGACCACCGCTCCTTGGCGAGGAGGGAACGGCCGGCGACGGCGATGATTGGCAGCGTGCCGGAACGGCGGGCGACGGCGGCGGGCAGCTTCCCGGCCAGGGTCTGTTCGTCGATGCTGCCTTCGCCGGTAATCACGATGTCGCAGTTGTCCTTGCGGGTGTTGAAGTCCAGCAGGTCCAGGAAATAATCGGCGCCGGAGACCTGCGTGGCACCCAGCAGCAGGCAGGCGTAGCCAATTCCGCCGGCACTGCCGGCACCTGCATGTTCCGCCAGTGAACCGGAAGCCGTAAAACCGGCCTCATCCATCTTGGCGACCAGATGGGCCAGGCCCGCCTCGAGTGCCGCGATGTCCCCGGGTCCGGCACCCTTCTGCGGTCCGAAGACCGTGGCCGCTCCCTGGGCTCCGAGCAGCGGGTTGTGGACGTCGCTGGCGATGACGAACTCCGTGTCGCTCAGTTCGGGCAGCGTACTCCGGTGGACGGTATGGATCCGGGCCAGGGCCCGGCCGTTGCCATGGAGCTGGCGGCCCTCGGCATCGCGGAAGCTGTAGCCCAGTGCGGTCAGCATCCCCATGCCTCCGTCGGTGCTGGCGCTGCCACCCAGCGCCAGGACGATCCTGGCCGGGTTGAGGCTGAGCGCGAACAGGATCGCCTCGCCGAAGCCGCGGCTTGAGGCGTCAAGCGCCTCCAGCCTGCCGTCCGGCAGCAGCCCGAGCCCGCAGGTGTTGGCCACCTCGACGACGGCGGTGACGCCGTCGAACGCGATGCTCGCCTGAACGGGCTGCCCGGTCGGTCCGGCCACCGTATAGGTGCGCCGGGCGAAGCCGGAGGCGACGGCGGCGTCCACGCTGCCGTCCCCTCCGTCCGCCAGCGGCAGGAGTTCGCAGTGCACCGTCCCCGTTCCGGACGCGGACCGCAGCCCAGCGGCCAGGGCATCCGCTACTTCGCCGGCGGTGAGGCTGCCTTTGAACTTATCGGGTGCGATGAGGGTCCGCACGGTTTTCAGGACGGCCGCGGTGGACATCTCAGTTGGTCTCCGAGTAGGCGGGGCGGCGGCCGGCAGGCGTGGCGGGACCGACGTCGGAAGCAGGGCCTACGTACGGGGCAGGTTCCGCGTGCGTGGCGCTGATTTCCTTCGGGGCGTGGTGCCCGTATCCGGTCAGATCGCCATCGATATCCGCCACCTCGTCGAGGTGGAGGGGGTCCTCCGCTGGCATCGGTTCGACTGTTTCACCGTTGAAGACCCGGCGGGCACGGTCGGCGTCCAGGGTGCGGTCCCACCAGGCGATGAAGAGCGTGGCAACGGCGTTGCCGGTGAAGTTCACCAGCGCCCGGCATTCGGACATGAATTTGTCGATGCCAAAGATGAGCATGATGCCGGCGGCGGGGATGGTGCCGATGGTGGTGAGCGTAGCGGTCAGGGCGATAAAACCGCCGCCTGCAACACCCGCAGCGCCCTTGGAAGTCAGGAGCATCACTGCCAGGAGGCCAAGCTGCTCGCCGAGGGTCAGGTCTGTATTGGTGGCCTGGGCGATGTAAAGGGCGGCCAGTGAAAGGTAGATGGCCGCGCCGTCAAGGTTGAAGCTGTAACCCGTGGGGACAACCAGTCCCACAGTCTCCTTCTTGACGCCGGCGTGCTCGAGCTTGCGCATCAGGCCCGGCAGGGCCGGTTCGGCGGTGGAGGTGCCCAGGATGAGCATGTATTCCTCTTTGAGGTGGCGGATCATCTTGAAGATGTTCAGCTTCAGGAAGGCCATGATGGAGCCGAGCACGATCACCACGAAGAGGATGGAGGTGATGTAGAAGAGGGCGATCAGTCCGCCCATGCTGGTCAGGGAGGAGACGCCGAACTTGCCCACGGCGTATGCCATGGCGCCGAAAGCGCCGATGGGAGCGGCCTTCATGATGAAGCCCAGGATCTTGAACATCACCCCGGTAAGGCGCTGCACGCCGTCCAGAACGGGCGCGCCCACCTTGCCCATGGCGTTCAGTGCGATGCCGAAGATGACGGCGATGAAAATGATCTGGAGGATGTTGCCTTCAGCGAAGGGGGCGACCATGCTTTCCGGGATGACTTTGGTCAGGAACTGCCACCACTCCTGGTTCGCCCCGGCGTCGATCAGCTTCGCGGCGGACTCGGAGGTTTCGATGCTGCCGGCGTCGGCGTTGACGCCATCACCCAAGCGGAAGACGTTGATGGCGACGAGGCCGAAAATCATTGCCAGGATGGTGCCTACCTGGAAGTAGGTCAGGGCCTTCAGGCCGGTCATTCCCACCTTCTTCAGGTCCGCAACGCTGGCGATGCCGCCAACGATGGTCAGGAAGACGATCGGGCCGATCAACATCTTCATCGCATCCACGAACGTGGTCCCGATGGGTTCCATGGCGATGCCGACACTTGGCGCGAGCCAGCCGACCAGGATGCCGACGACGATGGCGGTCAGTACCCAGAAATACAGTTGACGGTACAAGGGTGTTTTAGGTGCCCGCGTTGCCGCGCCGGCGGTGGTGATATGGTCCATGATTCCTACCTCGTTGTGGAACGTGACTGGAGGGTGCCTGATGGCACGGGGGAAGGTCCGACGGCGGCGGTAGACGCCGCCCGCCGTCGGACGTTGACTAAGGTGCTAGACGGCGGCCAGGGTGTGGGTGAGGGCCTTGATGATGGCTTCGGTGACGTCATCGGTGTTGGCTTCGCCGCCGACGTCGCGGGTCAGGTATCCGGCGGCGGTGGTCTGCTCGATGGCGGCCTCCACCAGACGGGCTTCCTCATGCAGCCCGAAGTGGTCCAGCATGAGGGCGGCGCTGGCGATAGCGCCGATCGGGTTGCTGATTCCCTTGCCGGCAATGTCCGGGGCGGAGCCATGGACCGGTTCAAACATGGACGGGAAGCGGCGCTCGGGGTTCAGATTGGCGCTGGCGGCGAGGCCGAGGCTGCCGGCAAGCGCGGAACCGAGGTCGGAGAGGATATCGGCGTTCAGGTTGGAAGCCACCACGACGGACAGTTCTTCAGGCTTGAGGATGAACTTCGCGCTCATCGCGTCCACCAGGACACTTTCAGTCTGCACGTCAGGGTAGTCCAGTGCCACGCGGTTGAAGACTTCGTCCCACAGAACCATGCCGTACTGCTGGGCGTTGGACTTGGTCACGGAAGAGACCTTCTTGACCGTACGGGTCCGGGCCAGGTCGAAGGCGAACCGCATGATGCGCTCGCAGCCCTTCTCGGTGAACAGGGCGGTCTGCAGGGCCACCTCGTTGCCGGGTCCACGGCCGCTCAGGTTGCGGCCGCCCAGGCCGGCGTACTCGCCTTCGCTGTTTTCCCGGACTACCACCCAGTCGAGCTCGGTGTTGTCAGCCTTGCGCAGCGGTGACTGGATGCCGGGGAGGAACTTCACCGGGCGGATGTTGGCCCACTGGTCAAAGTTCTGCGTGATGTTCAGGCGCAGACCCCAGAGGCTGATGTGGTCCGGAACGTTTTCCCAGCCGACCGCGCCGAAGTAGATCGCGTCGAAGTCCTTCAGGGTCTCAAGGCCCTTGGGGTCCATCATCTGGCCGGTCTTTGCGTAGTAGCCGCAGCCCCAGGGGAACTCGGTCCAGTCGAAGGCGAACTTGCCGCCGGAGTTCTCTGCCAGGGCGTCCAGGACGCGGCGGCCGGCGGAGACAACTTCCTTGCCCACGCCGTCGGCGGGGATGGAAGCGATGCTGAATTTCTGGGTGGCGCTCATGTGCCTACCTCCTCGTTGAGTGATGGCAGTGGACCCTGTTATCCGGGTCACACCGTTCTTCCTCTTCAAGTAGACGGTCCATGCCTATCCCGCGTCCAAGACCAAGATCCGATCCTGCAGATAGGTTCAGCCTATTGATCGGATCTGACCTGGTGGAGTTCTGCGACCTTCAGGAAGGCCCGGGCCGCAGGCGTCAGGTCCTCTTTCCGGCTCAGGATGGCCACATCGAGGTAGGAAACCGGCTCGATCAACAGGGTCCTGAGTCCTGACTTGTGCGCCAGGGGCGCCCATGAGGAGGGCAGCACTGCGTGACCCACGCCGGCCAGCACCAGCGGCAGGATGGAGGTCCGGTGCGCCACCTCGGCCACGATTTCGACGTCGACGCCGTGGGCCAGTGCGTCGTCGACGAGCCAGCGCATCAGGGATCCGCGCTGGCTGGCGATGAGCCGGTGGCCGCCCAGGTCCTCCCGCTGGATGGCCGTTCCGGGGTTGAACGTATCGGCCTGGGGATTCACTATCAGGATTAAGGGCTGCCGTTCGAGCTCCAGGACCTGAACGCCTGCGACCCTGATGGGAGTGGGGGATCCGGCCAGGCCGATCTCGGTGCTGCCGCTGCGCACGGATTCGATGACTTCCTCCGGCGTGAAGGCAGCCACCACGTTTAGCCGGACCGACGGATGCATCCGGGCGAACCCCGCAATCATGGAGGTCAGCGGTTCAATGCCGGGTGAGGGCATGGTGATGATGTCCAGTCTGCCGCTGCGGATGCCTTGCAGGGCCTGCACTGCCGACTGTGCTGCATCGAGGTCACGCATGACCAGCCGTGCAGGGCCGACGAGTTCCTTGCCTGCCTCGCTGAGGACCGCCCGCCGTCCGATCCGGTGGAAGAGCGGGACGCCAAGCTCCTTCTCCAGCCCGGCGATGGTCTGCGAAAGGGAAGGCTGCGCGATGAGAAGGTGCTCCGCAGCGCGGCTGAAGCCGCCGTGGTCCACCACGGCCAGGAAGTATTTCAGCTTTCGTGTATCCACGCCATGCCCTTCGCGGATCTGGTCCCATATGTATCGCGCGTGCTTGGCCGCGCAGAGATACATAGCCTACGCCTATCAGCAGTAAGGGCTTCCCTCCGGTCCGGAGGGAAGCCCTTACTTTGGAACTGTTGGTGGATACGGCCACCGCCGGGCCGCTACTCCTTGCCCAGCCCCGCAGCCGAGGTCTTGTCCCCGGTGACCTCATTGAGTGCGGCGAGATCGAAGATTCCGTTAATATCGGCCTGCTTTGTGGTGCCGGCCTCGACGCCGTCCTTCAACAGCTTGGGGTAGGTCCCGGCGAGCGGGTCCACCGTGAAGACGATGTTTTTCAGGGACCTGTCAATGACGTCGGCCTTCAGCTCCGCGCCCGCTGCTTCCTTCAGGGCTGCGTTGATGACCGTGGCTTTTTCGCCGGCCGGTGCGCCATTGAGCCACTCCACGGACTTCACGTGGCCCTTGAGCAGCGCCTTGATGGTGTCCGGGTGTTCGGCGGCGAACTTCTGGTTCACGATCAGGATGGTGGTGGGGAACTCGCCGGCCTTGCCGGAGAGGGAACCGTCCCAAAGGTCCTTTTCATCCACCAGTACCTTGGCGCCGGCAGTCAGCACCAGGCGGGAGGCCCACGGCTCAGGCAGCCACGCGCCGTCGAGCTTTCCGTCCTGGAAGAGTTTCAGCGTCTGGGCGTTTTCGGTGGGGTTGATGGCGACGTCGCCGCTGCCGTCCACATTGGTCTTATAGCCCTGCGTGGACAGCCAGGCGCGGAGTGCCACGTCCTGGGTGCCGCCGAGCTGGGGCGTTGCGAGGGTCTTGCCCTTGAGGTCTGCCGCCGACGTGATTTCCGGCTTCACCACCAGCTGGGCACCGCCTGCTGCGGCACCGGCGATGATGTTCACCGATTCGCCGGCGCTCTTGACGAAGGAGTTGATCGCCGGGTTCGGACCGATGTAGGTGGCGTCGATGGCGCCGGCGTTCAGGGCCTCGATCGCTGCAGGTCCGGCGTTGAAGACCTGGGTGCTGAGCTTGGTCTCGCCCAGTTCCCCGGCGATGTAGCCCTGGCTGACACCAACCAGCGCCGGCGCGTGGGTCACGTTTCCGAAGTAGCCGAGCTTGAGCTCCGCTGCGGGGTTGCCCGCCGGCGCCGCGACTGAGGCGGGGGAGGTGCCCGCGTTGTTGGCGGAGACGGCAGAAGCCACCGCAACGCCGCCGCCCACCAGGGCAACGAGCCCGGCGATAACGCCGATCTTCAGGCCGAGCGGACGCTTCGGCGTGGCGGACTGGCCGGCCACGATGCGGGTGGACGCCTGTTGGTTCTGCGGACTTTTGTCCTGGGGAGTTGTCATGGGATTTCCTTTGCTGGCGGAGATGCTGGTGATGAGATTACGGAGCGCCCCGCGGTGCCACAACGGTTCCTGACGCGGACGTTAACCGGACGTAGCGAAGGCTCAACATGACGTAGCGCAGCGTTAAGAAACGTCGCGGGGCGTCGCGAAGAACCCACGTAGACTGGCAGCATGCGGCTGGTAGCAAGTGACATTGACGGAACGATTCTTGGGCACGACGGAAAGATCAGCGACCGCACCGTCCGCGCCTTCCATGCGTGCCGCGAAGCCGGCATTGAGCTCGTTTTTGTCACCGGCCGCCCGCCCCGCTGGCTCCACCCGCTCGAGGAGCAGCTCGGCCACACCGGCACCGTGATCTGTTCCAACGGCGCCGTGGTGTGGGATCTTGAGGAAGACAGACTTGTCTCGGCGCGGACACTGAGCGTTGAGGCGATAATGGAAATCCGGCAGATCATCAAGAGCGTCCGCCCTGCCGCACTCTTCGCAGCCGAAACGCTCAGCGGCTTCCACCTGGAGCCGGGCTTCATCGAAAATGGCTCTGGCGAGCTGCTGGAAGAGTTTACCCCCGCCGCACTGGCCGAGACGCTGACCACGGACGACGCCGTCGTGAAGTTCCTGGCCATCGTCAGGGAAGGCACCCCGGATGACTTCCTCGCAGCGGTGCGTCCCGCCGTCGGGCATCTCGCGTTCGCTACCCACTCAGCCCCCAGCGTGGCCATGCTTGAGCTGTCCTTCCCAGGCGTCAACAAGGCCGTTACCCTGGCCGAATACGCAGGATCCCTGGGGATCGACGCCGCCGACGTCGTGGCGTTCGGGGACATGCCCAACGACGTCGAGATGCTGCGCTGGGCCGGCCACGGCTATGCCATGGCCAGCGGCCACCCGGAAGCCATCCGCGCCGCCGGGCAACAGGCGCCGCACTTCGACGACGACGGTGTGGCCCAGGTTCTCGAGGCAAAGCTCGCGGCGCTGGGTGTAAAGCTGGCCTGATCCGGCTCGGGGGCCAGCGCTCCTGCCGCCGATTCCTGATGCCCAAAAT
This sequence comes from Pseudarthrobacter sp. DSP2-3-2b1, assembly GCF_049895945.1. Classification (NCBI taxonomy): domain Bacteria; kingdom Bacillati; phylum Actinomycetota; class Actinomycetes; order Micrococcales; family Micrococcaceae; genus Pseudarthrobacter; species Pseudarthrobacter sp. DSP2-3-2b1. The sequence continues at coordinate 16,916 of NZ_JAFCTI010000022.1, read as the reverse complement.
TCACAGCCCGCGCTCACCTGCCGTTCATCTTTGCCCACTAGCGTGATCCTTGGATGCACATCCATCGCTTGAGGGGAAGTCATGGCAAGGAACGGGAACCAACGCGCCACCGAGGTGCCGCTGCGTGCGGCAGAACCGGCGGAGCACTGGAAAGCACTCAAAGAAGGCGACCGCGTGCGCGTCCGCCTCACCCCGGGTTTCGAAACAGGCGGCCTCGTGGACGCCATCACCTGGGACCACACGGCCGTGTGGGTCGATCTCGACGGCGGCGGGGGCCGCACCCTGCTGCATTGCAGCGACGGCGTGGAGATTGTGCCGCAGGAGAACTAGCCTTGCGGCTCGGGTACGCTCACAACGTGACCTTGCCCTTCTTCGAGCGTTCCCCGGACGATGCTCCTGCCGGGCCCATCGCCATGGCCCACCGCGGCTTCTCGCGTGAGGGGCTGGAAAACTCGATGGCAGCGTTCCGCGCCGCCGTCGAACTCGGCTACCGGCACCTCGAAACTGACGTCCACACCACAGCGGACGGTGTGCTGGTGCTGTTCCACGACGACACCCTGGACCGGGTCACCGACAGCCGCGGGAAGATCTCCGAACTGACCGCTGCCGATGTGGCCGCCGCCCGGATCGGCGGTCGGGAACCGGTGCCGCTGTTCGATGAATTGCTGACCGAGTTCCCTGACGTCCGGCTGAATCTGGACGTCAAGGACTGGAATTCCGTGCAGAGCCTGGCCGCCGGCATTGAACGGCACAGCGCCCATGACCGCGTCCTGGTGGCCAGCTTTTCGGACCGCCGACGCCGGGCGGTGCTGAAGCTGCTGAGCCGGCCGGTAGCGTCGTCGGCAGGCCGGATGACCATCTCGCTGTTCGTCCTGCTGGGCCCGCTGCTTCCGGTTTCCTTGCTGCGCTTCGTACTGCGCGGCCCGTTGCGCGACGTCCAGGCGCTTCAGGTTCCCGTCCGCTACGGTGCCATCCGGGTGGTGACCCCGGGTTCAGTCCGGCGCGCCCACACCCTCGGGCTGGTGGTCCACGTGTGGACAATCAACGAGTCCGCCGAGATGCACCGGCTGCTGGACCTCGGCGTGGATGGGATCGTGACGGACCGTGCGGATCTGCTGACACGGGTATTGCAGGAACGCGGCGGGTGGCTCCGGGACTGATCCGGGACCCTCATGAAGTGGTCAGCTGTGGCCGAGATTGATTGACGGGTCCTCGTCATCCTCGCCCGGCGCCTTCTCCTTTTCCGCTTCCATGGCGTTTGAGCCCTCGCTGATGGAGGAGTGGACTTCAACGTCGCTGTTCGGGTCCGTTGGCTCCGGAACGTGCGTGCCTTCCGTGGGCGAGGACGTGCCCGCCAGATCCTCCATGGCGTTTTCCGCGGCCTTGCCAATGCTGTCTCCAATGCCCATCTGACTGCTCCTTAGTGACGATGCTCCTCAGTGACGATGCGCGCCGGCCAACTGCTCTCCAGTGCGCCGGACGCTACCTGTCCAGAATTATCAGCATGCTTACAATTAGTCCAGAGCTGCGGAAGAAGCCGCATCCAAATTGAGGAGAGGAAGCCGCACCATGAGCAGTTACCATCCGGAGAATGACCCCGCGAACCCCGATCAGCCGGGGCAGGAATCCGGGCGCGAGCATTCAGCGCGCGGGGAGTCAGCGGCGGAGTCCCAGCAGCCGGAGAAAGACTCTGCAGCCTCGGCAAATCCCGACCCCGCGGAAGGGAACATCACTGGCCTGGAGCCGGGCGGGGGAGTTCCGCCGGGCGAAACCCCGCCCGCCGAGGATCAGATGAGCGGCGACCAAGGACATAGCGAGTAGCCTGATTCGCACAGAAAACGTCAGGTGCTGTGCACGGAAAACGTCGGGTCAGTGCCGGTCAGGCCCGCTGGACCCGTGGACCGCGTGGGTGGCTTCGGCGGCGTTCCTGCCCTCGGCACTGGTGTGCCGCAGCCCTTCGGCATCGAGCGGGGTGTTCCAGGCGGCCCAGTCCTTGGGCCGGACGGAGGGCCGTCCGAGCAAATAGCCTTGGCCGGCGCTGAAGCCCAGCTCGGTAAGGACCCGGAGTTCCTCGGCCGTTTCCACGCCCTCTGCCACCAGGACCGAGCCGATCTGCTCAGCGAAGTCCACCATGCATGCGGCCAGCGCCTGCTGGGAGGGGTCCTGGTCCACTCCGCTGATCATGTTCCTGCCGAGTTTGATGAAGTCGGGACGTAAATGCAGCATGCGGCTCAGCGTGCCGGCATTGGGGTGGGAATCGTCAATTGCTATGCGCAGCCCGCGGTCACGAAGGGGCGTAATGGCGGCAATAAAATGCGAGTATTCCTCATCCGAAATTCCGTCCGTCAATTCGAGGACGATGCGGCTAATTGGCAGCTCGATGTGATCGAACAATTCAGGCAGCCGAGGATCGAGGCATGATTTCGGCGAGATGTTGAGGGCAACGTAAAGACGCTCCGGGAGTGAGGCCGCAGCGGCCGCAGCTGATGCCAGCGCCGAGAATTCGAGGTTGGCGCCCAGGCCTACGGCTGCAGCTTCGGCAAACCAGAGCTCCGCTCCGGCACCGTCATCGCTGACAAACCGCGATAGCGCCTCAACACCGACGACGCTCCTGGACCCAAGTCCGTAAATTGGCTGGAACGCGGTCATCAGCATCTGCTTTTCCAGCAGCGCACTGATCCGGGACAGGCTTCGCAGTGAGTCCAACCGCTCAGCCAGCAGCGGTGGCATGGCATTCAGCGGCTGAAGCGAGCGGGCGGCGTCGGGATTTCCCCCGTTTGCGCTGTCCTGTTGGCGCCGTTCCAGAAGGTATTCCAGCAACGCGCGCTCGGGCACGCCCGGATTTTCGCCCAGGCTGTCGCTCAGCCGTTGCCGCACTGCTGCTCCGGCGGGATCGGAATCCGCCAGGACAGCAGCAATAATTCCCCATGCTTGCACCCGAACAGTCATTAGCGACGCCCCCAACTGACGAAGTAATGGCCCGCTGGCCCTTTTGTTTTCAAGTTTCAGACGCTTTCGAAATTCCGTAGTGCTGATGTATGCCGTTCTTCCTGCCCGCGAAGAATCGGGTGCCGCAAGTTGATCGTATATCGGCACGAACCAAAGTGCAGCCCCTAAATCGTCAACCGGTATTACTTTTCAGCCGGTGTCCCGCCCAGCAACTCCGGTATATTCTCCGGCGGGACCGGTTTGCTGAAGAAGTATCCCTGCGCGCTGAGGCAGCCGAGGCTTCTGAGGTGCTCGGCCTGTTCGGCTGTCTCCACGCCCTCCCACACAGCTTCCAGGCCGCAGGCGCGCACCAGTTGGAGGACTGCAGCCACCAGCGGCGGCTGGCTGGGGTCGGTGCCGAGGCCAACAATCAGCGAGCGGTCCACCTTGACCCGGTCCACGGGGAGCCGGCGGAGGTAGCTGATGGAGGAGTAGCCCGTGCCGAAGTCATCGATCTCAATTCCCACGCCCAGTCCGCGCAGCCCGCCCAATGAATACCGGTCCAGCTCGTTGCCTTTGACGATGGCCACTTCAGTCAACTCGAGGACAACCTGTTCCGGCCGTACCCCGGTGTCCTTCAGGACGCCGCGGACGTCCTCGATAAACTGCAGGCTCTGCAGGTCTGTTGCGGAGATGTTGATGCGGACGGAGAAGCGGCTGTCCACCACGCCGGCGTCAATCCACGTGCGCAGCTGGCCAACAGCGGTGGTCAGTACCCACAGGCCCAGCTCGGAGATGAGCCCGGCGTCTTCGGCCAGCGGAATGAATTCGTCAGGCATGATCAGGCCGCGCGAGGGGTGGTTCCACCGGACCAGGGCTTCCACGCCCTCGATCCGTCCAGTGTCCAGCTCCACCACCGGCTGGTAGTGCAGGATCAGACCCTCGCCCTTGATGGCGGCCCGGAGATCGTCCAGCAGCTGGCTGCGGAGCCGGCGGACCAGGAGGAGCCCGGGTTCGAATACATGGAGCCGGTTCTGTCCCTCGGCTTTGGAGGCGTACATGGCGACGTCGGCCTCCATCATGAGGTCCTCCGGTGTCCGCCGTGCTTCCCCGATACTGAGTCCCATGCTCGCCCCGCAGCGGATGGTGCGGTCCGGCAGGTCGATCGGCTCCTTCAGCGCCGCCAGGATCCGTTGGGCAACAATGGCGGCCTGGTCCACGCTCGTGGCCGGCATGACGATGGCGAATTCGTCACCTCCCAGCCTGCCCACAACGTCTGTGGCGCGGACTGCGGTGCGGATGCGCTCCGCAACGGTGATCAGCACTTCGTCGCCTGCCGCGTGGCCGAGGGTGTCGTTGATGGATTTGAAGGCATCCAGGTCAAGGAGCAGGACGACGGGCTGGGTTGGGAGTTCGTTGTCTTCGTCCCGTGAAGACTTGAGGGCCGCGAGGAGCGCAGACCGGTTGGCAAGGCCGGTCAGGGGATCCTGCATGGCCATCTTCTGCATTTCACGGTGGGCCTCGTGCAGCAGTTGCGTCCGGACCTCCACCCGCTGCTCAAGTTCCTCGTAGATGATCTGCAGGTCTTCGGCCAGGAGGTTGGTGCCCATGATGATGGCGTCGAGTTCGTCCCGGGCCGGTGATACTTCTATCCGTGATTGGAGGTCTCCGGAGGCAAGCCGGACAATACCGTCCAGCAGCTGGGACAGCCTGGGGTCGTCGTCGCTGAACATTGAGGCCTCCTTCCGGGGTTTCAGGGATCCTGCATGGTGTACGGGCCGGAGCTGGTCAAGGAACCTGTACGGCGTGGCCTTCGAGGGGGAGGCTGACGCTGACAGTGGTCCCCGCACCAAGTTCCGAGGCGACGTCGATCCGGCCACCGTGGCGTTTGACGATGTCCTGGGTAATGGCAAGTCCAAGGCCTGTCCCCGGGACGGCCCCGGACATGGCGTTGGAGGCGCGGTAGAAACGGGTGAAAATATGGGTTAGTTCGTCCTGGGAAATTCCCATCCCGGTGTCCGAAACACTGACAGTTGCCTGGCGCGCGCCGTCGGCGTCCGCGTGCAAAGCGGTGCCGACGTCAATCCGGCCACCTCCCGGCGTGAACTTGATGGCGTTGGAGACCAGGTTGGTGAAGACCTGCTGCAGCTGCACCTCGTCAGCCAGGATTTCGGGGTCTTCGGGGGCGGGCGCGACGGCGATGGTGACGTTCTGCAGCTTGGCCAGCGGCCTGAGGGCGGCCGTCACAATCTCCAGTGTCCGCGTCAGCCGGACCGGTGTCAGGTGCAGCGGACTCTCTTCGTGGCCGTTGCGGGAGACACTGAGCATGTCCTCGACAAGCAGGCGCAGCCGTTCGGTGTTCCTGACCACGATGTCCAGCATCTGGTGGACCTCGTGGGAGACGGGATCGGAGGTGTTCTCCTGGATCATGTCCAGGTACGCCATGATCGAGGTCAGCGGAGTGCGGAGTTCATGGTTGACGGTGGCCAGGAAGTCGGTTTTGGCCTTGTCCAGTTCCTGGAGCTGCTTGACCACCTGCTGCTGGCTGGTGATCAGGTGGCTTTGGATCAGGCCGTGGGCCGCATTGCCGGCCACATGCTGGATCAGTCCCAGTTCGGCCCGGGACCAATCCCTTGGCGAGTCCATCAGGGCTATCCAGATGATCCCCAGGGATGAATTGCCTTCCCCCATCGGGACGGTAACCGACGCCGTGGCGCCGAGGGCGGTGAGTTCGGCAGGCAGCGCGACATCGCCGGGCCCGGGCAGGTGGGCGCCCTCCACGGTCAAGGTTTCAGCCCGCGTCCACAGGAAATCCGCGGCCCGCTGGGCAGACCCCTCATCACTGAACAGGCCGTCCGGCAGCGGTGCCAGCCTGTGCCGGTGCCACTGGGCCGTAATCGGTGGTACCCGCTCGTCGTCGAACGTTGTCAGCCAGACACGGTCGGCGCTGAAGGTTTCCCCAAACCCCTTCACCACGAGGTCGGCGATCTCCTGGGGATCGTTGGTGCCGCGGACCGCAGCTGAGACCTGCCGCAGTCTTTCACGCAGCGTTTCTGCCTCCTGGCGGGCCTCGTTCCGCCGCGAAACCAGGTTGATGAGCGCCGTGGCGCGGTGGACGAGCTCCTTGGCCGCGGGCGGTTTGGCGATGCAGTCACGGACTCCAGCGTGCTCCACGGCCTTCACCTCGGCCGGGCTGTCGAGGTCCACGAGCACCAGCGCCGGGGCCGCGGCCTCGATGTCCGCGAGGGAGCTGTCCAGAACCAGGACGGAGGGCGAGGAACTGTCAAGAAGGGCCGACAGGCCCGCAGAGTTCGCCGTGGCGCTGACGGTGAAGCCCGCCGATTCCAGGGCTGTCGAGCTCGATTGCCGCCGCCCGGCGTCGGGGTCGGCAACGACTGCCAGGTACGGCACCGTTGCGACATGTGGAGTGTCCCCTGGCAACCTGTCCCCTTTGTGCGCTGAATTAGCACCAGTTCACTGGTGAATGAGTACATTGTAGGGGGACGGCGCTCAGCAATTCCTTATAAATGTGTGTGGAGGGTAATCGTGACGAATCAGCCGGCAGGTGGTGTCAAGGCGGATCTGGGGCTGGATGGGCAGGGCGTTGTCCAGCTGACGTGGCAGCGCGGCGTGTCCATCTCCGAAGCCGACGCCGAGGCCGCCATGCGCGGCGTGAATGAGCTGTGTGGCACCGGCAGGCATCCCATGCTGGTGGATATGGCAAGCACGGCGCAGGTCAGCAGGGGAGCGCGCGCGGTTTTTGGCCGCCCCTGCCAGGCATCCCGCATTGCGCTGCTGGGAGCGTCGCCCGTTGATAAAGTGCTGGCCAACTTCATCCTGGGCATTAATAAACTGCCGTGCCCCACCCGGTTCTTCACCGCGCGGGACGAAGCGATGGCGTGGCTGCTGAAGGAACAGGTGGCTGCGGCCTGAGAACGAGCGTCCGGAGTGGCATTTGGCCGAACCTGAGAACCCGGCCGCCGGACCTGCGCGCCAACGAACAGCCCGGCGGAAACCTTCTGGCGGCGTTCCGGGCCTATATTTGAACGGTGTCCTCCCCAGCTGCATCAGTGCGCTCCGCCCTGCGGAAGTACCTGATCCTCCCCAAGCTCATCAGCCTGTCCCGGGCTGCCCCCAAGGACAGGGCTGTGGCCTGGGACCGTTACTGGGCCGGCATCGCCAAGACCGGGGCGCGGAGCGAGGTGCTGTGGGACTCCGGCACCGACCATGAGGTACTGGGTTACCGTGAGGTCCTGGAGCGCCATTTTGATCCCGGCCTTCCGGTGGTGGATGTGGGCTGTGGCCACGGCGGCTTCAGCCGGGCGCTTGCGGGGTTTTATCCGCAGGTTCTCGGCGTTGATGTATCCGCGCACGCAGTGGCCCGCGCCCGCGACGAAGCCGCGGGCATGGACAACGTCAGTTACCTGGCGCGAGACATGACGGAGCCGGGGGCAGGTACCGGGCTCCGGGAGCCGGGGGACGTCAACGTCTTTATCCGCGGCGTGCTCCACGTCCTTGACCGGGCGGACCAGGCGGCGCTGATGGAGAACGTGCTGGAGTTGGTGGGCGAGCAGGGCACGGTCTTCCTGGCGGAAACGAACTTTCAGGGAAACCCGGTGGAGTATGTTTCGCACCTCGGCGCATCCCGGGGGAACATTCCGGCGCCCCTGGAACTTGCCATCAGGAAACTGCCCATGCCGGGGCGCTTTGGACCGGAGGAGCTCGCCCGCGTACTGCCGGCCGAAAGGTGGACCCTGCTGGAGGACGGCACCGCAACGATTGAGACGAACCCGATGACCGAGGCCTCGGGCGACAGCCTGGTGCCGGGGTACTTCGCGGTTTTGCGCAAACGGCAGTAATTTCCGCCGGCCGGCCGCGTTTTCCGCACGTTTTCCGCAGGATTGGTGCTGCCCCTCTCCTGGCTCTTGACACAAAGCCGGCTTGGACGGGTACTTATAAGTACCCTTACTAACTTTGGCGATTGCGGAAAGGACTCGAAATCCGTGGCTGGGAATCAGAGCCAGCCACAGGAGTTGCGGGGAGCGGTCCAGGCCACGCCGCTGCGGCTCACATCACCCACCAGAACATGCAGCGGCGGCCAGTCCGCCAACTTCCGGCTCGAGAACCAGGGCCGCGAGGGGGACTAACTCCGCTGCCGAACCCTCCGGCAAGGGCCGGCGACCGGACGAATCGTGAGCCGCTCAGCGACGGGGGACGAGCAACAGGAACGATCATGCTTGAACTGCCAGCCACCGGTTCCCTCCGCGGAATGCTGCTGCCACCCACCTATGGCACACATGTCACGCAATCGGCCGAATTCACCGTCCTGTCCGTCGAGATCTGGGACACCGGACTGGTGGTGAACATCCACCTGGCATCAAAGGACGGCGCGCCGCCGAATATCATGGTCCAGGACCACTTCGGCACAGAGTACTCGCTGCAGGACTCCGCCACCGTGGGTTCACGCAACCTGCAAGTGTTCACCCCTTCCGTTCCGGACGGGACCAGGAGCCTGACTATCAGGTCGAAGGATGACGCCGAAGCCCGCCCGGTGGTGACGTTTGCCGTCCCGGCGCTCGTCGGGCGCGCCGCCGAAGAGCAGCGCACCGTCCCCTTCCCTGCACCCTCCCGGCTGCGCAGGCCGGCCTGAAGCCCCGCCAGCCGAAGATCCGCTGTCTGCCCAGCCGTACGTCCGCATTACGGATCGGCAAGCGCTTTCCCGCGGGTGAATGGCATGATGGACGGCATGCGCATTCTCATCGCTCCGGACAAATTCAAGGGCTCGCTCACCGCTGCCGAGGCCGCCGCCGCCATCGCCGAGGGTGCCCTGCGCGTCTACCCGGACGCCGTCGCCACACAGTTCCCCATTGCCGATGGCGGTGAAGGAACCCTGGAGGCAGCTGTGTCCGCGGGTTACGAGGAGCGGCTCAACGCCGTCGTGGGTCCCATCCTCGCCCCGGTGGGGGCCGCTTGGGCCATCCGGAAGAATTCCGACGCCGGTGCTACCGCCGTCCTTGAGACGGCGCAGGCCTCAGGCCTGGCTGAGATGGAGCCCAACCCGGCGAACGCGCTGCGGGCCCACAGCTACGGCTGCGGCCAGCTGATCGCGGCAGCCCTCGACGCCGGGGCCACCGAGATCGTGCTGGGGCTCGGCGGCTCGGCAATGACCGACGGCGGCAGCGGCGCCTTGCGCGCGCTGGGGCTCAAACCACTCGACGCCGCCGGAAACGTGGTTCCGCTGGGCGGCGGGTCCCTCGCCGACATCGTTGCCCTTGACATGTCGGGGCTGGATCCGCGGCTGTCCGCCGTAACTTTCAGGATCGCGGTGGACGTCCAGAATCCGCTGTACGGCCCCACGGGAGCTGCCCACGTTTTTGGTCCCCAGAAGGGGGCAGATGAGGATGCAACGGAACTGCTCGACGCCGGGCTCCGCAACTGGGCCTCGGTCCTGCGCGAGTCCACGGGCCGGGACGTCAACGTACCGGGAGCCGGTGCGGCGGGCGGCTTCCCGGCGTCGTTCCTTGCCTTCACCAATGCCACGCTGGAAGGCGGATTTGCGCTGGTGGCCGGACTGACCGGCCTCGCCGGCCAACTGGAAAACGCCGATCTGGTCATCACCGGCGAAGGGTCCATGGACTCGCAGTCGTTGACCGGAAAGGCGCCCATCGCGCTCGCTGATGCCGCCCGTGAGCGGGGCATCCCGGTGATTGTGGTGGCCGGCCGGATCCTGGTCACGCCGGAGGAGCTGGCGGAGCATGGCGTAGTGGCAGCCGCCCAACTGCTGGATGTCGCCCCAAGCGTGGAAGACGCCGTCGCAAACGCCGCAAAGTACGTGGCGTGGGCTACCACCCAGGTCCTGGAAGGCGCGTAACGCACCAGTTGGTTGTTGCGGCACCAACGGGTGGGGCACCGGCACCGGCACCGGCAGGTGCGGGCTCAGGCGCCGGTTTCGTAATGCGGCTCGGCCACCGGCTTGGACTCGGGGGGAGCCCTTTTCGCGGAGATAGACGGACGCGCCCACCAGGACGGCGACGGCTAGGAACTCGCTTTGCCAGTTCTGGAAGGATTCGAACCAGAACTGGCTGGTTCCCATGAACTCAAGGACGCTGACCGTGGCTTCGCCGTGGCTCTGCTGTTCCTCGTTGTACGCTGCAGACCCGCCCCAGGCGTGCATGCTGAACGAGGCGAGGAAGAGCAGGAACAGCAGCAGGGACAATGAGTGCTCGTACAGTTTGAGCACCATGCCGCCCCGCTTCACCGGCCAAGGCGTGGCGGCCTTGATGGTTGCGTTCCGGGGGTCCTCGTCCTGCGGGGCTTCTTTGCCCATCGGCTTGGATTCGGATGAGCCCTTCTGGAACAGGAAAACGGTCAGAACGACGTACATCGCCATCTGCAGGAACTCGGATTCCCAGTTCTCAAACGTCGCTTCCACAAAATTGCCGGTGGACAGATATTCCAGCACGCTGACGCCGGGTTGGCCGTGGGCTGCCTGCTCCTCGCTGTAGGCCGCAGCCCCGGACAGGATCATTCCCACAAAAAACGCCAGGAACAACCCGGCGTTGACCAGCAGCAGCCCGTGTTCCTTGGCCCATTTACGCATATCCGCTCTTTCGTTAGGTCCCAGCTGCCTTCTTGAAATACCCTGCCCGGCCTGACTGCGTATCATTCGGTGGCGGCGCGCTTGTTGAGCCGTATGGGAACAAGAACGAGGAGCACGAGAAGAACGGCCAGCAGGACGCCTCCTGCCGTCAGACCGGCCGCCCGGCCTATGGTCACATCAAAAACCAGCGCCGCGGTTCCCACGCTCAGCATTCCCACGCCGCCTAAAGCCAGCTTGGTGATGGAATCGGCGCTGGACACCAGGGTGGCTTTGAGCCGCTGGCGGAACAGCCTCCGGTGGACGCTCACCGGGAGGAGGATCAGGGCGGTGGTCAGGGAGGCAATCACTACGTTGACCAGGTACAGGCCCACCTGGAAATCATCGAGGGTCTCGAAGCGCTCTTGGAACGGAAGCGTCAGCAGGAAGCCGGCAAGGATCTGGACGCCGGTCTGCAGTACCCGGAGCTCCTGCAGCAGCTCGGCCCAGTTCCTGTCCAGCTGCTCCTCCCGGGTTTCATTCCGGCCGGTCTTGCCTGTGAAGTCCTCCACATCGGACATGGCTTCCCCTCCCGCGGTGCCCGTTATTGGCCGGCTGGCCCATGACGGGTGCTCCAAAACTAGGCCGAAGTTGCGCCGCGATCAACTTTTGATAAGTTTACTGATTATTCTTCCCGCGATGGTGGACTTGCTCCGCCCGGCGGGATAGTTTCGAAGGGCCGGAAAAGTCCGGGGTGCCCTTGGAAAACCGATATTGGACAGGCGGACGATGAGCGACACCGAGAAGCAGACGGACCAGCCCACAGACCCGAGGGGCGGCTACCACGCGGGGCCGTTCCCTAAGCAGGAACAGCAGCAGCCGGGCCTTACCGCGCCGATGGACCCCAAACCGGACCACGGCGAACTCAGCTACGAAGGCAACGGTCAGCTGCAGGGCAAGGCTGCCCTGATTACCGGCGGGGACTCAGGGATTGGCAAGGCCACCGCCATCGCCTTCGCCCGCGAGGGGGCCGACGTCGCAATTTCCTACCTTCCCGAAGAGGAAGAAGACGCCCAGGATACGGCTGACTGGATCCGCAAAGCAGGCAGGCGGGTTCTCCTGCTCGCCGGGGACGGGCGTGAAGAGGAGTTCAGTACCAGAATCGTGGCGGATGCGGCGGCCGAGTTTGGCCGGTTGGACGTGGTGGTGCTGAACGCGGCCTACCAGAAGAACCGGGACAGTTTCGAGTCGCTCCCCACCGAGGAATTCGACCGCGTGTTCAAGACCAACCTCTACTCCCTGCTGTGGACGGCGCGGGCCGCGGTGCCGCACCTGGCAGCCGGGTCCTCGATCATCACTACGGCCTCGATCCAGGCGTTCAACCCCTCGCCCGAGCTGATCGATTACGCCATGACCAAAGCAGCGCAAGTTGCCTTCACCAAGGCTCTTGCCCAGGAGTTGGGACCGAAGGGGATCCGCGTCAACGCGGTGGCACCGGGCCCCATCTGGACCCCCCTTATCCCCGCCACCGAATGGCCGGACAAGCTTCCCACCTTCGGGCAGGACACGCCTCTGCAGCGGGCAGGCCAGCCGGCCGAGCTCGCGGCGGCCTACGTGCTGTTGGCCTCGGACCAGGGATCGTATATTTCCGGAGCGGTGCTGCCTGTTACGGGCGGCAAGGGCCTCTAGCGGGCCACAAGATTTGCAGAGCCAGATTCATCCACATCCACAACAGGAGGAAACGTGAGTCAGAACAGTCAGGGCACCACGCCGGAAGAAGAAGCCGGTGGCTACGGCACGCCCACGGCCGAGCAGGAGATGGGCGGTGCAGGCGGCAAGCAGTTCGCCCAGCCCCGGGAGGAAGAGGACTTTGACGCGGCAGGCCTGAACCAGGACAGCCCCGACGGCGAAACGTTCGCTACGGGCACCCCGAACCTCAGCCACTTCGACGAAGAGGACAAGGACAGTGCCGGCGAGCCCGGCGCCGGCCGGTTCGGCGGGACTGAGGACCAGCTTCACGCCGAGGCTGACACCAATGATCCGGGTTTTGAAACGGGGGAGCCGCCTGTTCCGCGCGACGCGGAGGTGCCCTCCGCCGAAGCCGAAATTGACGAATCGAACGCGGATTCGCAGGGCTCCGAGCCCTTCTCCTCGGAGCCGGGCCAGGAGGCGTCCGGGTTGCCGGACGGCAGCGGCAACGACCTTCCCGCGGAGAAGTCACCGAAGGACGACGACGAGGAAAGCTTCAGCGCCGGGTGACCGGTGGGTGCCGCGGGCAGACCCATATTCCCGCAGTGTGAAAGGGTGCCGTCCGGCGTCGTGCCGGGCGGCACCCTTCTCCGTCCATCTGCCGTACTTTCGCCCATCCTGACCGATACAGACGTATCCTAGGAAGAGGTTTTGCAGTGGGCCACGTTCCGAACCAAGGCGTGGATCATGGCCGCGGAGACTCCGGCGCAACCGGCCTGGGAATCACTTCCCGATCCCCAGGATGTGGTGTTCGACAGCAAGGACGTAGAGACTTTCCTTGCTGAAGTAACCCATGAGTTCATGCGCGGCATCGACGGCGATCACCGCGGCATCAGCTGGGCCGCCACATACTTCCGCCACGGGTCTGCCCACACCGTTGCTGCCGGCAGCGCCGTGGCACTGGCCGCGGACCAGGAGCAGTGCTCCTTCGAGGACGGGCCCGTGCTGGAGGCCTTGCGTTCTGGAGAGTTTGTTCACCTCGCCGATGTTGCCCGTGACCGCCGTTGGCCAGGATACGCCAGCGCGGCCGCCGATCACGGCGTCAGATCCTTGCTGTCCATGCCGATCGTGTCCGCGGCCGCTTCAAGTGCCGCGATCAACCTTTACGCTTCCACCCCGCACGCCTTCACCAGCGAGGACATCGTCAAAACCCTGGCCTACGCGCGGGAGGTGGCCAGGGCGCTGCGGGTTGTGCTGCGTGTGGCCGAACGCGCGGAAGCCAGCGCAGAACGGGCCGTAGCCGAAAGCTCCATGGTCCTCATGGACGTTGCCGTCAGTACGCTGATGTCCGACTACGGGCTGGACCACGTCGTTGCCCTGCAGTACCTCCGGACCGTTGCCAGGCATAACCACCAGGGACTTCGTGAGGCCGCGATGAACATCGTGGCGGCCTCGCGGGACGACTCGACTACGCCTGACCGGGAAACCACCGATTTCCGTGGACTTGTTTCAGTTGAATCACCGGCCCTCAAGGGACCCCACACAACAGGGAGCACGCCATGAATGCCTGGAAGGAAAACCCGGTAACCCCGGAGGCCTCCGCTGATTCTGCACCTCATCCTTGGCACCGGCTGGTTGCTTTAGGCGACTCATTCACTGAGGGGATCGGTGATCCCGAGCCCCTCAGCGGGGGTGGTTACAGGGGCTGGGCAGACCGGGTTGCAGAAGAACTGAGCGGCAACCAGCCGGATTTTGCGTACGCCAACCTGGCCGTCCGGGGGCGGCTGGTTCGGCAGATCCTCGATGAACAGCTCAGCCCGGCCCTGGACCTGAAACCCGATCTTGTTACTCTCTCGGCGGGCGGCAACGACATCGTTTTCCGGCGCAGCGATCCTGACCGCCTTGCCGAGAGAATCGATATCGGGGTGGAGCAACTGACCCGTTCCGGAGCCACCGTGGTCCTTTTTGCCGGCCCGGACTGGGGGGCGACGCCAATCTTCAGCCAGATCCGCGGGAAAGTGGCCATCTTCAACGAGAACCTGCATACCGTGGCTGCCCGCCACGACGCGGTGATGGTTGACCTGTGGTTCCTGCGCGAACTCTCGGACCCGGGCATGTGGGATCCGGACCGGCTGCATTTCTCGCCGCTTGGCCATCACACCATCGCGGCGGCAGTACTGAACAGCCTCGGCGTTCCACACACCCTGGTGCCCCAGCAGCCTAAGCGGATGGCTCCACGGAGCTGGCGCCAGGCCCGCACCGAGGACCTGACCTGGGCGCGCGAGTACCTGGTCCCCTGGGCGTTACGGCAACTCAAGCTGCACCCGGAAGACGAGAGCCTACTGGTGCCCAAACGCCCGGAACCGCGGCCCGTCTTTGGCCGCGGCGGACCAGCCGCGCAACAGCTCAGCGGCGGCCACGCGGCCTGACTCAGCGCTTTTTCGGCGCGCGCTTCTGCGCGGCATTGACGGCGGCTTTCACCGCGGGCGGAAGGCCGGCCACCTCGGTTTCGGGTTCCGCCACAGTGCCGCGGGCCTTGGCGATGGCTTTCATGCCGTGGTAGATCACCAGGGCGGCGGTGGAGCCCAATGCGATGCCGGTAAAGGTCAGATCGCCAATGGCCCACGTGTAATCGGCAATGCCGATGATCAGCGCGACGGCGGCCGTGGTCAGGTTGATGGGGTTGGAGAAGTTCACCTTGTTCTGGACCCAGATCTTGACGCCCAGAACGCCGATCATGCCGTACAGCATGGTGGCGGCGCCGCCCAGAACACCGGGTGGGACGGTGGCAATCAGTTCGCCGAATTTCGGTGAGAAGCTCAGCACAATGGCGAACACGCCGGCAACCCAGTACGCCGCCGTCGAGTACACCTTCGTGGCTGCCATCACGCCAATGTTTTCGGCGTAGGTGGTGGTGCCGGAGCCGCCGCCGATGCCGGCCAGCACGGTCGCGGCGCCGTCGGCCATCAGCGCGCGGCCGGAGACGCCGTCGAGGTTCTGGCCGGTCATGGCCGCCACTGACTTGACGTGCCCGATGTTCTCGGCCACGAGGACCAGCACCACCGGGATGAAGAGGCCGAGCACACCCACGTGGAACTCAGGGGTTTGGAAGTGCGGGAGGCCGATCCACGCAGCCGCCTCCATCTTTTCGTAACTCACTTCGCCGCGGAGCATGGCCACGAGGTACCCCACCACCACACCCACCAGAATGCTCAAGCGGCCGATGATGCCGCGGAACAGGACGCTGACCAGGATGATCGTGGCGAGCGTAATAACGGCGGTGATCGGGGCGGCGTCGAAGTTCTGCTTCGCGGCGGGGGCGAGGTTCAACCCGATCAACGCCACGATGGCGCCGGTGACGATCGGCGGCATCAGCCGGTTGATCCATTCTGCGCCGAATTTCTGCACAATGGCGCCGATGAGGGCAAGTACGACGCCGGCCAGCACCACTCCGCCCAGCGCCCCCGGGACGCCGAACTGCTGCTGGGACGCCATGATGGGTGCGATGAACGCGAAGCTGGAGCCCAGGTAGCTGGGGACACGGCCCTTGGTGATCACCAGGAACAGCAGGGTGCCGATGCCCGAAAAGAACAGGGTGGTGGCCGGCGGCATCCCGGTGATGATGGGGACCAGGAAGGTGGCGCCGAACATGGCCACCACGTGCTGCATGCCAACGCCGATGGTCAGCGGCCAGGCCAGCCGCTCGTCCGGGGCAACCACGTGCCCCGGCTTGATCGATTTGCCGTTGCCGTGGAGCTTCCATTTCATTCCGAGCATGCTCATGGACAGGGGCCTTTCAGGGGGGTGCCGCGACGGGCCGGGATCTTCCGCTGCAACAATACCGCGCCGCCCCGTCTACCGGGGACCTTTAACAGCGCAGCAAAGCGCCGTCCAGTGCGCAACGTCACGTGCCGTCATGGGAAGAAGACAGGAACACTTGAAGTTGCAACTATGGAACGGGGAACAGACAGCCGCTAAACAGGCGCGCTGCGCAGCGAAAGGTACGTCAATGACCATTGCCCACGAAGAAGCAGTTATCAACCCGGCCGCAGTCGACGCGATCTTTGCCGAAGCACGTACCGCCAACTCCTTCACCGGCGAGGTGACCGAGGACCAGGCCCGCGCCATCTACGAGCTCACCAAGTTCGGCCCCACGGCTTTCAACTCCCAGCCCCTCCGCGTCACCTACGTCCGCTCAGACCAGGCCCGCGCCACGCTCGTTGACACGCTGGCCAACGGAAACAAGGCCAAGACCGCCTCGGCTCCGCTGGTTGCCGTCCTCAGCTACGACACCGCCTGGGCCGAGCAGTGGGACACCTTCCTGCCGGAGTACAACGCCCCGAAGGCCATGTACGACGCCGCACCGGACCTGGCCGCCGCCACCGGCAACAACAACGCCCACCTGCAGGCCGGCTACTTCATCATTGCCGTCCGCTCGCTGGGCCTCGCCGCCGGCCCCATGACCGGAGCCGATTTCAGCGCCATCGACGCAGCCTTCTTCCCCGCGGGTGATCAGAAGAGCTTCCTCGTGGTCAACATCGGCCAGCCCGCGGAAGATGCCTGGGGCGCAGCAAAGCCCAAGTTCAGCTACGAGGACGTTGTCCGCACCGTCTGACCCTCTCTCACTTACTGCACGTTTAACAGCAACGCTCGAAAGTTGTCAAGCTGTGTGGAGTCACTGGGCTAGTTTTTGGGGTGGTGCGGTTTCGGGCAGGTTGATCCC
>NZ_JAFCTI010000021.1:0-33539 GCF_049895945.1 Pseudarthrobacter sp. DSP2-3-2b1 | reverse complement strand
GCCGACCCCGGCCCCCCCAGCCCGGCGGACGCGGGCACCCCCCCCCGTTCGGCGCCCCCCCCGCCGGGGGCGGGGCCATCACCCTCCATGCCCGCGCCCGCTTGTGTTGGCGCCTGAGGCAAGGACCCAGCCCCCTGCCTCAGGCCTCCTGCATCACTGCCGGTTCGATGTGCGGGGCCGCCTCGGCGTCCGCGGCTTCGACCGCCTCCGCGTCCGCGGCCTCGACCGCGTGCGTGGCCAGCACAACGCCCGGAGCCGGCAACCCGCCGGTCAGTGAAAGGATGATGCCCTGCGCCACTTCGCGGAGCGAGAGGTCCCGGTTTTTGGCTGCCTTGGTGAGGGCCAGAAGCGCTTCGTCGTAGGAGCACTGGTCCTGGCCCATGACCACGCCGCACGCGGTGTCGATTCCGGTGCGGCTGAGGAGCGCGGTGCGGAGTTCCGCGGAGAGCACCAGGTCAGCCCTGATCTGCAGGGCCAGCGTGAGGCTTTTGGCGGCAACGTCGGAGAAGGACAGGATGTGGGCGGCGGTAGCCGGGGCGAACACGTTCGCTTCCACCGCGTAGAACGTCAGTGCGGCGCGGTAGCCGCGCGTGAGCTGCAGCGGGACGGCCGCGGCGGACCGGAAGCCGGCGGCTCTGAGGTTGGTGAGGTATCCGGGTGGCCACCGGTCATCCTGGCAGTGATCGTTGAGGACGATGGACAATCCGCCGTTCAGTGCCCGCGCTGTGGGGCCCCGCCCGGTGTGTTGTTCCCAGCGCGAAAGTTCGCCGGCGCCGTCGTGCGTTGCCGCAGTGCAGGGTGTGGCCTCCGGCCGCAGCAGTGTCACTGTGCTTTCCACGGGCGAACCCGCAAGATCTGTGGCTATCGAGGCGGCCGCCCGGGCAAGCGAGCGCGCCAAGGCTGCTTCGGAGTGCCCGCGGATGTTCAACAGGACGCCTGTGTCCCGCACAACGAACTGAGCTTCAGTTTGCATGGTCCAACCCCCAGAGTCGGTATCCATTCATTGTATGAACCCCGTCAAGAGGGCGCCCGAGTAGTGAGTACTCGCTTTTGAAGCGGCCCTAGGATGGAAGCATGGAAACCGAATCTGGCGCTGTGCCTGCGGGCGTTAGCCCTGACGAGCAACGCGAGGAGGCAGCGGACCTCGCCGACTTCCGTGCTGCGAAAGCCCAGGACGACGGCTCGCGTGTGAGCCTCGCCGAGCTTGAGGCTCAAATCTAACAGCCGTCAGGCCGAAGCGGCCTTCGGCGGGATCTGTTGGATGACCCACCGGTTGCCGTCCGGGTCGCTGAAATGGGCGAACAGGAAGCCGCCCAGGTCCTGGACCTCGCTGATGGGGGCGCCGCGGCCCAGCAGTTCGCTGCGCGCCGAAGCCATGTCAGGGACAACCAGCTGGAGCCCCTCGAGGCTGCCCGGCACCATGGTGTTCATGCCGGTGCCGATGACGATCGACGCGGCTGATCCCGGCGGGGTCAGCTGGACAACGCGCATCCCCGGGATGTGTTCGGCGTCGTGATCGAGCACGAAGCCCAGCTGGTCAGTGTAGAAGGCCTTGGCCCTGTCCACGTCGGAAACGGGCACCTGCACAACTTCGAGTCGGAGTTCCATGCGGCCACCCTACGGCAGGAGCGCTACTTGTCGAAGTAGGTGGCGGGTTCCTCGCCGGAGACCTTGAGGACGATCTCCTCGGCAACGTCGCGAAGCTTCTGGTTCCGGTGGCTGGAGACCTTCATCAGGATGGCCATGGCGTCGGCCTGGCTGCAGCGGTTCTGGCCCATGACGATCCCGCACGCGAGGTTGATGGCTGTGCGGCTGGACATCGCTGCGGCGAGATCGTCCGCGGCGGCCTCGGCGGTGCCCACCCTGACGGCGAGGCGGACGGCGCGGCCGGCGATCTGGGCGAAGCGGTCAGCCTCGCGGATGATCTCCTCGGTGAACACTCCGGTGGAGGGCGCGAAGAAGTTCAGGGCGGCGCTGGCATCTTCACTCAGTTCCATGGGCACGCCAAGGACGCTCAGGCAGCCCTCCTCCACCAGGAACCTCTGGTAGCCGGGCCAGCGCGGATCGGTGCGGGCATCGGCCATGAGGACGGGCTTTTTCAGTTTCAGCGCCAGGATGCACGGACCGTCGCCCACCCGCTGCTCGATCTTGTCCAGGTGGATGGCCCGCGGACTGCTGCCGCCCACGGTGGCGGTCTTCTTGGAATGTTTGAGCGTGACTCCGCACTCAATATCGGACCCGGAGGACCGGCTGACAGCGGACACGGCAATGGCGGAGAGGCCGCCAAGGAAGTCCGCCACCGAGTCAGCGCCGATGATCAGGTCCTGTAGCTCAAGGAGCAGCTCATGGTCAGGCGAAGAAGTCATTCCCAAATTCTAGGCCTTGCCCGGCAGCGCAAGCACCTAAACAGCCGCGGGAGCCTCGGTGACTACGATCTCCAGGGCTTCAGGATCCAGCAGTTTCCGCGTGCCGGTCCTCGCGTCCCGGATCCAGATCAGTTCCAGTGAAGGTACGACGTCGGTCACCCGGCCCCGGTGGAAAAGCTTGCCGTTGTGCCACGCCTCGATGTAGTCGCCCGGCTGGAGTTTTACCTTCTGTGCCTGCTGTGTGCTCATGCTGTGCCCCCTGCTTATGATGTCCCCGTAGTCACAGCATGCCCCGGGAAGGTTGCCGGGGTGTTTCCATCCGGTGATTTCTCCGTGTCAGGATGACGGGAACCCGGGTCAGGCGTTGCGGGCCTCAACCACGTTGCGGGTCTCATTAAGCAGCAGCAGGATCGAGGGGAGCCCCAGCAGCAGTGCCGGTACGAGGACCAGGAGCCCGTACGCGTTGTACACCAGCAGCGAGGCTATGATCGCGGCGGTCAGTGCACCCACCAGTGACAGGGCGGGCCCGGAACGGCGGTCGCGTGCGAGCACCATGCACGCGATACCCAGGACCAGCGTAGCCAGCGCGATGACGAGGAGGATGGCGGCAACGGCGCGTGTATCCGTAAACGATGCATAGACGTCCAGGAATACCAGGCCCGAACAGAAGAGCAGCCATACGCCCAGCACCGTGGAGAGGATGCCGGCGGTGATCCGTGCCGGCGAGGCGTCCAGCTTGGGTGGTGCGGCCTGTGTTGGTGGCGTTGACTGATCAGTGTTCTCGCTCAACTTCGTCCCCCCCGGTTTGACCTTCCCAGCGAGCGGCAATAGTACCCCGGACCGGCTGCGGCTGCCGAGGAGTTGGCTAGTTTGTCTTTGCCCAGTTGTCGGCCCGTTCATCACGGGTTCACGGTCCCTTAGGTGGCACTGGCTGAATGGGGCGGGACATCAGCCGAATCCTTGGAGGAGACATCATGTCCAGTTCTTTTGCCACATCCCGCCGCCGGTTCCTCGCCCTGTCCGGGGGCGCGGCCGCGACAGCAGCCATCTACGGCTTCTCGACGGCCCCCGCGTGGGCTGAACCGCGCTTTCCGCAGAACCCCTTCACCATGGGCGTCGCATCCGGTGATCCCACACCGGACGGCGTCGTGCTGTGGACCCGGCTGGCCCCCGAACCACAGGCAGCAGACGGGCTGGGCGGCATGCCCCCGTACAAGGTGCAGGTGAGCTGGCAGGTTGCCGCCGACCCGGAATTCCGCACGGTGATCAAGGCAGGCAGTGAGAGCGCCACCCCTGAACTGGCGCACTCCGTGCATGCGGAAGTGGCCGGGCTGCGCCCCTCCGCGGACTACTGGTTCCGGTTCCGCGTCGGCAACGAGGAAAGCCCGGTCGGGCACACCCGCACAGCACCGGCTGCCGGATCGGACCCGGGAAAAATTACCTTCGCACTGGCCTCGTGCCAGTCGTGGGCGGGCGGCCGCTACGCCGCGTACCGCACCATGGCGCAAGAGGACCTCGACCTGGTGGTGCACGTGGGCGACTACACCTATGAGGGCAGGAACCACGAGACCCTCGCCGATTTCCGGAACAACCATGCAAAGTACAAGAGCTCGCCGGACCTGCAGGCAGCACACGCCCGCTTCCCGTTCGTGGTGACCTTCGATGACCACGAAATTGAAAACAACTGGGCCGACGGTGTGTCCCAGCCGGACAACGAGGCATCCAACCACCCGCAGCGCTTCCTCCAGTTGCGCGCGAACGCCTTCCAGGCCTACTACGAGCACCCGCCGCTGCGCCGCCCGCAACGGCCGACCGGCCCGGACATGGTCCTCTCTCGGGGACTGGACTACGGCAACCTGGCCAAGTTCCACGTCCTGGACACCCGCCAGTACCGTTCGGACCAGCTGACGGAGAACTTCCCGGGCGGCCCGCAGCACCCTGACGTCTACGACCCATCACGGACTTTTCTTGGGGATGCGCAGGAAGACTGGCTCTTCAAAGGCCTCGGCTCATCATCGGCCCGCTGGAACGTCCTCGCCCAGCAGACCATGATGGCCCAGTACGACTACGACCCGTCCGAGGTCCTTTCGGTCAACCACGACCAGTGGGACGGCTACGTTGTCTCACGCAACCGCCTCACCAACTTCATCAACCAGCAGAACCCGGCCAACCCGGTGATCCTGAGCGGTGACTGGCACTCCGCGTTCGTCAACGACGTCCTGCTCGACCACGCGGACCCGGCCTCGAAGATCGTCAGCACAGAGTTCGTTGGAACGTCCATCAGTTCCGGATGCGGCTGGGCCCAGGCGATCAAGAACGGCCTGCCAGCCAACCCGCACACGCAGTACATCAACCCGGACAAGCGAGGCTGGACCCGCTGTACGGTGACTCCGGATGAGTTCCGCAGCGATTACCTCGTGGTGGCTTCCGCCGCGGACACAACTGCACCGGCTGCCGTTGACGCCTCATTTGTGGTCCGCAACGGACAGGCCGGAGCCCAGCGCGTCTGACCTTTACGGGATATGGGCGGCCTGCGACCGTGCTGGCCGCCCATGCCCGAGGAGGGAGGCCTGCTACCGGAGAGTCGGGGCGTCCGGGATCTCCATCTGGAACCCGCAGACGCACCGCAGGACCCGGGTGGACAGGTAAACGCTGAGCGCCTCCGGGACCTGACGGTACGAGTAGCTGCCGTGGACGCTGCGGAGTTCGGTGCCCACGGCGGCCATGGGCCGGCCGCAGTGGATGTAATGGCTGCCGAACACCAGCACCTCAGGGGTGTTGCCGGGCCGGTTGAGGATCCGGGCCACCTCCGAAACGTCGGCGTCGCGGGTGCAGGGAACCCCGCACTCACTGCAGGTGAACGTCACCGCCACCATGAAGGGCGACCCCGCAAAGGGGGAGCCGGCGTCGAGCGCGTCTATGGCGGTGATTTCCAGAGTGTCGCCGTTCCCGCAGGTCAAACACTTCAGCGGGTCCGGCGGCGGACTCTGCGAGAGGGTGTCGTCGTCCGCCCTTACGGTCATCAGGCCACGGCCGGGTAGCTGGCCAGGATGTACTCGGCCGCAGCGGGGCCGTGCATCATGAGTTTGCTGTCACTCATGTCGATCCCGGACCGTTCCATGGCGGCGCGGAATGCCGCGTCGGAGTGTGGATGGAAGCCCTTGAGGAGGCACCAGCTGACATACAGCCCGTAGAGGCAGTCAGGGCCGAGGGGGCAGTCGCTGGTTGGATCGAAAATGGTGGCTTCATCGAGGAAATGCTGGTAGTGCGAGGTGGACATTGTGGCTCATTCCATGCCTGCATCCTGTGCCGCCGCGATGCTACAGCAGCTTCCCGCGGTCTATGCAGAAGGACCGGGTAAGGGGACGCCGCCGATGCGGATAAGTCCCGTCAACCGAATTTACATCCACTGCTCGCTGCTTGTATATAGCGCGGCCCGGTCCGCCTGTTCGCCCAACGCGCAACGGGGCCGCGGCACCTCGGGGGCTGTGGACGTCGAATCTTTTCGGCCACATTTCCTTTGGAGCTCGTAGCCGGGACGTGTCCGTGATCGTGGACATTCATGCTTGATTCTGCTTCGTCAGACGGGCAACATGAGAAGCAGCCGGGGGCGAGGAACCGCAGGTCAGGGCTTGAAACGAGTTCGAAGGAGAACAGTCTCGTGGCCCCTCAATTCCATCCACCACGCCAACCTCCTGGTTCCCGGGAGGGGACGGACGCCGGGGGCGGTAAGCTCCGGCGCTGGGTGGCCAGACACGGGCTACTCGCATACACGGTGCTCGCCTACGGGATCGCGTGGCCACTATTGGTCGGCGGATTTTTCGGGACCCAGGCGGGCGTTCTGGACCCTGACGGAGCCCTGGCGGCCGTGATGAACCAGGTTGCTGCCGCGGGCCCGCTGATTGCTGCCGTGGTGGTCCTTGCCCTGAGTCAGGGTGCGCGTGGCGTGAAGGAGCTGGCGCGGAGCCTTGTCCGGTGGCGGGTCCACCCCCTGTGGTACGCGTTCGTCTTTCTTGCTGTCCCGATTCTGGGGATCGCTGCGACCTGGGTCTTCCTTCCCGGGGCAACGGCTGCAGCCCTGGGGCAGAACTGGGCGCTGCTCTACACTCTGTTGCCGCTGGGCATTCTGAGCATTGCCTTCTTTACCGGGCTGGCCGAGGAGCCCGGATGGCGGGGGTATGCCCAGCCCGCTGCCAACCGGCGATATCCGCCCTTGCTTGCCGCGCTGATCGTTTCGGTGATCTGGGCGCTCTGGCACCTGCCGAACGCCCTGTTCGTGCAAAATCCCAGCGAGACCGTCGCCCATCTGCTGGCCACAGTCGTCAACGGTTTCGTCCTGGCGTGGGCCTACAACTCCACCAACGGCAGTGTCCTGATCGTGATGCTTCTCCATGGGGCGCAGAACGCCACAGGGGGACTGATCATCCGGATGTTCAGCGGTTCCGCAGATGGGCCGACCATCACCATGTACTACCTGATCTCGGCGTTGACGTTCGGAGCGCTCATGGCGGTGGTGGCGGTCCTGACCCGAGGACGGCTGGGCCTCTCCTCCCCAGGCAGTGCGGTCCCGGCGGAAGCAGACTCTCGGGACCAGGTCTGAGATCTATCGACACGATCGTTTTGCTGTGACCCCGGTCCGCAGCAGGTGAGCGCCAGGGGTGACATGAGCGCTGCGAAAACGCGCCGTTCATCGTTCGCAGAACCTCAACGGCCGTTCACAGCGAATATTGACTCAATCTTGCAATTAGTTTGACGGAACCTTAAGTGCCGTTCGTAAGAGTGGGCAGGGCCGGGAAAACGCGGCCAAAGCACGCTGTCCGTCCAACAGGGCTGGCCGCAGTTGAAACGATACGGGGACGCAATTGTCTAAGACTACGAACGCAAAGGTCGCGAACAGCGAAGCAGCCAGCTTCAGCCGCCGCAGGGTTGTCAAGGGTGTGGCGTGGTCGGTACCGGTTCTCGTGACCGCTGTTGCGGTTCCGCCAGCTTCGGCGTCGACGGGAGCGATAAGCGCAACCGCGACGTGGCTCAATGGTGCGACGCCTCAGTACTTCAAGATCGGTGGCGGCGGCACCAAGTTCGATGGAACTGGCCCCGGTGGGCGTGCAGTTCGCCGTTCGCTGGGGCAGCAAGGTCACACCCGAGCAGCAGGACAGCATGCGGTCGGCCTGGACAAGGTGCACCACCACTGAAACGCCCCTGGCTCCGCCGCTGCCGGACGAACCCAACGCGGACCAGCCTTACTCGGCCTCCGTCGAGTACAGGACCCCAACGCACGACGGCGGCACTTTCCTCCTGCAGGCCGCCTCCTTTGAGGAGCTGGCTGAGAACCTCACGTCCCGGCTCACCGTCGCCGCCATCTTGGCCAACGCGGGGGAGCTCATGATGCTCCACGCCTGCGGAGTCGCGGATCCGGCCACGGGTGCGGTGGTGGCGCTCGTGGCCAAGTCCGGGACCGGCAAGACCACGGCGGCCTCGCTGCTGGCCAGGACCTACGGGTACGTGACGGACGAAACCGTAGCCATCCACCCCGACGGCTCAATCGTTCCCTACCCCAAGCCGCTGTCCGTGAAGCAGGGGTCCGGCAAGCCCAAGCGCCAGGTGGGACCGGACCGGCTCGGCCTCCAGCCGGCACCCGCCAAGCCCTTCATCCAGTCCATCGTCCTGTTGGACCGGGTGGAAACCGGCGCCGCGCCAATGCTGACCAAGGTACCTCTGGCCGACGCCGTGCTCGCCCTGATCCCGGATTCGTCCTCGCAGGGCGCGATCGAGGAGCCGCTGCAGTCGCTATGCCGCCTGATCGACAGCGTCGGGGGAGTCTGGCAGGTGACCTACTCGGAAGCGTCGGACCTGCCGGCGGCACTGGCGCCGCTGTTCCGGAACCAGCTGAAGTCCAAGCCTAAGTGGGCAGCAGCAGCCACCGAAGCGCAAGAACCCGGACCCACCCCGGAAAACCACATCCGCCGCGCACCAGCCAAAGACGCCGTCACCATCGACGGCGACCTCCTGGTGATGCTGGAAGACGAGATCGTGCGGCTGAGCGGAATCGGCCCCGCCATCTGGGACGCCACGAAAAGGGCAATACCAATGGACCAACTCGCGGAAGAAGTCGCAAGAGTCCACGGCCGCCCGGAAGGCTACCGGGCCGCCGTCGTAAAGGCCACGGAACAGCTCGTCGGAAAAGCAGTCTTGAAAAACGGCGGCCGCTAGCCGCCAAGGCGCGTGGGGGACCACTCGATGCAATGACCCGGCAACGAAGACCGGGCCGGAACACACAAACTTTGAGTGGAAGGAACCATCTTGAGCGTCACCACAGCCACCCCCGGGGAAGCCCCCGCCGGCCTGGACCTATCGGACTACCTCCGGGTGGTCCGGACGTACTGGAAGGCCATCACCGCCTTCACCCTCCTGGCCACGCTGGCGGCGTTCGGCTGGACCGTTGTGCAGCCCAAGATCTACTCGTCCGATTCCAGCGGGATTGTGGTGACGCCGGGCTCGGACAACGTGAGCCTCTCACTCGCCGGCGACAGCCTGGCCAAGGCAAAGGTCAAGAACTACGAGTCCGTGGCCAAGTCGCGGCTCGTGGCGGACCGCGTCATCGCCTCCCTGGAGCTGAAAACTACTGCGGACGCCCTGCTCGGCACCATCAGCGTGAAGGTCCCGCTGGACACCGCCGAGATCCGCGTGACCGCCCAGTCCACGGACCCGGCCACCGCCCAGCGCGTGGCCGATGCCTGGGTCAACGGCCTCGCCGCCCAGGTGGAAGCGATCGAAACTGCACCTCCCGCCGAGACTGTTGTTGAGCCCGGTGCCGCAGCAGGGCCCGACGCCGGCACTCCAGCCGCCGCCCCGGCGTCGGCTGTGCGGGTGCTTCCGTTGGGCAAGGCAGTGCTCCCCACGAGTCCCGTTTCCCCCAACGTCAAGCTCACCCTGGCGTTGGGCGCGCTCGTGGGCCTGGCCCTCGGCGTGGCTTATGCGCTGGTCCGCCGGCACCTGGACCGGCGCCTCCGCAACTCCACCGAAATCGAGCGGCTCTTCGGCGTCCCCGTGATCGGCACCCTGCCCGTGGACCACCGCCTGGACGAGAAAAGCACCATCCTTGACGCCGGTACTGCTGAGGAAGTCCACGACGCCGGCGGGGCAATGCCCGAGGCCCTCCGCGAACTGCGCACCAACCTCAGCTTCCTTGATGTGGACCAGCCGCCGCGGATCATCGTGGTGACCAGCTCCGTGCAGGCAGAAGGCAAGTCCACCGTCACGGCCAACCTGGCTGTCACTCTGGCCGCAGCCGGGGAGAACGTTGTAGTGGTCGACGGCGACCTCCGCCGCCCCACCCTGGTGGACGTTTTCAACCTGGTTCCGGGAGTCGGGGTCACGGATGTTCTTACCGG
This sequence comes from Pseudarthrobacter sp. DSP2-3-2b1, assembly GCF_049895945.1. NCBI lineage: Bacteria > Bacillati > Actinomycetota > Actinomycetes > Micrococcales > Micrococcaceae > Pseudarthrobacter > Pseudarthrobacter sp. DSP2-3-2b1. The sequence continues at coordinate 23,782 of NZ_JAFCTI010000021.1, read as the reverse complement.
CACTGCGGAGCTCGCCGATGTGCTTCAGCCCTGGGGTGCCCTGCCGAACCTCGCGGTCCTCGGCTCCGGCCGCATTCCGCCGAACCCCAGCGAACTGCTGGGATCGCAGGCCATGAAGAACATGCTCAACACCCTGGCCGAGAACGCAATCGTCCTGATCGACGCTCCTCCGCTGCTTCCTGTCACGGATGCGGCGGTCCTCTCCCGCGCGGCGGACGGTGCCATTGTGGTCATTCGGTCTGGCCGGACCACCCAGGAGCAGCTGGCTCAGTCGCTGGGAAACCTGGACAAGGTCAAGGGCCGCATCCTGGGCGCCGTCCTGAACTACGTCCCCACCCGCGGAACGGACGCCTACTCCTACTACGGAACCTACACCTCCGCAACGGCTCCAACTGCTGAGGCTGAGCCCGAGCTCGCTGCCGTCGGCCGCCGGGCGCGCGGTTAGGCCAAGATGGAGAACCAGGCCGACAAGACGCAACTGAGCATCCCTGAGGCCGTCCTCCTGGGCCACGCATTGGTGTCACGCGTAGCGGACAGCTTGGGGATCCGGGCCTTCTTCATCAAGGGTCCGGCGAGCGTGCTTCAGGGGCTGCGCCTGCCCAAGGTTTCGGCTGACGTGGATGTTTTTGTGGCGCCGGCCGATTTGGAGGCCATGGTCGGCGGCCTAAAGGAGCGTGGCTGGCGGGAGCGCCCCGTGGATCCGGACAGCACCACCTTTCCCAAGCACTCGGTCACTGTCGACCACCCGGAGTGGCCGTGCTGCATCGACGTCCACTTCCGGTTCCCGGGGATGGAGAATGATCCCGCCGACGCCTACGAACGGATGTGGGCCAACACCGAGGACCTTGAAGTTGCAGGCCAGAACGTCCGCGTTCCCGCAAAGCCGCTGGGCATCCTGATCCTGGCACTGCATTCCCTGCGCTCGACCCAGTTGCCGGCGTGCCGGCAGGAACTCGAATTTCTCGCGGAAGTCACAAAAAAGGATTCGCACGCAGGGGCAATTCTGGACATCTCGGCAGCCACAGGCTCACTTGCCGCCATACGCCCCTTCCTTGAGGACCTCCTTCCCGAGGCCGAGGCAGAGACGGTGGACTGGCCCGAGGCCTCCACGGAATGGCGCAACCGCTTGATGGCCAGAGAGCCGGGGAGTGCCCGCCTCATCGCCCTCGCCCAAGCTCCACTGAAGGACAAGCCAAGGATGCTGTTCCGTGCGGTTCTTCCGGTGCGTGAAGTCCACCTATCCCGTGACATCTATGCGGACATGTCCTTCCGCGGCCGGCTCGGCCAGCACCGGGACCGGTGGGTACGGTTCCTGCGCGCGGCACCCCGGATCGTGAAGGACCTCAGTCAAGCCGGCCGCCCCGCCGATAGGTAGCTTTTTCAGCAGTATGCTCTTCACGAGTGGTCCGGCCAGCCTCAAGTAGGCGTGAAAGACTCTGTGAGGAACTGCCGGCCGGCATCCGTTCTTCGCAAAGGAGTGGGAACTATGGGCGAAGCAGCCTGGATGAAGGCCCGCTGTTGCTGAGGGCCCGCCGCCGCGCGCAGTGGCTGGACGAAATCCGGACGCAGCTCTGGCCGCTTCCGGCGTTGGCTGTTGCCTTGGCCGTCCTGATGGGGACTGTGCTGCCTGCGGTCGATGCTTCAGTTGACGGGCAGCTGCCTGAAAGCGTGGCAGTTTTTCTCTTCAGCGGAGGGCCGGAGGCCGCCAGATCAGTCCTGCAGGCCATTTCCGGGTCTCTGATTACGGTGACGTCGTTGACCTTTTCGCTGACTGTGGTCACCCTGCAGCTTGCCAGCAGCCAGTTTTCGCCCCGGCTGCTGCGGACGTTCATCTCGGACAGGTTTGTCCACGGGACCCTGGCCCTCTTCCTGGCTGCCTTTGCCTTCGCCTTGACCGTCCTGCGGAGCGTCCGCGAAGAAGGGAACGGAAACGCTTCCTTCGTACCGGAAATCTCCGTGACCGTTGCTTTCGTGCTCGCCATAGCCAGTGTCATCGGGCTCGTGCTCTTCCTGGCACATCTCACCCGTGAAATCCGAGTGGAAACCATGCTGCGGAGGGTCAACGTTGAAACCCAGGAAACCATCGGCCGGGTTTTCCCCGAGGACCGGGCCTCCCTTGGGCCCGCGCCGGTCCCCGGGCCCGGCAGTTATGTCATCGAGTCCACGTCCTCAGGCTTTCTGACCTCTATTGATGTAACCGCACTGAAGGAGGCTGCGGAAGAATCCGGAGCCGTGCTGCGCATCGACCGGGAGCCGGGCAGCTCCCTGGTGCAGGGCGTTCCCTTCGCTACCGCCTGGCCCGTGGCAACGGGCATGACATTCACGCCCGCAGTCCGGGAAAAGCTGGCCAAGGCCGCCAACGCTGCTGTGGCGACCGGGTTTGAACGCACCAACGTCCAGGACGTCGGATTCGGGTTCCGCCAGCTGGTTGATGTCGCCGTACGTGCCCTCTCGCCGGGGATCAACGATCCAACCACTGCCGTTCACGTGATCGGGCACCTCGCCGTCCTGCTGTGCAGGCTGGCGGTGGTAAACCTTGGGCCCGAACAGCTGACGGACAAAGAGGGGCGGGTCAGGGTGGTGCTTTCCCTCCCGGCGCTCCGCGATTTCCTCGATCTGGCCATGAACCAGCCGCGGCAGTACGGAGCCGCAGATTCGGCTGTCGCGGGCCGCCTCCTTGGACTCCTCCTGGAGCTTGCCTGGTGCGACCGGAAGGGGGAGTACCGCGCGGAGATCTCAGACCACCTGTGCCGCATGCGCCTGGCGATCGGGAAGGCCGATTATTTGCAGTCCGAACGGAAGATCCTGCTTGATCAGGCCGACGCCGTGGCCGCGCGGGTTGGCGCGCAAGAGTAATGCATTCGTGACGAACATGCCGGAGGCCTGAGGTTAGGCTGATAAGACGCTGTCCATCAGGAAGTGGGAATGTCCACGCAGAGTGCGTCTTCATCAGGAATCCTTCGCGGCGTCACCACGCTGCGAAGCGCCTTTGTGTGGCTCCTGCTGACTCTCGTGCTGACCGGAGCCGCCTCCTACACTCACGGCAGCCGCTATCAACTCGTTCCCGGCCACAGCCAGTATCAGTCAACGGGTGAACGGTGCGTTGAGGAAGTGCCTGCCCCGGCGGAAAGCGCACCCGCTCCTGATGAGGTTCCAGCCCCGGTGTCCCAGGCTGTCAGCGCGGTCCACGAGGTGGGCCCTTCCATCGAACCTGTCGCTCTGGAGCAAGACTCCGAACGGCGCCATGCTCCTCGCGGCGAACCCGCTCCCGTGCGGACCAGTGCAGTGGATCCGCCGTCCTTGACCCACCGCCTGCCCGGGGACTGGATGCTTTCCAGCGCGGTGCCTCCGGAGCCGGATCTGCCGGGCCTGACCGCTGTTGAACTTTCCATCAGCAGGACGTAAAAGCGGCTTTTGTTCCGCTTTGCTGACCCCTGCTTATTTGACCTGGAAAGAGAAACCAATGACACATGTACAGTCCATGCTGGACGCTTACCCTCAGGACCTGGGGAGCATCAATAAGGAAAAGCTCGTGGAATGCGCGCAGCACGCCTCGATGCACCGCCCTTGCAACGTGTGCGCCGAAGCCTGCAGACGGTGTGAGCAGGCATGCGCCGAACTCCTCGCCTCGCTGGGCTGAGCAGGGAGGCGGCGGAGATGACACATTCACAGATGTCCCGGGCAGCCCGTGCACGGCACAAGGAACTGCTAAAGGGTGCAGCGCGGGGGAGCCACTCAGAGGATCCGCTACTGCGCCGGATGCTCGCATCACACATGCATTGCGGTGAGCCCATGCAGCTGCTACGTATGGATCCGGCGCGGCCGGATGAAGGGTATGCAGGAAGGAACGACGGCGGCCCGCTGACTTACCGGTGCGCGTGCGGGTTCAGCTTCGATCAACGCCAGGACTGACCCGGGCCGTGGCAGACGGGTCCGCAGCCACACGCGTGGCATCCCGGAGGCACTGGCGGGCGGAGGAGGCAGGACATGAAGGCGGTGGTTGTCGGGGCAGGCATTGCGGGCCTCGTCGCCGCCCGCCAGCTGGGTGCTGCCGGCTGGGACGTCGAGGTGCTCGAGAAATCGGCCGCTCCGCGCCCTGACGGTTACATGATGGACTTTTTCGGCCCGGGCGTGGAGGCGGCAGAACGGATCGGTCTCTTTCCACGGCTCGCGGCGGTGGCCTACCGCGTCGAGGCACTTGAGTATGTTGATGCAGCCGGGCGCCCCACGTCCAGCCTCGACTACGGCCAGTTCGCCCGGCTTGCCGGCGGGAAGGTCCTGAGCCTGCTGCGGCCCGATCTGGAACGGGCAGCCCTTGCTGCGCTTGAGGACGTGGCCCCGGGCCGTGTGCGGGTGCGCTACGGGGCGCGGGTGACCCAGATATGGGGTGATGGTGACGGCGTGCGGGTGGCCATCAACGGCTCAACGGAGGTGACGTTCGCCGCGGACGTCCTCATCGGTGCTGACGGCATCCATTCCGGAGTGCGCGCACAGGTCTTCGGTCCCGAAGAGGAATTCCTGCGCCCCATGGGGATGCGCGCTGCGGCGTTCATCGTCTCCGAGCCGGTCCTGAATGCCCGTTTCCGGAACCGGTTCGTTCTCACCGACAGCATCGGCAGGATGGCCGGGCTCTACAGCCTCCGCACGGATGAGGTAGCGGCATTCCTGGTCTACAGGGATGTCGCGGGCGGACCGGGCCACCTGCCGGCCGGGAGTCCGCGGGCGCGGCTGCGCCGGGAGTTCGCCGGACTCGGCCAAGCTATAGACCGGGTGCTTGGCCTGTGCCCGGAGCACCCGTATGACGACGTCGTGGCGCAGATTGTCATGCCCCGCTGGCAGCGTGGACGGACCGTTCTCGTGGGGGACGCGGGTGGGGCCGTCTCGCTCCTCGCGGGCCAGGGAGGCTCGCTCGCAATCGCGGGTGCCGCGCTGTTGGGGGACCTCCTGGGAGCCGTCGCCTCACCCGGGGAGATCAGCCCGGCGCTCGCCGAGTTCGAGCGGCGGTGGCGGCCTGTGGTGGAGGAGGCCCAAGCAGCCGGGAGGCGCGCCGCGGCATCCTTCCTCCCGGCCAACCGGACCCAGCGCCTCCTGCGTCGGTGGATCATACGGGCCACCCATCTGCCGGGGATCGACCGGTTGGTGGCCCGGCAGATCGTGGGGAGGATCGCCAAATAGACCATTGCCGCACCCGGCGCCGGTGCGCCGCTGGCCAAACGGCGCCGCCCGCAAAACGTGCGTCCCCGGGCCTCTTCCTTGACGCTTCCAGCGGCTTCCACATATCCTGAACGAACGGTCGGTAAATAATTCAGTCCACGATGACCGTGCATAGGAGCAATCATGGAAGCCACCGCCCTGAGCGATGCCGAAGGCCAGGCCAACTTTGACCGTGTGATCGCCGATGATTCACGGATCGAGCCCAAAGACTGGATGCCGCCGGCCTACCGCAAGACCCTCTTGCGCCAGATCTCCCAGCATGCCCACTCGGAGATCATCGGCATGCAGCCGGAGGCCAACTGGATTTCCCGCGCGCCGAGCCTGAAGCGCAAGGCCATCCTCATGGCCAAGGTCCAGGACGAGGCCGGCCACGGGCTGTACCTGTACTCCGCCGCGGAAACGCTCGGCCAGAGCCGCGACGACATGATGGACGCCCTCATCGCCGGCAAGGCCCGCTACTCGTCCATCTTCAATTACCCCGCCCGCACCTGGGCGGACATGGGCGCCATAGGCTGGATGGTGGACGGCGCCGCCATCGCCAACCAGGTGCCGCTGTGCCGCGCCTCCTACGGCCCCTACGGCCGGGCCATGGTCCGGGTCTGCAAGGAAGAATCCTTCCACCAGCGTCAGGGCTTCGAGATCCTGCTGGAACTCGCCAACGGCACCCCGGAGCAGCGCGAGATGGCGCAGGACGCCGTGAACCGCTGGTACGCCCCCGCCCTGATGATGTTCGGCCCGCCGGATGACGATTCGCCCAACTCCAAGCAGTCCATGGCCTGGAACATCAAGCGCTTCAGCAACGATGAACTCCGCCACCGGTTCGTGGGCATGATGGCCGAGCAGGTCAAGGTTCTGGGCCTCAAGCTTCCGGATGACCAGATCCGCTTCAACGAAGAGACCAAGAAGTGGGAGCACGGCCCGCTGGACTGGGACGAGTTCCACGAGGTCCTGGCCGGCCGCGGTCCCTGCAACGCCCAGCGGCTGGAACGCCGGCGGGAAGCGCACGACGACGGCGCCTGGGTCCGCGAGGCAGCGGCTGCGTACGCAGACAAACAGCGGGCAAAACAGTCAATGGAGACGAAGGAATACGCAGCATGAGCCCCCACGGCAACCCGGAAGTCCCGGCCAGCTCGGCCACCGAAATCAACCGCGAGGCAGAAAAGGTTTCAGCAGGCCCGGCCGCGGAAACCCATGCCGGCCACCGCCAGGGCTGGGGCCTGTGGGAGGTCTTTGTCCGGTCCAGCCGCGGCCTGAGCCACGTCCACGCCGGTTCCCTGCACGCGCCGGACGCCGCCATGGCCCTGCGCAACGCCCGCGATCTCTACACCCGCCGCAATGAGGGCGTGTCCATCTGGGTAGTCCCGGCCGATGCCATCGCCGCCAGCGATCCTGACTCCAAGGGTGCCTTCTTCGAATCTCCGCAGGGCAAGGACTACCGCCACGCCACCTACTACACCAAGAGCGAAGGGGTGAAGCACCTGTGATCCCCGAAGCAACAGAGACGCACGGCCACGGCGATATCTCCACCGGCATGGCCGGCGGCGACAGCAACGCCAGCGCCACCCGCATCACCCCCGGCAACGCCCTGCGCCCCGAGGACATCGCCTTGGAGGTCCGCACCGGCCTGGCCCGGCCCAGCGAGGACGTGGCCGAGTTTGCCCTGCGCGTGGGCGATGACGCCCTGATTCTGGCCCAGCGGCTGGGCCACTGGATTTCCCGTGCACCCGAGCTGGAGGAGGACGTGGCCCTGGGCAACATCGCCCTGGACCAGCTGGGCCACGCCCGCTCCTTCCTCACCTACGCCGGCGGCGCCTGGGACAAGACCGAGGACGAACTGGCGTACTTCCGCCGCGAGCACGAGTTCCGGTCCATCCAAATCTTCGAGCAGCCCAACGGCGATTTCGCCGCCACCATCGCGCGGCAGTTCGTGGTGAGCTACTACCAGTTCGCGCTGTACAGCAGGCTGACCAAGTCCACCGATGCCACCCTGGCCGCGATCGCCGCCAAGGCCGTGAAGGAAGTGGACTACCACCGGGACCACAGTGCCCAGTGGGTCCTCCGCCTGGCCGGCGGCACGGACGAGTCCCGCCGCCGGATGATGCATGGCCTGAAATTGATGTGGCCATACGTCGAAGAGCTCTTCCGGGACGACGAACTGACCACCCGCCTGGCGGAAACAGGCGCAGCCGTCCGGCCGTCATCACTACGCGCAGAGTTTGACCGCTTGACCGGCGAGATCCTCACCGAAGCCGAGCTGGACGTCCCGGACGTGCCCCCGGCACCCGGCGGCGGCCGCAAGGGCGAACACTCCGAACACCTCGGCTACATCCTCGCCGAGATGCAGGTGCTGGCCCGCGAACACCCCGGAGCAAGCTGGTGACCGCCATGTACATTTCGGACTTCGAAACCCGGACCCGGACGCCACGGCAAACGGCGTGGGACATCGCGGCCACCGTGGTTGATCCGGAGATCCCGGTGCTCACCATCGCGGATCTGGGGATTTTGCGGAAGGTCGACGTCGGCGCGGACGGAAGCGTCCGGGTCACCATCACGCCCACCTACTCTGGCTGCCCGGCCATGGATGCCATCCGCGACGACCTCAAGGCCGCGTTCGCCAAGGAAGGGTACTCCCAAGTGGAGGTTGACCTGGTGCTGGCCCCGGCCTGGACCACGGACTGGATGACCGAGTCAGGGAAGGCCAAGCTCAACGAGTACGGCATCGCCCCGCCCACGGGCAAATCCGACGCCGCACGCCATGCCGGCCCCATCCGCCTGAAGATGGCCGTGAAGTGCCCGCAGTGCTCGTCCCTGAACACCAAGGAACTCACCCGCTTCGGTTCCACCTCCTGCAAGGCGCTGTACGTCTGCCAGGACTGCAAGGAACCGTTCGATTACTTCAAAGTCCTGTAAGGAAGCCCCCATGCCTGTTGTCCGCCAGACCGCCGCCGAGACGGCGCAGGCCACCGGCCGCCGTCGTCCGTCCTTCCACACCCTCACCGTGGGGGAGGTGCGCCGGCTCACCGAGGATGCCATCGAGGTCACCTTCGCGGTCCCGCCGGAGCTCGCCGGCCAGTTCGACTACCTGCCCGGGCAGTACGTGGCCCTGCGCACCACACTGCCGGACGAGACCGGCGAGCCGCACGAGGTGCGCCGCAGCTACTCCATCTGCGCCGAGCCGCGCAGCTTCCCGGACGGCAGCAGCGAGATCCGGGTGGCCGTGAAGAAGGACCTGGGCGGGCTGTTCTCCACCTGGGCCAACTCCGAGCTGAAGGCCGGGGACACCCTGGAGGTCATGAGCCCCATGGGTGCGTTTGTGTCCAAGCACGGCCGCGACGGCAAGCCGGTGGACCAGAACGTCATGAACTCCATGAACCATCCGGAGGACCTGGCGGGGGAGCCGGGCAGCTTTGTGGCCATCGCGGCGGGTTCCGGCATCACCCCGGTGATCGCGATCGCACGCACGCTGCTGGCCGCCAGCCCGGAGACCCGGTTCGACCTGATCTACGCCAACAAGGCCGCCATGGACGTGATGTTCCTGGAGGAACTGGCGGACCTGAAGGACAAGTACCCGCAGCGCCTGGCCATCCACCACGTGCTGTCCCGCGAGCAGCGGATCGCACCACTGCTCTCCGGCCGGATCGACGCCGAGAAGCTCCAGCAGCTGCTGGGCACCGCCATCCACGCGGACGATGTGGACGAGTGGTTCCTGTGCGGGCCGTTCGAGCTGGTGCAGCTGTGCCGTGACACCCTGGCCGAGCGCGGCGTGAAGCCGGAGCATGTCCGCTTCGAGCTGTTCACCTCCGGCAAGCCGGACCGCCCCGAGGGCAACGCCGGCCGTCCCGTGCTGGTGGACGAGTCCAAAGAGACGTACAAGATCACGTTCAAGCTGGACGGCCTGCAGGGCGAGGTGGCCAGCCCCACCCACGCCCGCGAATCCATCCTCAACGCCGCACTGCGGGTCCGGCCGGACGTGCCGTTCGCGTGCGCCGGGGGAGTCTGCGGCACCTGCCGGGCCAAGCTGGTCACCGGCACCGTGAACATGGACGAAAACTATGCGCTGGAGCAGGATGAACTCGACAAGGGGTACGTGCTGACCTGCCAGAGCCACCCCACCAGCAAGGAAGTCACCGTTGACTTCGACGTCTAAGAAGATTCCTTCGCCCAAGAACAAGGAGCCCCATGATTTCCCTCTCCATCACCAACGGCGTGGCCGAAGTGGTCCTGAACGCCCCGCACAAACTGAACTCACTCGACGAGCAGGGGCTAGCGGATTTAACCCAGGCGTACGACGACGCCGCTGCCGCCGCCTCGCGCGGTGAGGTCCGGGCACTGCTGCTCAGGGGAGAGGGACGGGCCTTCTGCGCGGGCCGGGACATCCAGAACGTCACGCCGGAGAGCGATGACGCCGAGGCGTACTTGGCAGGCCTTGTGCAGCCGCTGCTGCAGAAGATGGCAGCATTCCCCGCCCCGACCTTTGCAGCAGCTCAGGGAGCGTGTCTGGGCGTGGGGCTGGGCCTGCTGCTGGCCACCGACGTGGTGTACGTGGCGGAGAACGCGAAGTTCGGCTCGCCGTTCGCGAAGCTGGGGGCCACGCTGGACTCGGGTGGGCACTGGTACTTCACGGAGCGGCTGGGCATGCACCGGACGCTGGACCTGATCTACACGGCCGAGCTGATCTCCGGGGCAGAGGCTGTGGCGCAGGGGATGTTCAGCCGGGCCATGCCCGCAGATGAACTTCTGGACAACACCCGGGCAATTGTGTCGAAGGTAGCCACCGGGGCAACGGGTGCCTTCAGAGCAAGCAAGGAGCTGGTGGCGCACATCCGCGACCAGCGGCTGGGCCTGTGGACGGCCATGACGGAAGAGAACGCCGAGCAGGCCCGGCTCTGCAAAACGGACGACTATGCCGAGGGCTTCCGGGCCTTCCAGGAAAAACGTGAGCCAAAATTTACGGGGTAGAAATTGCTATCTGTGGTGCCTGATTTGTAGGGTTCACCTATGACAACGGGGAAATCGATAACCAAGGCCGTCATTCCTGCTGCCGGACTGGGAACTCGCTTCCTGCCCGCCACCAAGGCGATGCCGAAGGAAATGCTGCCGGTGGTTGACCGTCCGGCCATCCAGTACGTGGTGGAGGAAGCCGTCAATGCGGGCCTGACCGATCTGCTGATGATCACCGGCCGCAACAAGCGTGCCCTCGAGGACCATTTCGACCGGGAACCCGGTTTGGAGCAGGCGCTCGAGAAGAAGGGCGATCAGGGCCGCCTGGACCTGGTGCGCGAGGCGTCCGAGCTGGGCCCCATCCACTACGTCCGCCAGGGCGAAGCCAAGGGCCTGGGCCACGCTGTGCTCTGCGCCGCGCAGCACGTGGGCAACGAGCCGTTCGCAGTCCTGCTGGGTGACGACCTCATTGACGAGGCCGAAACCCTGCTCAGCACCATGATGGACGTACAGCAGAAGACGGGCGGCTCGGTCATCGCCCTGATCGAGCTGGATCCCTCCGAGATCAGTGCCTACGGCTGCGCGGACATCTCGGCCATCGACGGCGAGGACTACGTCCGCGTGAACAGCCTGGTGGAAAAGCCCGCTCCGGGCGAGGCTCCGTCCAACCTGGCCGTCATCGGCCGGTACGTCCTGCACCCGTCGGTGTTCGGCGTCCTGGAGAACACCGAGCCCGGCCGCGGCGGGGAAATCCAGCTCACCGATGCGCTGCAGACCCTCGCTGCCGGCGAAGGCGAAGGCTCCGGCGTGTTCGGCGTGGTGTTCAAGGGGCGCCGTTACGACACTGGCGACAAGCTGAGCTACCTCAAAGCTGTCATCACCTTGGCGTCCGAGCGCGTTGAGTTCGGCGAGGACCTGAAGACCTGGATGAAGGCCTTCGTGGGCTAGTCCCAGCTGAATAAGTGACGGAAGGCCCGATGCAAGTTGCATCGGGCCTTCCGTCATTCAGTCTGACAAAGGAACATCAGCGCTGCACGAGCTCGCGCTCCCCGGCGGCAAGGCTTACGCCCTCCGAGAGAAGTTCGAGCAAGTAGCTGCCATAGCCGCTCTTTGCGAGGGGTTCGGCCCGCTGCCGAAGTTCATCATCAGACAGGAAGCCCAGCCGCCAGGCGATTTCTTCGGGGCATCCGATGGACAAGCCCTGGCGATGCTGGACTGTCCGGACGAATTCCGAAGCGTCATTCAGGTCATTAAATGTTCCGGTATCCAGCCATGCAGTCCCGCGGGGAAGGATCTCCACCTGAAGCTTGCCGCGTTCCAAATAGACCCGGTTTACGTCGGTGATCTCGAGTTCGCCCCGCGGTGAGGGCTTGAGGTCGCGGGCAATTTCCACCACGTCATTGTCGTAGAAATAGAGTCCGGGAACGGCGTAATGGCTTTTCGGCTTGGCTGGCTTTTCTTCCAGCGAAATTGCCTTTCCTTCGGAATCGAATTCGACAACTCCATACGCAGACGGCTCTGCAACCCAGTATCCGAAGACGGCGCCACCATCGATGTTCCCGAAGCGGCGCAGTTGGGTACCCAGGCCCTGGCCGTAAAAGATGTTGTCGCCCAGGACCAGGGCCACGGGGCCATCGCCGATGTGCTCCGCGCCTAGTACGAAGGCCTGGGCGAGGCCATCCGGGGAAGGCTGCTGGGTGTAGGTGAGGTTCACGCCGAAGCGACTTCCGTCCCCAAGGAGGCGTTGGAACTGATCAGCGTCCTGCTGGGTGGTGATGATGAGGATGTCCCGGATCCCCGCGAGCATTAGGGTAGACAGCGGGTAGTAGATCATTGGCTTGTCGTACACCGGAACCAGTTGCTTGCTGATTCCAAGAGTAATTGGATGAAGACGTGAACCGGTTCCCCCGGCGAGGATTATTCCGCGCATAAGAACATTTTCGCCTGTGTTATAAATTCAACCAAATCATGTCGCTGTGAAACGATGAAGGTATGCAAAACTTCTTGGTTACCGGCGGCGCCGGCTTTATTGGTTCCAATTTTGTCCATTACGTGCTGGAAAACACGGATAACCACGTCACGGTGCTGGACAAGCTGACTTATGCGGGCAACCTCGCGTCCCTTGAGGGTCTGCCCGAGGACCGCTTCCGGTTTGTCCAGGGTGATATTGCTGACGCCGCCGTGGTTGACGGTCTCGTGGCTGACTGCGATGTGGTTGTTCATTACGCGGCAGAGTCGCACAATGACAACTCGCTGCACGACCCGCGGCCCTTCCTGGACACAAACATCATCGGCACCTACACGCTGATTGAAGCAGCCAGGAAGCACGGCAAGCGTTTCCACCACATCTCCACCGATGAGGTCTACGGCGATCTTGAGCTCGATGACCCTGAGCGGTTCACGGAGCAGACACCGTACAACCCGTCCAGCCCGTACTCCTCGACGAAAGCAGGCTCGGACCTGCTGGTCCGTGCCTGGGTGCGGTCCTTCGGCCTGCAGGCCACCATCAGCAACTGCTCGAACAACTACGGCCCCTACCAGCACGTGGAGAAGTTCATTCCGCGCCAGATCACCAACGTGATCGACGGGATCCGCCCCAAGCTATACGGCAAGGGCGAGAACGTCCGCGACTGGATCCACGCGAACGACCATTCCTCAGCGGTGCTTGCCATCATTGCCAAGGGCCGGATCGGTGAGACGTATCTGATTGGTGCCGACGGGGAGAAGAACAACAAGGACGTCGTGGAACTGATCCTGAAGCACATGGACCAGTCAGCAGATGCCTACGACCACGTGGTGGACCGTCCCGGCCATGACCTGCGCTACGCGATTGACTCCACCAAGCTCCGGGACGAGCTGGGCTGGGAACCGAAGTTTTCGAACTTCGACGCCGGCATCGAGGACACCATCGCCTGGTACCGCAACAATGAGAACTGGTGGCGGCCCCAGAAGGCCCAGACAGAGGCCAAGTACAGGGAACAAGGCCAGTAGACGACGGAACCAACGTCTTGGGGCTTATTAAGGGTACCGCCGACTGACGGAGGCCTTTGCTCGCCTCTGATTGGCGATGGCGAGTCCGGCACCTATTACGGCACCGCAGGTGTTTGTGACAAGATCCAACGGACTTGCGAAGCGGTGGTGAAGAAACAACAGCTGGCCCAGTTCCATGACCCCGGAGACAAGCAGTCCAAAAGAACCGATTTGCCACCAGCGCTTCTCGACGAAGGCTAGCGAGGCAACTAGGCCCATTGGGATAAAGAGCAAGACGTTGGCCGAAGCCTCTACAAATTTGTAGTTTAGCCAAGCGGGAATTCCGTGGGCGTGGAGAAATCTCAGAAGGCTAGCTAGCTTACCCTGCAGGGGCTGATCTACCGGAACGGGCCAAAAAGCCACGAGCGCCAGAGGTACGAGCATGGTAACGAGGACAGCCCCCCAAAGCCTGTGAATTTTCAGGCGTTTCAACGTGCTTTCAGGCTGTTCGCAAAAGTGCCAGTACTGCCGTTCCAAGCGCGACGACGGTCAACAGTCCCAGGATGACATATGGGACGGTCTGACGGCCGGGCAAGGGTGCAGAGTAGTCGAACTGCCCCGGTGTTCTGCGCCAATGTCTCCCCATAGCTCTAATTGATACCACATGTCATAACAGCAGAGGGTGGGTGGTTCTCCAGTCTCCTGGAGGACCACCCACCCTCGTTGGTGCTTGTGGGTGTTGCGGTTACGCTGCTGCCTCAGTCTTGGCGCGACGGCGGGCTACAACAACGGAAGCTGCGCCGGCGGCAAGCGCGCCAGCTCCAACCAGGGTCCAGAGAACCAAGCCCGAGTCCGCACCCGTGTTGGCGAGGCCGGCACCGCCACCCGTGGTGGCCAGCGGTGCGCCACCGCTGTTGGCCAACGACGCGGCGACAGTAACCGTGACGGGACCCACGGTGACGCCGGAGGTGTTACCAGTTGCGGTAATGGAGTAGGTGCCGGCTTCGTTTAATGCAAGCGGAACGGACACCTTGCCCTGGGCGTCTGCCGTTCCGCTGACGGTAATCGGTGCTTGGAAGACAGGGATCTTGGTAGAGACAGCGGTGCCGCCAGTATTAGCGGCGCCGGAAGCGATCAGAGTGATGGAGATGGTGACCGTTTCCCCGGCAAAGAAGCCCTGTGCCGTGAAGACGAACTCCTCACCAGGAGCTACGGTAGCGTCATCGACGCCTGCTGCCGGCGCGGCTGGCGGGTAGGTAGCAGCCATTGCCGGTGCTGTGCCGACGAGTGCGAGTGAACCTGCAAGAGCGAGTGCTGCGAGTGTTTTTTTCATCGTTGTCCCCCCGGAGACGTTTAAGTTTTGATGTACCCGAATTGAGGAGGTTTCCTCACCGCACGAGACCTGTGCAGAAATGCCGGATAGATATCCCAAAAAAGACCGTACCATCTGGGTCGCTGCCTGAGCAATCTCAATCCAGTCGGTTTACATAGTGTTAACACGACGTCTATGTGGCAGGCGAACATTCAGCAACTTGTGTGGGCTGAATCACATCGTTTACATTCTGAACTGTCGGAGTGACAGTCACATTAGGTTCCGTGTGTTGAACGATCTTCCCGAAAGCAAATTCCACTGTCTTGCTTTCGCCCGGGGCCAGTCGAACTGCCAGGACCCCTACCGGCCTGTTGGCATGCAGGTACGGAGCAAAGTCCGTATTCTTACCGTCCAGCTTGGCGGTCTCTACGTGTGCCTGGACAGGCCCGTAGGCAACGATATTAGTTTGCACCGATCCTGCGGGTATTCCGAAGATGCCGTTTCCTGTGACGTAGGCTGGCAAGGACGTCGCAGCGTTGGCTGGTGCCGTGTTGGTGCTGGTAATGCGAACTGTCGTCTGCTCGTAGCCCTCACTAGGGCACTCCTTGACCAACTGGACCGTGCGCTTGACGTAATAGTCCATCTTCGCGCCGGTGCTGTCATTGAAGTAGACACCAAATTGTGCAGGCGAAATGCTCGGCCCCACAATTGCTCCGCTGAGAGCGTACTCGGCAATGACGGACTGTTCCACCGGCAGCCCAGACCAGATCAGAACGCGGCTTTCAGCGGCACCGCGTGCGAGCCCATCAATTAGGCCTTTCGTATTTCCCCTTCCATCCGCCAACGCTGCGAAAATTTCCTGTGCAACGCCGGCGAAGTAGACGTCTTGAAGGACCGGTCGCTCGATTTTTGCATAAACGTCTGAAAGTAACGTCTCAACGACATTGGCACCGGTCAGTTCTGTCGGTAGGCCTGCAGATGCGAGAGCGATGAGCTCTGTGTCGGTAATCCTCACAGGGCCTGTGGCGTCCAAAATGTAACCCAATGCGACAGGGTCGATGGAGATAACGCCGTCAACATGCTGTCCCGTCTTCGTCTCCCACATTGCTTGGGCTGCGTTGGCCGCCGTAGGGAAGTCGGGGGTCAAATTTACGTCCTGGACATACTTTCCTATGCGTGTTGAATAGATTTGAACTTGTTCTGCTTCTACACGCAAAGGCGGTGACATCACTCCTAACTCTCCAGCGCTGCTTTGCTCCCCCAGCGTCAGCTTGCCTTCATTAAGGGACAGAACTGCTAGGGCTCCTGGTATACCACCAGATGCACGGGCCTCGGCGTTGTTCTGAATCATGAGTAGATACGTACGACTACCGTTGGCTCCCAACATCCCCGGAGCGATCGCGGCAGCATTCGCCGATGTGTCCAGTACCTTTGTAACTTCACCTAGGCGATCTCTAGCCTCTGTCAATGGAGCGGACACCAGTGGCAACAAAGTTCTAGTATCTATTCTCTCTAATCTTTCGGCCGAGACTCTTACTGCAAGAGCCGCAGCGGAAACGCTAGGTGCGGCGTCCTGGAGGGGCGACAAGTCGGTCCCAGCGCTACTGGGAAGAATACTGTCCCAACTAAGCGATCCGAATACCTTGACCAGTGGGGTGACGCCATGTGTAGCAACGTCGTCAGCAGATCGTGCGACCTCTGCCACGGCACTGAAATTGTCGCCGAGGCCCGGAATCGCAGAAGCCAGAGTCCAGAGTGGATCCTCGGCCGCTTCCCGAGCCGTCGCTGTGTGGGCTCGCAGTTCCATTGCCGTCAAATGGGCCTCATGTGGCGCGTTGTTAGCGAGGCTTCCTTCTAATGCGGGGATTAATTGCGCTGCGGCCTCGAGTTCGGACCTAATGGACATGGCTCGGAAATTAAGCCATCCCGCGCAAGCCACTCCCACCGTCGCTGCTGCAACTAGACTCATTGCCGCGACTCGAATTCGTGCGCGACGTTTGCTAGTCCGGGTATATTCACGTGTATGTACGGCGTCGCTGACGCTTGAGTTCATTTGGTTTGATTTATTCATTACGACGCTTCCTTCTCCAAATGGAGCCCGTTGTGAACACCGTCTGGCATCAGTAGGCGCCCGAGCTATGGACGACGGCCCTCGCGGTCTTTAAGAGGATCACCACATCGCCGGCCAGAGACCAGTTCTCCACATAGTAGAGATCTAGCCGCACGGAGTCTTTCCAGGAAAGGTCGGAGCGCCCGCTTATTTGCCAAAGGCCAGTTAGGCCAGGTTTCACGAGTAAGCGACGGCGTACATCCCTTTCATATCCGGCTACCTCCTTGGGCAGGGGAGGGCGTGGACCGACCAAGCTCATGGAACCCGCAAAAACGTTTGCGAGTTGGGGTAGCTCATCTATGCTGTAGCGGCGCAAAATCTTCCCGAGGGGAGTGATTCTAGGGTCGTCCTTGATCTTGAAGAGCACTCCGTTGCCTTCATTTTCCGCTTCTAGCTCCGAAAGTCGTTGCTCGGCGTTGACAACCATGGAGCGGAATTTCAACATCTGGAAATGCCGGCCTTGGATTCCCACGCGCTCTTGGCGGAATAGGATGGGGCCTTGGCTCGTAATTTTCACTGCAAGCCCGGCGACGACGAAAACGGGTGCTGTCAGGAGTAGTAGGATGCTCGCCGCCAACACATCGAAAAGCCTCTTGGCGACACGCTGCCCACCTTCCAATGTAGGCGTGGTGACATGAATCAGCGGCAGGCCAGCGACTTGCTGGGTATGGATTCGCGGCCCAGCGATGTCGGTGAGCGCTGGGGCCATAATGAGGCCTATGTTCTTTGAAGCTAATGCCCAACCCAAGTGCCTCAAGGTTTGAGGATGCAATTGGACCCCAGCGGATACGGCTACAGCGTCAGCGCCACACTGCTCAATTGCTTCTAAGATAGCGCTGGTGTCGGCTTGATGGCCCAGGACGCGGAGGCCGGATTCCGGCTCAATAGTCATTGAAGGGTCACCGCGCGGCATGTATGCGGCCACTGGAAGGTACCCGGCGTGCCGTGCCTCAAAGAGCGAAGATGCGAGATGGGCCACCGCCCCAGGACCGCCGAGTACCAACAAACGGGACATGCTACTGCCGCCCTGCCGGTTGACATTCAAATGCTGTCGGAGCAACCACCTCGCCAGCAGAAGACCAATGAGGCCAACAGGGAGTGCAATGCCTACGAATCCTCGCGCGGTGTCTATACGCAAAACGTATGAAAAAATTGCCACGAGGCCGAACAGCCAAAGCGATGCGGCGGCAACGCGCTTGTATTCATCAGAGCCCGAACCCAAAATTCGGCTCTGTCGGCTGTTCCAGGCCCCGAGCATGAGCCACCAAGCGGCACAGAGCGCCGCGGATAACCACAAATAGCTGCCCTCATACCCAGGCTGGACGGAACTGGCCTCGAACCCGAATCTGATGACGTAAGCGCCGGCTACTGCCCAAATAATTACGAAAGCGTCCACGAAGCTCAAAGCTCGCGATGTCCTTGCCCGCCAATCCACCAACGACCCCCAATAAAAATTCCATATCGCCAGCCGCGAGATCTCCGGGGGTCATGCTACAACTCCCCTGGGTCATGTCGTTAATGTGTCGGCGAAACTCCGAGTGTTTGCCGGAGCACCGGGTTGGGGTTGGGGACTGACGGAGTGCTTCCGAGCGGCCCAGAAAAACGTGGCAGGAAAACCACAAGAGCGCCCAAAGTCGTGCTCCAGCGCGCCAGCGAAGCATCGACATCCTCCGTCTCCGAAGCTCGGCCTCACTCAGGTGTAGGTGATAACGTCGATGGCGGCACTGACTGGGGTCGATTGGCGTGCGAGTGTAGGGGCAAGGTTATGGGGCGTTCCGTGAGCATTATTGGTACCCGAGGGTATCCCAGCTACTACGGCGGATTTGAGACAGCAGTTCGAAAGCTGGCACCGTATTTGGCGGACCAAGGATGGGCGGTGTCGGTGTACGGTCGTCCCGGAGGGCGGCAACATGATTCCTCTGCAGATGCGCGGATTCGGGTCCTATCCACACCGGGACTTGAGTATAAGTCTCTCAGTACCCTTACTTATGGACTGACTGCGTGCCTTCATGCGATGCGAGAAAAACCAGACGTTGCGCTTGTAATGAACGTGGCGAATGGATTTTGGCTACCCCTTTTGATGCTGCGGCGTATACCCACAGTTGTCAACGTAGATGGGATCGAATGGGAGCGAGCTAAATGGGGCCGTTTAGCCAAGACGGTATTCAAAGTCGGCGCCCGGCTAACCGCCCGTTTCGGGAACGTTCTCATTGCAGATTCTGTCGAAATTCAGCGACGGTGGGAGACGGAGTTCTCGCGATCCAGTGTTTTCATTCCCTATGGCGGAGATGCCGCGGACAATTCCTTCGCTTCGCAAGATCCATTTCCAAAGCGTAGGTATATTCTCGCAGTCGCAAGGTTTGTCCCAGAAAACACTATCCCTGAATTCCTCGAGGCAGTCCGCCAAGTAGCCGCTGATTACGAGGTTGTCATCGTAGGGTCGTCAGGATATGGGGGGCCATTAGAGCTTGCTGTGAAAGCCCTGACTGAGGAGTTCCCAAAAGTTCACTGGCTGGGGCATGTGGCCGATGATCGCCGGCTCCTCGCACTATGGAAAAATTGCGGAGTTTACTTTCATGGACACAGCGTTGGTGGGACGAACCCCGCACTGGTTCAGGCTATGGCCAACGGTGCTCCCATAGTTGCGCGCGACACTGTCTATAACCGTGAAGTTCTATCTGATAGTGGCGAGTTTTGTTCGCCCGATGTCGACAGCATTGCGACTGCACTGCGGAGGGTTATGACATCTCCAACCCTCCAAGAGCAACTTTCGATCGCAGCGATTCACAGAGTTGCGGAAGGCTACACTTGGGAAGCCGTCTGCCGCGCCTATGAGGGTGAACTGTCTGCGCTGCGCCCGGCGTCCGAATTGACTATTCGATGACACCCAGATTTCTCCGTTTTGAGGGTATCCCGCCCCGGGCAAATACCGTAGCCACCGCACAAACGCTCGCTCGTGCTTCTGTGATGGTCCTTAGGGGCTTGTCTGTTAGGCCATTTTTTCGGGCATCATCCGGCCCGCTATTGGTGGGGCGAGGCGTTCGCCTGAGCAACCCTCAAGGTATTTCGCACCAAGGGCGCCTTATTATCGAAGATTTTGCACACGTCCAGGGCCTCGCAACGTACGGTGTTAACTTTGGAAAAGACGTCTCGGTAGGGAGCGGGACCATGATTCGTCCATCAAGCAACTACGGAGGCGAAGTGGGCGCAGGACTATGGGTCGGCGACAGGTCTAGCTTCGGGCCGAACTGCTTTATTGGATGTTCTGGAGATATTCGCATAGGTGACGATGTAATGCTCGGCCCAGGTGTCAGGCTTTTCTCGGAGAACCACATCTATGACGACCTAAACGAAACAATTAAAAAGCAAGGGGTAAGGCGCGAGTTCCTAAAAATAGGGAACAACGTTTGGATTGGGAGTGGCGTCACGGTTACGGCTGGAGTGAGTATCGGGAATGGTGTGGTTGTGGCAGCGGGCAGCGTTGTCACTCGCGACGTCCCCGACAACGCAATAGTAGGCGGTGTCCCAGCGCGGCTAATTCGGCTGCGGACTGGCGATTAGACCCACTGCGACTGGGCGGCCAATAACCCCAATCGATCCACTTTCCTCGAATTAATTACGGAGATCATTCTTGGCCAAGATAGTCATATTGCATCCCTCTGACGAACTATACGGCGCCGATAAGGTATTGATGGAGGTTGTTGGAGCTCTTCAAGCCGAACACGACGTGCAAGTCTGGCTACCGAAAGACGTCACTTACCCTCAGGCGAAACTCAGTTCGAGACTAATTTCGCTGGGAGTTTCTGTCCTGTTTGTGGACCTTCCGGTACTTCGCAGCAGTTACCGTAGTGCTAAGTTCTTGCCCACTCTTATTGCGCGTTGTTTTAGTACTTGGAAGAAGCTTCGGGAGGCAAAGGGAGACGTTGCATATATCAACACGGCGGCTTTGGCCCCTGTCACGTTAGTTGCTAAGGCCGCCCGGTATCGTACAGTCCTTCACCTACATGAGGATCTTGGCTCGGCAGTAAAGCGCATTGTGGTCCTGCCTCTCGTGTCATGTTCAGACAGTGTCGTGGCGGTTAGCAGCGCCGTTCGGAGAAGACTGCCACGGTCGGCTCAAGGAAAAATTAGCACCATCCACAACGGATTTGACCTGGCTAAGCACGAGACGCCACCAATCGGACCGCCAAAAATATTCCTGTTGTCGAGCCGATGGAACTCGTGGAAAGGCCACAGAGAGTTCCTTGGAGCGTGGGAACAAGCCAACCTATCCGATGCGCGGCTCGTAATTTTGGGAGCCCCGCCTGAGGTGGGACAAGCGGTCGATGTGGCCGGTATAGTCGCCTCGATGACAACTTCATCGTCAATTGATCTGGTAGGTGAGACGTCCAACATAGACGTTTATTTGGCCGCTTGCCATGTTGTCGTAGTCCCAAGTGTTCTGCCTGATCCACTTCCCACAATTGCCATTGAAGCCTTAGCCGCTGGCCGTCCGGTCATGGCTAGCAATATCGGGGGCCTCCCTGAAATAATTGACCATGGAGTGACCGGCTGGTTGATTGATCCTACAGACACCAACGCTTGGGTTGCGGCCTTAATGCAGGCCAATAGTGGGTCGGGAAATGAGCTTTCCGCGAACTCACGTGATGTTTTTGAGGATAGGTTTAGCCTGGTTCGATTTAGATCAGAGATCAGCAGCTTGGTTGGGAGTCTTTCGGATGATTAACTCTTCAGAATGTGTGGTAACAGCATGAAAACAGTCAGCGTCATTGTTGTTACTTACAACAGCGCCAATTTACTAACGCAGTGCGTGGAAAGTCTCCGAAGCTCCGAGTGCATTTCCGAGGTCATAATCTGGGATAACGATTCGAAGGATTCACCAGCGCTGATAGTTACAAAATTAGTTGAAGCTGGAAATTATTCTTTCGATATAACTTTGCACGAATGCGACGCCAATATTGGGTTTGCGAAGGCTGTTAATAGTGCTGCAGACTTAACCAGTGGAGATTACCTACTGCTGCTTAACCCTGATTGTTTAATCGACGGCGGCGGAGTCGACAAGCTTGTGCATCAATTGCAAATCGACTCCAGCATCGGTGTAATAGCGCCCAGCATTACACACCCTTCTGGGCGCTTGCGTGTGAAGTCCGCAGGATTTGAACCAACTGCTTCGAACATGCTTTCGCAGGCTCTTGGGTTGCCTCAATTTTCGTCGCTGTCTAAGGGCTTTAACCTTTACTCCAAGGGAGAGACCGGGACGTCAACTGAGGTTGATTGGGTGTCCGGAGCCTGCCTACTTATGCGAGCGGATCGATGGCGACAGCTGGAAGGTCTATCTGAACGATGGTTCATGTATGCCGAAGATATTGAACTATGTCGCAGGCTTCGTGCAGAAGGGTTGCGAGTGGTGCATTATGGCGGTGTCCATTCTTCGCATTTAGTTGGGGCATCGAGCGAGGGCGAGGCTGGTCCTGCCTGGAGTCTCTGGCTCGAAAACTTGTACGATTATTACCTCGTTAACCTAAATAGGGGATTTTTCGATAAGCAACTTTGGAAGTGCGCGATGATGTTTACTTTTCTGAGTCGAGCATTGGGGTATCGTCTGAAGGCCCTCGCGGCCGGGCCTAGTTCAGTCAACTGGGCACAAGAGTCCTCAAAGTTTTTGGACTATGCGCGAGCAACGACAAAGCTTCCATAGATGTCTTCAACGGACAGTGTGTCGGAAATGATGGCATGACTCATGGATCAGCTGCCGTCGAGAGGTGGGGTTTCTCGAAGGGATATATTCAGAACCTACGCCGGGGTAATTGCGGTTGGGGCTTCGTCTGGGTTTCTTGCATCAAAAACTACGACGGAGTCATCGGTCGGGGCCGTAGTTGAGTCTGCGCGTGTAGATTCTGTCTTGCATGATTTGGTGTCGGATCCCCAAAGCGACCTCTCGTCTGCCCTAAGAGCAAACTTTGCGGCTGTAGGTTCAACGAACGTGTTCGACCGCATGCAAATGTTCGCCGCAACAGAGCCGCAGGCTCTTGATTACTCAGGAACCGTGCGTATTCCTGAATCCGCGGAGGATGCGCAGGCAACATACGTTTATAGAGCCGCCGCCGCCATAGAGTTTGTTGGTGGCTCAAATGGGCTAAGAGGAGACGATGTTTCGTCCAATCAAGCCAATTCAGGTGGCGCCTCGTTTGGCAACGTTCATGCGACGTTTGTCGAACATGATGGTGGATTCAAGGGTAAGGGGTCAATCCACGGTTACTACCACCGGGGAGTATTGGGGGAGAATTCGGAGGGCGCATACGGGGAGCTCGGGGGTGCTGTCTTCGAAGTCACCAATAGAAGGCCGGGCGGACTTGTGGAAGCGGCAGAATTGAAGGTCAACATTAAGACCGCAGGTCGATCAGCAGCATTAGTTTCTGTCCTGGACGCTGGCGTCGACTCCGGGCAGTATTGGAGCAGGGGTCATTGGATTGTCTCTTCGGGGTCTGAAAAGGCTGACGAGGCCATCCTCATCTCTGGATCCGGAGGCTGGAAAGATTATCTGTCCGTGACGGATTCGGAAGGGGGCCAGGTATTTCGTGTTGACGGGTCGGGGGCGCTGCGGCTGGGTGAGGCATCTGTTGTTCCACGTGGGAACGGGTTCGTTTTGAGTGGTTCACTGGAAGCCATGAGTGTGACTGTAACGGAAGCCGTCAGCTCGCCCGCCTTGATTAGTTCGGTTGATTCCGGGCAAAAGTTGACCTTTGGCTCAGGAGATCCAAATGGAGTCGTTGTGGCCGCGCCGGGCTCGTTGTTCCTCAGCGCTAGTGGTGGTATTCGGCGCACCTTATGGGCCAAGGAATCGGGCACCGGAAGTGATGGATGGGTGGGGAAATAATGAAGCCGGAAGCAATTCTTGCGATCATAGGAGACTTGTACACGCAAGTCGCGGAGCTTCAGCGCGAAAACGCGGTATTGAGGAACGAATTGCAGCGTCTGGAGTCACATGACCCCGAGTAGCGAAAGTTTCCAAACTCCTTAGGCCCACGTTAGGCTCACGCATTTGGGTTTGAGTCTTTTTGGGGAAAAACGCCTACCTGTGGTATTGGCTAGCGCTGCAGTGGTGGGCTGCTCCCGGAATCCCGCGTGGCGGTTTTCTGGCTTGTATCTCTTAAGGGCGGCTTGTATCTCTTAAGTACCCCTGTTGACGTGGGGTGGTCGTCGTTTACGGTGGCCTTGGGAGGGGCCGGGGTGGT
>NZ_JAFCTI010000020.1:0-45531 GCF_049895945.1 Pseudarthrobacter sp. DSP2-3-2b1 | reverse complement strand
CCGGCGGTCCGTTCGCTGATCGTCAGGACACAGGCGACCTCAGCCACGACCGCCATCTCGTGGGCCCCATCAGACATAACAGGTGACGCCAAGGCCTGGGCCGTGGCTGCGTAGCCTGCGGCCGCATGGACCATCACCGCGGCGACCTGCGCATTGATCCGGGTAGTCAGAGCCAGCGTATCCAGCCAGCCATCAGCCTCCCGGCGCAACGGATCATCATCACCACACGCCGCCAGCTCAGCAGAATCAGCAGACTCAGCTGGCCCGGCAAAGTCTGCGTTCCCCGTGAACCCGGCGGAGTCGGTGAACCCCGCGGGCCCAGCCAGCCCGGGCACGTCCGCAGAGTGAATCCCGCGCTTAGCCGCAGCGAGCAGTAAAGCGGCGGAAGCATAAACAGCCTCCGCCGCCTCAACCGCTGCCCTGTTTCCCATAACCCCATCATTCCGTGGGGTTCCGAGAGCCACCCGGAGGATGATGGCCTATGTGGATAACTAACGCAATGGATAACGGCGGTTGTGGATAACTGACGGCTCTGGATAACCCGCCGCCGTGGATAACCAGCCGCCCCTGCAAACCAGCCGCCGTGGATATCCAGCCCGTGTGGACGAACAGCCCCCGCAGAAAGCCCGAGCCGGGAGCCGAGTACCGCGAACCCTGCGGCTACACCCGGCCCAAGGCGTCGATGTCCTCGAGGAACTGCTCGTGGACTTCCTGGCTGACGGTGGTCCGCGTTTCGCCGATCGCGTCGAGATAGTCCTGCGTGCAGGGCCCCTTCCGCACCGCCTCGCGGACTGAAAGGCTACCGCCGGAAGCCGCGCCGCCGTCGTCGTACACTGCTTTTTCCAAGGCACGCTGGGAGGCGCTCCGGGCCGCGTACTCAATGTCCGCAGGGGAGAAACCGTCAGTCCGTTCCACCAAAAGCTCCACGTCAACGTCGTCCACCACGGTGGCGGGGATGAAGCGCTGCCACATCGCCTCGCGGGCCTGGCGGTCGGGGAGGCCGATGGGGATGACGTAGTCGAACCGGCCGTGGCGGAGGAATGCCGTGTCCAGGGCGCGGATGAAGTTGGTGGCGCAGACCAGCAGGCGGCCCGGCTGTTCGCGGAAGGCAGGGATGATCTTCAGCAGCTCGTTCGTGACGCCCTGCAGCGGCGACGGCGGCTCACCGGACCGCTGCGAGGCGATTTCCTCCACCTCGTCGATGAACACCACGGCGTGCTCCAGCTCGGCGATCTCCAGGAACGTCTCGCGCAGTGCGCCGGCGAGGCCCTTGGGATCGGAGGCCAACCGGGACGGGAAGACCTCCACAAACGGCCACTCCAGCCGGGACGCGATGGCCTTCGCGAACGTGGTCTTGCCGGTGCCCGGAGGGCCAAACAGCACCACAGCGCGCGGCGGCACCACACCGTACTCATCCGCGAGATCGGCCTCGGCAAGCGGGAGGACCAGCCTCCGTTCGAGGAGTTCCTTCTCATTGCGCATTCCGGCCACCCTGTCCCAGAGGTCGCGTGCCAGGATCCGCCCGCCCAGCTGGCCCAGCGCACCCAGTTCCTGGCGTTGCACCGGGATGGTCCGCTCGAAGTAGCGCAGGTTCTTTTTGAGTGCGAAACCGCGGCTGAGGAACGCCTCCACGCGGGTCTCGGACTCGGGCATCAGGGCGGACAGTTTGTTCAGCCCGTGCGGCGCCATCCGGTTTTCGACGGCGGCGAGCAACGAGGTGCCGATCCCGCGGCCCCGGTACTCCGGCAGGGTGGCCAGGAAGACGATCCAGCCTTGATCGTGGGCCGCGCGGCCGACGGCGGCGCCCACCACCATGTCGCCCAGCACCGCCACCACCGCATGGTCCTTTTCGCAGGAGGCGAGGACCTCGGAGAGGGCATAAACGGGTTCCACGTTGTTGGCCTTGAGCGTCTCCCACAGGTGCAGGATCCCGTCCAGGTCCGCAGAGTGGAAGTCCCTGATCCGCCAATTGGTCATGCCGTGTCTCCCGGGTGGTTCGTCGTTGAACTGAGTGCTCTGCTGAGCATAGGCGATCACCCCGCGACGAGGGGTTGCGGGAGCGTTGCGTTACAGGCGGACCGGGAGAAGGTTCAGGCTGCCGGTTTGATGTTCTGGTTGATGTGGAACAGGTTGTCCGGATCGTATTTAGCCTTGATGCTGGCCAGCCTGTCGTAATTGCCCGAGTAGTTGTCCCTGATCCGGGACTGATCGTCGGCGTCCATGAAGTTGATGTAGGCGCCGCCGGCGCTGTGCTCATTCAGGGCAGCCGCGTAATCGCGCACCCAGCGGATGTTCGCTGCGTTGTCCGCAGGGTTTTCCCACATCCCTGCAATCACGGCAGCAAACTCAACATCCCTGTATGGGAAGGCAGTGGCGTCTTTTGCCACCCGATGGACTGCGCCGTTAATGGGGTAGAAATGGTTTGCCGTCTCCTCGCTGGGGATGGTTTCGCCGTGGTGCTTTGCCAGTTTGATGACCTCGTCAGTCATGCTGGGCAGGAACTCCGCCTTCCAGTAGGCCTGGAGTCCTTTGGGCAGCATGGGGTCAAAGAGGGTGTTCAGGGCAGGGTACGGGATGGGCCCCACAAACGAGCCGGCCACGGGTGCCACGTCAAGGAAGGGCTGCCACCGCCGCTGTCCTTCATCGTGTTGCCCCATCCAGGCGCCAACCAGGACCGCCACCGGGCGCCCGTGGTATTCCTCCGGGAGGAACGGGACCGGCGGTCCCTGGTGGATGCCAAGAAAGACCCCCAGTTCCTCCGGTGCAGTGGCGATGGTGTCGCGGTACAGCTGGCCCACAGCCTTAAAATGCTCGAGCTGGTAGATTGCGATGCCGCCATAAACGACGTCTACAGGATGCAGGGCGAACTCCAGGGAGGTCACCACTCCGAAGTTGCCGGTGCCGCCGCGGAGGGCCCAGAAGAGGTCGTCGTTTTCCGTGGCGCTGGCATGCCGGAACTTCCCGTCGGCAGTGACCACGTCCGCCGACTTCAGGTTGTCGCAGGAAAGGCCGTACTTGCGAGAGAGGTAGCCGATGCCGCCGCCCAAGGTCAGCCCCGCCACCCCGGTGGAACCTATGAGGCCGCCGGTGGTGGCCAGTCCGAATGCGTTGGTTGCGTGGTTGAAATCCGCCCACGTTGCACCCGTTTCGGACCAGGCCGTCCCTGTGGAGGGATCCACGCGGACGCCCCGGCGGTTGGTGAAATCAAGTACCAGGCCGCCGTCGCAGGTGCCGAAGCCGGGGGCGCTGTGGCCACCGCCGCGCAGGGCGATGTCCAAGCCCTCGTCACGGGCGAAATTCA
Source organism: Pseudarthrobacter sp. DSP2-3-2b1 (assembly GCF_049895945.1). Taxonomy (NCBI): domain Bacteria; kingdom Bacillati; phylum Actinomycetota; class Actinomycetes; order Micrococcales; family Micrococcaceae; genus Pseudarthrobacter; species Pseudarthrobacter sp. DSP2-3-2b1. Next base: position 42,230 of record NZ_JAFCTI010000020.1, on the reverse strand, counting down.
CTCCCGCGATCACGTCAGCCACTTGGGAGACCTGAAGGACGGCTGCCGGACGTTTGTCGATCATGCCGTTGTAGACGGCCCGGGCCGTGTCGTAATCAGGGCTGTCCGCTGTGATGAGGGGACCGCGTACTTTTTCCTGCAATGACAGAAGGGAACTGCTGTTCATGGTGAACTCCAAAGCTCCAAGATGCTCAGGTGTTCAGGCGCGCACCCGCCAGCTGGCCTTGCCCGATGTGATGTTTCGAGACCGGTGCACCGCAGCAGCGTGCGGCCTGGCCGCACGCTTCGCCGCGGCGTGCTTCATGACTGCGGGTCCGCCGAGAAGGCAGCCCAGACCGGGCACTTCAACGGGTCCGGCTATTCACCAAAATAAGCCCGCGGCATGCGGTGGTCAATGGATTTAACGTACGACGGCGGCACCTGGGTGCCGTGGAAAGGGAACCCCGGGTGCCGCCGTCGTACGCTCAGGTTCTGTCCCGAGGCCCCGTGCGGGAGCGTCAGGACCTATGCCGTGGGCGTGTTCTCACCCTTGGCTTTGTGGCCCCTCCAAAGGTGGTGCGTGCCATGGCTGCTGCCGGCGTCCGAATGGATGACCAGGACCGGGCACTCGGCATGGGAGACGCAGGCTGTACTCACAGACCCCAGGTGCATGCCGCGGATACCGCCATGCCCGCGGCGGCCCACCACCAGCATTGCGGCGCCGGCCGCAGCCTCAACCAGTTTCGCCGGCGCCGGGCCCCGGATCAGCTCCTTGCTCATGTCCTGGGGTGCGTCCGGCCCGAACGCCTTGTCGAGGCTCTCCGCCAGGGTCTTGGCCGCAGCCGCCTGGAATGCCTCGAAATCGGGTGGGACGTAGCCGGCGTACATCTGCGGAAAGTCCCAGCAGGCTACGGCGTGAAGGCGGGCGCCCAGCGCGGGCGCCAGCTGGGCTGCAAAACGCAGTGCCTGCACTGAGGCATCGGAACCGTCGACACCGACTACTACTTTGGCTTCCTTGTCCGTCATTTCCTTAAGCTCCTTTAGCTGGACTTCGCCGTTGAATCAGTAGGATGTGGCTGACGCTAGACCCGGGAATGCAGGCTTTCAAGAGCACAAGGTCCCGGGGCGGCAAGGCTGGGGAGCTCGCTGAGTGGCCGGCGGGAATCAGGACTGCGAGGCCTTGCGGCGCTGTGCCTTCAGAAGCCGCAGCCCGCTGGCCAGCACGCCGACATGGCTGAAGGCCTGGGGGAAGTTGCCGAGGAACTCCCCGGTGTCCGGGTGGATCTGTTCGGGGAACAGGCCCAGCGGGTTGGCCCGCCGGCACAGGGATTCGTAGAGTTCATGGGCTTCGTCCAGGCGTCCCTGCCCGGCAAGGTTGTCCACCATCCAGAAGCTGCAGAGCAGGAACGCACCCTCCGTTCCGGGCAGGCCGTCGGGCGACTCGGCAGGCAGGTAGCGGAACAGGAGTCCGTTGCCGGCGTCGAGGTTGGCCGATATGGCACTGGTGGTGGACACCATCCGGGGATCGTTGAACGAGATGACGTTCCTGATGGGAAGGGTCAGCAGGGCAGCGTCCAGGCCGCCCGCACCGCCCAGCTGTTCGGTGAAGGTGCGCCGTTCCGGGTTCCAGGACAGGCCGAGGGCTGCATCGTGGATTTCCCGGGCCGCCGCCTCCCAGCGCCGGCTCGGGTACGGCAGCCTGTGCTTCCGGGCGATCTGGATGGCGCGGTCCAGGGCCACATGGCACATGGCCGCAGAGTACGTGAAGGGGCGGCCGTCGCTGCGGACCTCCCACGGCCCGCTGTCCGGCGTCCTCCAGCTGGTGATGGCGGCCTCCACGATGGGCGTCAGGGTGGACCAGAGCTGGTGGTCCACGGGCTGCCCGCTGTTGGACCACTGGAAGGCGATGTCCACAATTTCACCGTAAACATCGTGCTGCAGCTGGTGCACAGCGCCGTTTCCCCAGCGGACGGGTGCGGAACCGCGGTAACCGCGAAGCACCGGATCCACCACTTCGTCCGGCGGCTGTGAACCGTCCAGCGCGTACATAACGTGAGGGACGCCGTCGCGCTCTACGTTGGTCAGCACCCAGGCGAGGAAGACATCGGCATCGCTGGGATCGCCGATCCGCCGCAGGACGTAGTTGGAGAATGACGCGTCCCGCACCCAGGTGTAGCGGTAGTCCCAGTTGCGCGGTGAGCCCGGCCATTCGGGGAGGGAGGACGTGGCCGCCGCCATGATGGCGCCCGTTTCGGCATGGTCAAGCAGCTTCAGGGTGATGGCCGAACGCTTCATCAGGTCAGCCTGGGAGCCCTCGCAGGTCAAGCCAGACGCCCACTCCCGCCAGGCCCGGACTGTCTGGTCGATGAGCTTCTTCGCATCCGGGCGCTGCCGCAGCCGGAACCGCCCGGACCAGTGCAGGGCGATGGTGATGGTTTCCCCGGCCCGGAGGGTCAGCTCGGCGCTCAGGCCGCGCCCGTCGGGTCGAAGCTCTACCGAGGACCACAGATACACCTCCTGGGTTCCGTTGACAGGCCAGTCGAACCGCCATCCGCCCGCAAGCTGGTCGAATGTGGTGCCGACTTTCGGTACCACGCTGACGCGGACCCGGATATCGCCGCCAACCGCCTGCGCGTGCCGGAGCAGCTCCGAACGGCCGGCCGGAACCGGTTCCGCTAGATCGGCCCCCGAACGCAGGGTGAGGCAATCGGTCACCTGGAGCATGCCGTGGTCAGAGAACAGCGAGGTGACCACCACGCCGGAATCCTCCGTGTACCGCTGGGTGGACGAGAGCAGCGGCAGGGGAGTGAGTTCGAACAGGCCGCCGGCCTCACTGTCCAGAATCCCGGCCAGGAACGGCGGGCTGTCGAATTCGGGCAGGCAAAGCCAGGAAATTCCGCCGTCGCGGCCAACCAGGGCACAGGTGGAGCCGTCGCCGATGAGGCCGTGGTCCTCGATGGGCAGGTACCCGTCGAGGCGCTCCACCGGGCGCGGATATGCCGGAGCATGCATGCCTGCTGGCTCCTTCGTGTGCTTCCTGTACAGCTCTATTCTCCCGCGGATTTACGGGGTTTTCCACCTGGGGTCCCCTCACAATCGGGGCCTTTCTGCTCTTCCCACCGGCCGGGGTGTGGCCGCACGCTGGAGCATGAGGCCGATCTCAACCTGGAACCGCCGTGTGGCCGCCGCAGTCCTGGCTGCCCTGCTGGTGATGGGGGCCATTGTGTGGGCAGTGGCCGTGTCCATTGCCCCGCCGGCGGGCGGCCCGGCCGTCACCCCAGCTTCGCCTTCGGTGGCGGCCTCCTCGGTTGTTCCCTCCCCAACGACGACGGCGGCACTCACCACCGCATCGCCGTCGCCGTCCGCGCCCAGCACCACAGCACTCGCCACTCCGCCCCCACCGGCGCCAAGTCCCGAACCGCCGGTGACAGAGCAGCCCCCTGCGCCGCCCGAACCGTCCCCGGCTGCGCCCTTCCCGCCCGCGCTGGTGGGCCAGGATGTTGAGGTGCTGCCGGGTGCAGGGCCTGTTGTTGCGTTGACGTTCGACGCCGGGGCCAACTCAGCCGGGCTGCCCAAGATCCTGCAGGGACTCGCTAACGGCGGCGTCCCGGCGTCGTTCTTTTTCACCGGCGACTGGGCTGCCGCGAATCCTGCCGGCGTGGCCGCAATTGTGGCGGCCGGCCACCGCGTGGGCAATCATTCGATGACGCATCCCGGTTTCACCGGACTCTCGGATGCCGGCATAGCCAATGAGGTGCAGGCGGCGGAGCAGGCCATCCTCGCCGCCGGGGGTGATCCGAGGCCGTTCTTCCGCTTTCCGTTCGGTGAGCGCGATGCCCGGACCATCGCCGCCGTGAACAACCTCGGCTACGTGCCGGTGCGGTGGACCGTGGACACGCTCGGCTGGAAGGGAACCAGCGGCGGAATCAGCGCAGGGCAGGTGGCGGACCGGGTGCTGGCTGCGCTGCGTCCTGGCGAGATCGTCCTGATGCACATCGGCTCCAACCCCGACGACGGCTCCACCCTGGACGCTGACGCCCTCCCTCAGATCATCGAGCGCGTCCGCGCTGCCGGGTACAGCTTCGTGACGCTGGACGGGCTGCTGTAGAAGGCGGAACCTGCGCTGTAGCGGAATTTCAGCTCACGCGGGCGCGGTTCTCGATACCGCGCAGGATGCCGAACAGTTTTACAACCCGATCGTCACCGAAGAGGATGTCCGGCCCGGAGGGCGCCAACTCGTTGTAGGGCGAATCGAAAAGTGCGGCGGGCGTCACCTTTCCGTTCTCCACCAGATGCGCTGTCAGGACCTGCAGGAAGTCGATTTGCTGGGCTGTCAGCGTTGTCCCGGCCACGAATTCGGCGAGTGCTTCCTCAACGGCGTCCCGATCCAGGCCGACCAGCGAACGCACATACAGCCCCAGCCCATCCGTGGCCGCCCGATCCAGATCTTCCCGGGAGCCGAGGCCGCTTTCCAGCAGAATGCGTTCCAGCTCGGAAAGGTCCAGGGCGGTCAGCTGCTTGTTCCTGCGCAGGCGCTGGATGGTGGCGTGGTCCTGATGGCCGGCGAGGTAGAGGCGGATCTTGTCGCGATACCGCTCCAAATCGATGTGGCCATTGGCCGCGCCCACGAGGTCGATCTCCGCAAGCTCCCCGAGTTCGTCCTGGAAGTTTGTGTACACCACGTTGCGTTTGCGCTTCTCGATGAGGTGGACGAGCTCACGGAGCCTGAGCCGGATCTCTTCCAGCCATTCGGCTGAGACGGACTCCCACTCGGCGTCGTCAAGGATGGCCTCGATCAATGGCAGCTGTGCTGCAATGGCAGGAATATTGGGCTGGTCCTGGAGTGCAGCGGCTACGGCCTGTATTTTCTTCCGCAACGGGCCAAGGGGCTTGCCCTGCAACGCGGCAAGTTCGGTCTGCAGGATGAGGTAATCAAAGCGCTTGGCTTCCTCTGTATCCGGCAGGGCGCCGATGGAGGCCAGGCGGGCGATGTCCGTCTCCAAAGCGTCGAAGTCCTCGCCATCCAGGGAAGCCCACGCAGTCGGCTCGGCAAATTTGTCCACCCATTTGCGTGCCGGCTTCACCAGGAAGTTCTCCAGTGGCAGCCTGCCAACCGTGTGCTTCAACGACTCCCGCAACCCAGCAACGAACGGGAGGCCTGCATCCCAGGCGAGATCCGCCGTCGTACGCAGCAACTGGACCCTGGTGGCGAAGGTGCTCTCCGCAAGCGACTTACCCAGGGACCCTTCGTTTCCCGGCATGCCGGCGTTGAAGTACTCGGCGTTGCGGCACAGGTCGAAGATGAAGAAGTCCTTCTTGTCTTCGCCTGGTCCGAAGAGGTCCGGGCAGAGGCGCGTCCCGCGGCCCACCATCTGCCAGAACTTGGTCTTGGAGCGCACCATCTTGAAAAAGACCAGGTTGACGGCTTCCGGGACGTCGATGCCCGTGTCGAGCATGTCCACCGAGATCGCGATATGCGGGTCGCCGTCGCGGCGCGAGAACTCCTCAATGAGGGCCTGCGCGTAATTCACCTGGTAGGTCACCACCCGGGCGAAATGGCCCTTGAGGTGCGGGTAGTTCTTATCGAAACGCCGTTCGATGAACTCGGCATGCTTGTTGTTCTTGGCGAAGATGATGGTCTTGCCCAGCCGGTCCCCGCCGGCCACCTTGTGGCCATGGGTCATCAGGACTTCCAACGCCTTGTCCACGGTGTCGGTGTTGAAGAGCCAGGAGTTCACGACGGCGGAATCCACGGTCTCGGGGATTTCGCCGTCCTCGTTCCAGTCGAGTTCGTCCCACTGCTCTTTTTCATGCTCTGGAAGGTCGTCGTAAGCGATGCCTTCATAAGGGAATTTGAGCGGAACCGGGACCACCCTCGGCGGGACAAGGTAGCCGGCTTCGATGGCTTCGTTCAGTTCGTAGGCGAACGTGGGTACGTTGTCCTCGATGCCGAAGAGGTTGTAGGTGTTGCGGTCCACTTCTGATTGCGGGGTGGCGGTGAGGCCGATCAGGAGCGAATCGAAGTATTCAAAGATCGCCTTGTACTTCTGGTAGATCGAGCGGTGGGCTTCGTCAACGATGATGAGATCGTAGTGGCCGATGCCGAACGTCCTCTGGCCCAGGTTTCCCTCGGTGTGGTTGATGAGATTCATCATGGTGGGGTAGGTGGCCACGTGGATGCGGCTGTCTGCTTCCTCGCCGGAGCCCAGGATAACGGGCCCGGAACCCGGGAGGTGGGTCTTGAACGCGTTCGCCGCCTGCTTGACCAGGGCAACCCGGTCGGCCAGGAACAGAACACGTTTGGCCCAGTTGGCTTCCTGCAGCAGTTTGGTGAGCGCGACGACGGTACGCGTCTTGCCGGTCCCGGTTGCCATCACCACCAGGGCTTTGCGCTCGCAGTCCGTCTCGTAGGACTCGGTGACGGCGCGGATGGCATTGTGCTGGTAGGGGCGTTCGACGATGGTGTTGTCGATCTGCTGCTGTGCCAGGGGTTTGCGGGTCTGGCGGCGGTTCACGAACAGCTGGAGCTGATCGCGCGTGTGGAAGCCGTGGACCGCCCGTTCGGGATACATGGTGTCATCCCAGATCCACGTCTCATAGCCGGACGTGTAGTAAATGATGGGCCGCCTGTTGTACCGGAGCTCCAGGCAGTCGGCGTAGAGCTTGGCCTGCTGCTTTCCCACATGCGGGTCCTTCGTGGTCCGCTTGGCTTCCACGACTGCCAGCGGCAGTCCATCCGCACCCCAGAGGACGTAATCCACGTAGCCGATGCCGCTCAGCGTGCCGCTGGTAGTGGGCATCGTGTCCACTTTGAATTCGCGGTCCTCTGTATTGGAGAGCGGCCAGCCGGCCTCCTTGAGGTCCCAGTCGATGAGGTGCTTGCGCGTCAGCGCTTCGTCGTAGTCGTGGTGGTCCGGAACCGACTGGTTCTGCTTCTTTGCTTCGGCAATTTCCGCCTGGAGCTGCTGAAGCTGGGCTGTGAGGTCCTCGTTTGCCGCTGCCGCGTTTGCGAGGGCCGCAGCTTTGGACTTGAGTTCCTCTTCCAGCTTCTGGAGCTGCTCCGGTGACTGCTGCTGGACCGGCGCCTTGGGCGCCGGGGCGAGGTGGCCGGCGTCGAACGTTAACGACGGCGGCAGCTGGCTGCCGTATTTGGCGTAGTTCCGCGCCAGCCAGTAGCAGACGTGGTGGAGTTCCTTGAGGACGATCTCGGCACCCTGGACGGTGGGGTTGACCGGGTTGTGGACGGCGTTGTTTCCGGCTTTGCGGATGATGGTGAGTTTGCTGCCGATGACGCCGCCGACGAGGTTCTTGAAGGCCGGCTCATTGAGGAGGGCGTTGAGATCCTCCTTGTAGGGAAGATTCAGGGCAGCCTCTACCTTGTACAGCCAGTCGACCAGGCGCTCAGCGGTGTAGCGGGCGTAGAACATCGACGCGCGCGGATCGATGCGGGCGAACTGCTCGGCCCGCCGCGCGTGCTGCGCCAGGTCCGGCCAATCGCCCAGCATGAACCCGAAATTGCTGTTGCCCGCCCCCATGCAGTCTTCTCCGCTCCCACATCACGATGTTCTGTGGAACAGTCAACCATGCCGGCGGGAGGGTTGGCGCCTTAGGCCACGTCCTGTCAAGCCACGTTCTTCGCGGAACTGGCGGACGAGAGGGTGGCCGCCGGACCGTTTACATGTGGCCTCCTGTAGGCGTACGGCGACTTTAGAGAATGTTGCCGTACGCACACTCTGGTGTCGCGATCAGCGGGTTTGAGTCCAAACTAGCTCGACGACGAGGCGAAGGTGTGTTCCGTCAGAGCGGGGATTCTTGCGGACAACGCGGGCTGCGAACTTGCCCGGCGTACCAATCATGTCGATGTAGTCCAACACTGGTGCTGGTACGAATCCGACTTTGTGATTTTCTGAGCACAAACCCACTGCGCGGGGGTCCTTGGTGTTTTCTGGCTCCGGGACAGTTTGCAGGGGCTGCCCCTTTGAAACCGACGTGTCAACGTGTGCCTGTGCGGTCTCCGACATATACCGTAGCCCGTGCACGGGAACCACAAATGTCAGCGTGCCACACACGAGATCGACGGAGGGCTCTTCGAAAAACTCATAGGTGTCGGACACGCGCTTGCCGAACGAATGTGCCAAGACTTCAAACGGTGCCGCGTCGGGCCGTAAATCGAGTTTGTGAAGCCACTCCTCGCGGTCTGGACGTGAAGTGCTCATGATCCGCCCGGAGAGCAGGGGGAACAACACTTTGGACGAGTAGGTCTTGGTTGGATCTGAGAATCCCGGAATGGGGCGGAAATCATCGGCGTGTACGGCAGCCGGAAAATATTGAAACTCGTATCCCTGATCTGTTGAAACAGTGCGGCCCAACAGCCGGTACGTCCGCGTCTCAGGGTTTTGCCAAGCAACGAGCAGCGCCGGCGCGCCATGCTGAACGGCGGCAGGCCGCAGATCCATCACGGGAGCAGACATCTCACGAGCCTTTCCTTGTTGAGTCGAATGATTTCTGTTGCCAACTTATCGTTTGGCGACGACATTTTTGCAGAGGTAACGATTTCCGAGACTTCGTTGAGATCCAGAGCGCGGATCTGATTGCCCCAGTGTATCGCTGCCGTGGGGTCTGCGAGCTTGCAGAATGCTGCGGCGACGTCGACCAAAGTGACTTTGGTGCAGCCTTCGAAGCGGGTTCCCCGAGCTCGCTTGACGAACGCGGAAAAAGCCTTTCTTGGCTGGACAGCAGCCCGGGAAGCTTGTCCACGTTACGGTTCACAATCCCGAGACTTGTTCCGTGGTCGTAGGACGGGGCAATGTGCACAGCACCTCCTGCATCGATTTCAAGGGCCCAGTTTTCACTGTGACGATCCTGGTTTGCGATGAGGGCGTCGAAAACCAAGTATCCCGCGAACCAGGAGGCGGCTGACATGCCCTCCTTTTCGCGTCCAATCGGCGACGTGGCCTCAGCTAGGACTTGCCCAATGTTTGCCAGGGAGTGCCCAATCCCTCCTTTGGCTTTCGGGTCGAAATCTACGGCATACTCCGAGATGAACACGGCGGCGTGGGTGAGTTGATTGCGGGGTTCCGACTTCACGTTCCGTGAGATGCAACCTATTTCGCCCAGGTATTCGGCCAGGCGCACCTCAGCGGCCGGTATCCCGACCAGCGGAGCAATCCGACTCGCGACCAGTTCAGCGGAATGTACGTTGGCACTGCGTTCGATTGGGTTCGCTTTGAACATCCAACGACTCTCGTCGGGGGCGATAAACCACCTGTTCTCGTTTTCTCCGCTCGGTTCCTCCTCGGCCCGTATCCATTGCGTGAGGTCGACGAACTCGCTGGGTTGCTCCATACCTACTCGAAGAAGTCCTCGTCCAGCTCCACCACGTCATAGCTCTGCTTCACCTGGACGCCGACGCGGTACTTGATCATCAGCGTGACCAAGCGGGCGGAGTCGATCAGGATGATCCGCGACGGAACATTCTCCGCGTATTGCCGGGCGCCCGGAGTGAAGGTGCTGGTGGTGATGAAGACGCCGCGGGAAGCTCCGACGCCGTGCAGCGCGCCCACGAAGGCCTGGATGGTTTCGCGCCCGACGTTGTTGCCGTCGGCATAGCGCTTGGCCTGCACGTAGATCCGGTCGAGGCCCAGTGCATCCTGGTCGATGACCCCATCAACGCCACCATCCCCTGAACCGCCGATCCGCCGGCCTCGCTGTTCCGCACCGCCGTAGCCCATCTTCAGAAGCAGATCGACGACGGCCTGCTCAAAGAATGCCGGGTCGCTTTCCCGCAGCCGTTGGACCAGTTCTGTTCCAGCCTCCGTCTTAATCCGCTCAATGGCTGCTTCAATCGCATCGATTGGGTCGGCGTCATCATCTAGTGCATCGGTCTCGGGTGCTGTGGAAATCTCCCTGCGGGCCGCCCGGACCTCGGCCCGGTGCTGCCGGTAGGCCTCGATCTCCCGCAGCTGGGCTTGGGCGAGGCCCTCCGGGTAGCGCAGCAGAAGTTGGCACCCGACGTCTGTGATGACATAAAGAGCATTGTCCGGCCGGGCCAACGCCGTGGCGGCGATCAAGTGCGAGATTGCTTGCCCAGCCCACGCGGCCTTTGGCTTTGAGGCTTCCGGAGTCGAGTTGGACCGCACGCTGCTCCTCAGTCAGACCGACGATGTCCATCGCCTGCTTGACCAGCTCGCTGCGGGTCCGCGAATGCCCATCGGACAGTGCCTGCAGGAGAGCCGACATGACGCCATGCCATTTCGGGATGCCATCCGGCTCGACAACGGTAGTCATCACAGTTCTCCTTTGAAGGCCCGGTCCTGGAGTGACGCGAAGAGAGCGTCAAGTTCGGCAAGGTGCTTGCGGTGGGATTCCTTCAAGCGTTCGACGGCGGCAATTCGGGTTGCGAAGTTCTGCTGGAGTTCGAGGGGAGGAAGCTTAACGGGCATTTTCTTGATGATGCCCATGTTGAGCCCGCCCATAATGGCCCCCTTTGTCGTTTGCCTCAGGTAGGCCGCCGCAGCATCAGACCTAAGGAAGTACGCGTGTAACCATTCGGGCACGGCCTGCTCAAGATCTATGGTGATGCAACACAGATGCTTGGTATTGATTGCCAAAGGAACGTCGGCGGGTACGACAGCGCACCGGCCGAGAGTTCCCATGATTGTGACAAGAAGGTCACCGGGCCGCACCGTATAGCGCTTGAGTGCGTCGTACTTTTCGAACGAAATATAGCGCCGCTCGCGCCAGACGAATTCGTTGGAGACTGCGTTGTCGATCCCCAGAACAGCCACGCCCTCCTCGGTGAACTCACTGGTGAGGAGTTGGCTGCCAAATGGGCCGGTTCGGATTGATCCCTTTGCCTTATCGGCCAGATCCTCGATTGTTGTTTCCCCCCATGAACTTGGGGCTTCGTCGAACATGGAGTGGAAGATCGACTGGGTGAGGGTGTCGAGGTGGGTGAGGGCTTCGCGGCGCTTGGTGCGGAGCTCGTCGGCCTGGTCCAGGATCGACGCAATCCGCCGCTGCTCGTCGAGGGGCGGGAGGGGAATCTGAATCGAGCGGATGCTCTTAACCGACAGGTGCTTAACTGTTGCGAATGGAGTTTGGCTCCAGATTGCCATAAGTGGTTTCGGAAGAAAGTGATATAGGTAGCGCTGATTCAGTGATTGATCTCGGGCCACGATTTTGCAAACTCGCTGGTTGAGCAGCGCAGGATCGCTTGCCCAAGTTGCTCTGTTGAAGTCGCCATCCATACCGATCAGTAGGTCCCCGCGATTCACTAGGAACCTGTCGTCGAAGGAGCCAGCAAATCGCGTCTCTGTTCGGCCTCGAACTACGTCACGGATTCGAATGACAGGCACTCCACCAGCAGTTGAAAAGAGTTTGGAGTCGAAGGGGAATCCGGACAGAATATCCGCGTGGTCTCCAAGACTGACCATCCGGGATTCGATCGGATCAGCCACGGAGAAGGTCTCTCAGCTCAGCCGTGCCGAGTGAGATCTCGGCCTCGAGCTCGTCCAGCGCTGCGAGGATTTCTGCCGGCTCAGCATGATCGACTATCTCGTGCTCGATCTCCTTGTACCGGTTCAGCGACAGGTCGTAGTCGTTTTCGACAATCTCTGACAGCGGCACACAGAATGACTGTTCGGTCCGCGCCCTGGTGAGTTCCGCCGTCGTGCGTTCACTCCAGCGGGAGAGGACATCGGGGAGATCTGAGGTGCCCAGCGGTGTGCGCTTGTCGTCGAGACTGAAGCCGTCGGACTTCACGTCGTAAAACCACACGTTGTCCGTACCGCCAGAGTTGGTCTTGGTGAAGAAGAGGATGGCCGTGGATACTCCGGCATAAGGCTTGAAGACACCGGAGGGGAGCTTTACGACGGCGTCGAGCTTGTGGTCCTCAACGAGCATTTTGCGCAGCTGCTTGTGGGCATTGCTGGATCCGAAAAGCACGCCGTCCGGGACGATCACGGCTGCGCGTCCGCCCGGTTTGAGCAGCTTGATAAACAGGGCCAGGAAGAGCAGCTCGGTCTTCTTGGTTTTGACCACGCTGAGGAGGTCCTTGGCCACATTGTCGTAATCCAGGCTGCCCGCGAACGGCGGGTTGGCGAGGATGACGTTGTACTTCTCTTCCTCGGATTCGTGCAGATTCGCCAACGAATCCCGGTAGGAGATGTCCGGGTTCTCCACTCCGTGCAGCAGCATGTTCATGGAGCCGATCCGGAGCATGGTGGAGTCGAAGTCGAAGCCGTGGAACTGGTGGTTGTGGAAGAACTTGCCGGTCTCGTCGTTGGTGAGCAGGTTTGTGTTGTGCTTACGCAAGTAGTCACCGGCTTGGACCAGGAAGCCGCAGGTGCCGGACGCGGGGTCGCAGATCGCTTCCAAGGGCTTCGGGGCAGCCATTGCCACCATGAGGTCGATGATGTGGCGCGGCGTGCGGAACTGCCCGTTGGTGCCGGCCGAGGCGAGTTTGGACAGCATGTACTCGTAGAGATCGCCCTTGGTGTCCTTGCCGTCCATGTTGATGCTGTCGACGATATCCACGACCTGCTTCAGGACGCCCGCGTTGGGAATCTTGAACTGCGCATCCTTCATGTGATGGCTGTAGGTGGAATCTTCGCCGTTGGCCAGCTTGGGGAGCTCATTCCGGAGGAACGGGAAGACATTCTGCGAGAAGACGGTGTACATCTCACTTTGGGAAAAGTCCTTGAACCTGGACCAGCGGAGGTCGGCGTAGGGGCGGCCCATGGGATCGAGGCCGTCCGGGAATACGGCGTTCTGGAGGGGCTGGCCGAGGAGGTTGGCCCGCTTCTCCTCGCGCGTGTGGTTCTCGTCCAGGCGCTTCAGAAAGAGCAGGTACGTGATCTGTTCGATGACTTCCAGCGGGTTGGAGATACCGCCGCTCCAGAACGTATTCCAGACTTTGTCTACTTGGGACTTGATTTCACCTGTGATCACCAGAGTGAGTTTAGTGCTCCATATAGAGCGGCCGAGCCCATATGGACTAGATCCGGTACGTACGTGCCGTAAATGCCCTTGTGCGGGGTAGTCCATCCTTCTTATAGTTGAACCCTCAGGGATATCGGTACGTTCGTGCCTATGAAGGTGATTATGAAGGAAACGCTCTCAGCACACATCGCCGCGGAAGTCCGCGCCCGCCGCGCCGCTCTCCGCCTGACGCAGCAGGACCTCGCCGACATGGCAGGCGTCTCCGAGCGCTTTGTCAGGTTTTTGGAGAAGGGGAAACCGAGCGTTCAGCTGGATTCACTGACCACCGTCCTGGAAACCCTGGGCCTCGAGCTCCGGCTCGCCGCCAGGTCCAGCGAAGCTGCCAAAGCCCTCACACGCGAAACCATCCCTGAAGAAGCAGGGCAATGAAGCACCGGGTCGCCGATATCTACAAAGCAGGGGTGCTCGCCGCGCGGCTGGAACGCCACGACGGCGGGACCAGGTTCAGCTACCTGCCGGCCTATCTCGCGTCCGGGGGACCCGCCGTCGCCAGTTCCCTTCCCCTGACCAGTGAGCCGGTCTTCTCCGCGGCTGGGGCGGCGCCGCCCTACTTCACCGGACTGCTGCCGGAGGGCCGGAGGCTGAATGCACTGCGGCGGTCCATCAAAACCAGCGCCGACGACGACCTTTCGCTCCTGATTGCCGCCGGCGGGAACCCTGTGGGCGACGTGCAGATCGTAGGGCACGGCGAACCGTTGGACCCCGACGAGCACGCGGTCGAGGTGGACACCAAACTGCCGGTGGACTTTGACCAGCTGCTGGGGGATCCGGACCTGATCGATCCCGTGGCGCTGGCCGGGGTGCAGGACAAGCTGTCCGCCGGGATGATCTCGCTCCCCGTGGCCAGCGCCGGCAGGCGGTTCATCCTCAAGCTCAACGCCCCCGAATTCCCGCACGTAGTGGAGAACGAGCTGGTGATGTTCCGGTACGCGGCCAAACTGCGGATCCCGCTGAGCACGGTAGAGCTGATCCGGGATGTTGCCGGCAGGCCGGGCCTTCTGGTGGAGCGCTTCGACAGGGTTCCGGTTCCCGGCGGACAGTCCCACGAAGTTCAGCGGCTCGCCGTCGAAGACGGGGCGCAGGTCCTCAAGCTGTATCCGGCGGACAAGTACAACGTAGGCTTCGGGACGGTGTGCCACGCCCTCGCTGACTACTGCGCTGCACCCCTGCCGGCACTCCGCAACCTCGCCATCCAAGGCGCGTTTGCGTGGCTGAGCGGCAACGGGGACCTGCACGCGAAGAATGTGTCCATGGTCCAGCAGCCGCACGGCGAGTGGACCATCGCGCCCGTGTACGACATCCCCTCCACAGTGGTCTACGGGGACAAAACACTGGCCCTGACGCTGAACGGCAAGCGGAGCGGCATTTCCCGCCGCCACTTCCTCGGCTGGGCCAAGGACCTGGGCCTTACCGAGCGCACGGCAGTCCAGGTCCTGGAAGTGGCCATTAAGGCGTCAGGTCCGCTGATCGCGGATCTCGAGGCGGGCACCGCTTTCGCGGGCGTCAGTAGTGGCCGCAAGAATAGTGCCGGCAGGAACACTGCAGGCAGGAACGACGACGGCGGCTCGCCGTTCCCGGACATGGTCACCAGGGCGTGGGTCAAGGAGCTCAAGCACCGGCGGCGCTTGCTGGAAGCCTGACCCGGCAGCGGTGACTGACGCGCATAGGTGAGCGCCGCCGTCGTGCTCGCAGAAACGAGCTGTCAGAACGAGCCGCTGGTGGGTGGTGGCAGTATGTAGCCTTCATCCCGGTGGCGGGCCTTGCGTTCGGCCGCGCTGTAGTTCTCGCCTTCGGCCGTTTCGTCCGACTCGCCCTCGAAATCGACCAGGCCGTTGGTCTGGTCGAACGGGTGGGAGAATCTGCTGGCGCCGGCTGCTGTCCCCAGGGTTGTTCCGCTTTCAGAGCCGGGGACCGATTTCCGCCAGGCCCCGGTGGCATGCCCCTCGTGTTCGATGAATTCCTTGAACTTCTTCAGATCGTGCTCTGCCTGCCGCGCCACCACGTGGAGCAGGTCGCCGACCTTTTCCACAATGCCCTCAGGCTGGTATTCGAGAGTGAGTGACAGCTGCGTTTTGTTTCCGCCCGCATCCTGGAAGTCCACCGCACCCGAGTTCGTGGCGCCTTCGGTGGAGGTCCACGCCACCCTGCTGTCCGGAACCTGCTCGACGATCCTGGCTTCCCATTGCCTCCGGACCCCGGCGATGTGTGCCACCCACTTCAGCCGGTCAGCGCTGAGTTGCGTCACACTTTCCACGCCGCCCATAAAATGCGGAAAGTCCTCGAACTGGGTCCACTGGTTGTAGGCAGTGCCGACCGGCACGTCTACGACAATCCGCTTCGTTACTGTCGTGCTCACAGCGTCTCCTTCGACCGGAACCGAATCTGACGAGCAGTCTTACGTCATCAGTAGGCTCAACATAGCGCCGTCGGAGTCAGGGGGCCAGAGCCTAAAGGTGCTGGATGCCCGCCCGCTGCATGGCGTCCTTGTAGACATCCACGCTCTTGGCCAGGAGGTCCTCCTGCTTGGCTTCGGAAACAGCAAAGGCCCGCCCGCCGAGCGCGCTGGCCTTGTAGATCTTGATGCCGCTGTTCTTCAGGGAAGAGTGATAGGTCTTCTCGAAAAGGGTAAGGAACGTGGAGGCATCCGTGCCGTGGGCAATGACTGCCGAAACGCGCCGGTTGATCTTCAGGAACTGGCGGAAGGGGCGCAGGCCGTCGGTTTTTTCCTGGACGTTCAGTGCCGAGGGGAGATCGGCGTCGCGCACCCACGGGTAGGCGTTCCACGGCATCACGTAGCGCGGATCAAGCTCGGCAAGTTCGTAGATCTGCGTTGCGCGGCGGGCTGCTTCATCATCGTTGAAATGTGAGACGAAGCCGGATTCGGTGCCCTTGCCGGGGCTGACATGGAGGCTGACGATCCGGCATTCGTCCTCGTCATGCACGGGGTCGATGTACGGGACGACGGACCCTGGCTTCTTTTCCATCAGTTCATCGCAGAGTTGCGTCACCGCCGCGATGTTTGGTTCCTGTAGCAGGGCCTTTTTTTCGTCCCAGTCAATCGTCACGATCTCTCCCTCAGCAGCACGGCGTCCAGAATCAGGCGTCTTGTTCCACTCTACGCTTTTGGGCGTGGGGGTGCGCAGGGTGATTTCGCTCCTCCGCGTTGGCGCCCCGCGGGGTAACGTCATTTGGATGGACAGGAAAACGCTCAAAGAGGACGGGTTTGCCGGCTTCAGGACCCTCGGCAGCCTGGAGATCATGAGAGTGCCGCAGGGGACCGGTTTGTTCGCCGTGCTGCGGCCCAATGAGTACGAGCCGCATTTCCTGAAGAAAAGCACCGCCGGCATCTTCAAGAAGAAGGACCCCAGCCTGCCCCCGGAGCCCCTCCTGGCTGAATGGGTGGACGGGGCCGACATCCTCTACATCGGCAAGGCAGGGCCCGGGAGCAAAGGCAACCGGGGACTCCGGCGTCAGATCCAGGAGTTCCTCGACTTCGGCCAGGGGAAACCGCCGGGCCACTGGGACGGTCGGCTCATCTGGCAATTGACCCACACGGATGCGCTCATCATCGCGTGGAAAGAGCTGCCCGCCGAGGAACTGAACAACGCGGAAGCGCGGTACCACGCAGAGTTTGTCGAGGCCTACGGGAAGCTGCCGTTTGCGAACCTGGTCCAGGCGAGAACGAAGGACCAGCGTCCGGAAACCGGGATCCCGAACTAGGCCAAGCCGCCGTCGAACGTGAACCTGCCGGCCAGCAGCGTGGCGGCCACAGGCATGATGGCCAAGGCGGCGTCCGGGACGGTGAGCGGATCGGCGTCGAGCACTGTAAGGTCGGCGGGATCGCCAACCCGGATGCCGGCGCGTCCCCGCGCGGACGCGGTCAGTGCCTGCTGCCGGGTCATGGCCTCCGCAGGATGCCAGGGCCCACGTCCGTCGGGGCGGGCGCGGGTGGTGGCGGACGAGATGGCGGCCCACGGATCCAGCGGCGCAACGGGAGCGTCCGAACCGAGGGCCAGGGTTGCGCCGGCATGGAGCAGGGACCGCAGCGGAAAGGCCCGGTCGGTGCGGCCGGGCCAGTTGGACTCGGCGGCGTCGCGGTCATCCAGGGCGTGAACGGGCTGGACGCTGGCGGTGACGCCCAGTTGGCCAAAGCGGGGAAGGTCCTGTATCCGAATAAACTGGGCGTGCTCGATCCGGCCCCCTATGCCGGCACGCTCGAACGCGTCCAAAGCCACCTGGTTGGCGGCGTCCCCAATGGCATGGACTGCCGGGACGAAGCCGGCCGCCCCCGCGCGGCCCAGCAACCCGAGAAGTTCCTCTTCGCTCACGGTGAGCAGGCCATGCCCGCCGTGGGGATAAGGGTCCACGCAGTAGGCCGTGCGGGTGTTCAGCGAACCATCGATCAGCACCTTCAGCGGGCCGGTCCGCAATAGCCCACTGCCGCCGTCGACCTCCTGGCCGGTGCGCATCCCCAAACTGACCGCCCGCTCCAGATCCTCCGGATAGACGCCGGCATCAACGCGGAGCGCATCGAATCCGTCCGCAATCCGGCGCAGCCACGGCTCGCGGTTCCACGTCATTTCGAAATCAACCACGCCCACCACGCCGCGGGCGGCCGCGTCCCGCGCTGATTCCAGGACCCACGCGTCAACAACACTGTCCGGCAGTTTTCCGAGCTCCCGGGTCAGGGCGAACGCCGGTTCTTCGCGGAGCAAACCGCTGACATCCGGCTCCACAGAATAGCGGCGGGCCGCGGCACTGTTCAGCCACACGCAATGGAGGTCGTGGCTGATCAAAACCGTCGGCTGGTTGCCGGTTACGGCGTCGAGCATTTCCAGGGTGGGAACATCCGGCCAGAGTGCGTCGCGGAAGCCCACGCCAACGGTGGTGATTGAAGGGTCAGCAGCAGATGCATGGGAACGCACGACGGCGGCTGCCGCGCCCGCGGTGGCGGCCCCCGAGAGATCCAGCCGGTTGGTGTGCAGGGCCCACTGGGTCATGTGGACGTGCTCATCCCAGAGCCCGGGAATGACGTAGCGGCCGTCGAGATCGACCACTTCGACGCCGGCAGGCAAGTCTCCACCGGAGCTGATCCCGGCCACGGCGCCGTAGCGGAGATGCAGGTTAACAGGCCCGGCCGCGCCCGGCTGCCGTGCTCCTGCCAAAACCAGCTCTGTCACGCCGGGCCCTTGAGCCGTTCCATCTCGCGGCGGTCCTTCTTCGTGGGCCGGCCCGCACCGCGGTCCCGCTGGGGGAGGCCCAGTGCCGGCGCAACCGGCCGCGGCGGCGTGTGGTCCGTGAAACAGTGCGATGCGGCTTCGGCGCCCACGCGTTTGGCGATCAGGCGGCGGACTTCAAGGGTGCGCTCGAATCCTGACATCCGGATGGTGACCGTATCGCCGGTGACAAGCGTGGCCGACGCCTTGGCAGGGCTGCCGTTCAGCCGCACGTGTCCGGCCCGGCACGAGGCAGTGGCCAGGGAGCGGGTTTTGTAGGCGCGGATGGCCCACAACCACGCATCGATGCGGACGCTGGCGGGGGAGGAAGGAAGGCTGGTCATGGCTGGCACCGAGTATACGGCGTGCCCGTGTGAAGGCCCGGGGCTACCGGGGAGCGCCGGATGAAACAGAAGTGCATGCACTATGCATGCACTGGGAGTGGGCTGGGTTCATGAGTGTAGCCATCACAGTGAGGAACGTGCCTGACGAGGTCCATGCCAGGCTGACCGGATCTGGGAGCTGCGGGGTTCGGTGACCTCGTACGACGCCGCGTTTGTGGCGCTCGCCGAAAGGCTTAGTGTTCCGCTGCTGACGCTTGACGCCCGGCTCGCCTCAGCGCCGGGTCCCAGCGCGCCTTCCTGACCGGACGCGCGGCGGACTGAGGCCCCGCTGATGCGCGAACACCAGCGGGGCCCCGCCTTCCAGCTCCGGCGCACGGCCAGAAGGCGGGTCATCGAACTGCTAGGCCTGGCGGGTTGCGGGGGACTGGGTGTGCGCCGGATCACGTTCGGCCACGGAGCCCACGGCGTCATCGATTTTCTTCATCACGTCAGGCTCCAGGACAATCCCGGCGGCGGCCACGCTGTCCGCAATCTGCTCAGGGCGGGACGCGCCGACGATCGCTGAGGCCACGTTGGGGTTCTGCAGGACCCAGGCCACGGCGAGCTGCGGCATGGACAGCCCGGCCTCCGCCGCGATGGGCTTGAGCTCCTGGACTGCAGCGAGTACGTCGTCGCGCATCCAGCGCTCGATCATCCGGGCCCCGCCCTTGCTGTCCGTGGCGCGGCTGCCTTCGGGCGCGGGCTGGCCGGGCAGGTACTTCCCGCTCAGGACGCCCTGGCCCATGGGGGACCAGACAATCTGGGAGATGCCCAGCTCTTCGGACGCCGGCACCACCTCAGCCTCGATGACCCGCCACAGCATGCTGTACTGCGGCTGGTTGGAAATCAGCTGGAAGCCCAGTTCCTTGGACAGGGCGTGGCCTTCGCGGAGCTGTTCCGCAGTCCATTCGCTGACGCCGATGTACAGCGCCTTACCCTGCCGGACAACGTCAGCGAACGCCTGCATGGTCTCTTCAAGGGGCGTTTCGAAGTCGTAGCGGTGGGCCTGGTAGAGGTCCACGTAATCCGTCTGCAGCCTCTGGAGGGAGCCGTTGATGGCCTCCATGATGTGCTTGCGGGACAGGCCCACATCGTTCTTCCCCTTGGGGCCGGTGGGGTTGTAAACCTTAGTGAAGATTTCCAGCGACTCGCGGCGCTCACCCTTCAGGGCCTCGCCCAGGACGGTTTCCGCAGCCGTGTTGGCGTAGACGTCTGCCGTGTCGAAGGTGCTGATGCCGGCGTCGAGCGCGGCCCCCACGCATTGGGTGGCGACGTCGTTCTCCACCTGTGAGCCGTGGGTCAGCCAGTTGCCGAACGTGATTTCCGAGACTTTGAAGCCGCTGTTTCCGAGGTATCTGAATTCCATGGTTTTCACGCTAGCCGAGATGCGGGCCTACGGTAAGGGCTTTCCATAACCACGACGGCGGTAGTGGGCGGAAGCGGTCAGCGGCGGCGGAGCTCCGCGTACTCCAAGGACGGCACCACGGCACCGGCGTCGCGTTCCACGAAGTTGGTCCCGGGCGGCACCAGCTCGTCGATCGCATCCAGCACCGATTCGCCCAGCAGGCTGTCCGCGGCCTTGAGGTAGGCGTGCAGGTGTTCCTCGGTGCGCGGGCCAATGATCACGCTGCTGATGGCCGGATGGTTCAGGGCAAAGCCGATGGCGAGTTCCACCAGGGAAATCTCCAGCTTGTCCGCCAGCCGCGCCAATGAGTCCGCAGCCAGGAGCTTGCGCTCGCTGGCCGGTCCGGAGATGTCGTACCGGCCAGGCAGTGAGTGCACGCGGGCCGGCGGCTTGCCGGCGTCCAGGACGAAGTCGCCGGAGAGCCAGCCGCCCGCCAGGGGACCGTACGCCAGGACTCCCAGCCCGTACTGCTGGGAGATGGGAAGGACATCGCGTTCGTTGCCACGGACCAGCATGGAATAAGGGACCTGGTTGCCTACCGGCGGGATCAGGTGGTTGGTGGTGGCGAGCCATTGGGCCTCCACCAGTTGCGCGGGGGTGAACACCGAGGTGCCGTAGTAAAGGATCTTGCCCTGCCGGATGAGGTCGTTCAGGGCTGTGATGGTTTCCAGCACGTCAGTGTTGTAGTCCGGCCGGTGCGCCTGGTACAGATCGATCCGGTCCGTCTGGAGCCGGCGGAGGCTGCCTTCCACTGCCTGCATGATCCAGCGGCGCGAGTTCCCGGAGTGGGCCGGGTTGGCGCTCATCTGGCCGTGGAATTTGGTGGCCAGGAAGACGTCGTCGCGGCGGCCGCGGAGTGCGCGTCCCACCACCTGTTCGGACTCACCCTGTGAGTAAACGTCCGCGGTGTCCACTGCGGTGATGCCGGCGTCCAGCGCGGATTGGATGATGCGGATGCTCTCCTCCGCGCCGGTGGGGGCGCTGCCTGTCGGGGCGCTGCCCGGGGAGGCGCCGGGGCCTTCGCCGAAGTTCATGGTGCCCAAAGTGAGCGGGCTGATGGGCGTGCCCGACCGGCCGAACAGACGAAGTTCGCTGAGGCTCATCCCCGGCTCCTGACGATCGATTTCCCACGCGTTTGCTGTGGATCGTCACGACGCTACACAAATTCGAGACTGCGCAGCCGGAAAGTGCCACAGTCCTTAGCTTTTCGTAGCACGGGGTAACGCAGCACTGCACCGATGACGGTTTGTGAAGGAGAGGGGCGGGTCAGCGCCTGTCCGCAGGCAGTTTCGCCTTGAGGATGCTGGCGTGTCCGGAAAGGGAAAGCACGGAGCCGGTATCCAGCGGGGACAGCGGAGCTGGCGCGGAGGGCTTCTTGAAGGACCGCGGCACATCGCGCGCTGGGCGGTCCTGGTGCAGGGCCGATTCCACCAGGGGCGCCACCGCCACAACTTTTTCCGCCGGTACGCCGGGATCGGGCAGGTCGCGGACGGAGATGGTGATTTCCGGTGCGGCCGCGCGGGCCCTGGCCATGGCCCGGGCGTCTGCTTTTGCCACGGCGTCTGCCCAGTCCTCAGCCAGCACGGGCGGTTCCCGGCGCGCGGCCGTCAGGAGCGGGTGGTGTTCCACGGCGTCCTGCAGCCGGGGCCTGAGTTCCGACGGTTTCAGGACGTTGCGGGCGCTGCGGGCAGCCTTGCGCCAGTCGCGTGGCTTCAGAGCAGGAAGCACCCCGGCGCGGGCCGGCTTTGCTGGCTTAGGGGCCGGGCCGTCGTCGTGCGGTGAATCAGGCGCGGCACCGGAACCAGCACCGGAAGCGCGCGGCGCCTGCGCGCCGGACAGGCTGACAAGCTGGAGGGTCTCGTTCCTGGGAAGCCTGCCGAAGAGGGCCATAAAAAAGAGCGCTGCCAGCCGGCCGACGCCGGCGATCACCAGCGTGAGAATCACCAGCAGGAATAGCCCCAGGAACATCAGGAACGCCAGGCCGAGCGTGCCAAAAAAAGTCAGGTGGAGAGCGATGGTCGTTGAATCTCCCACGTGCACTACTCCTATCTGCGGCTGCGGCGTCCGTCCCGGAAACCACAGCCAGCGGGCAACCGGCCCCCTCCACCACCTTACGGACTATTTGCGGGCTGTGCCGCAGGTTGAGGGGGTCCGGCGGAGGTTGTTCCGAACCTGTTACCGGCTGTGACAACGGCGGCTGCGCCTATAGTCGGAGGGGTACAAAAGAGCCGCAGGCGGGCGGCTGTCACGCAACCGGCCGGAGCGAAATGCCTGAAAGACCACTCGAGACCAGCAACTGCATCTGCCTCTCCGGGCTGGCCTATGCCGAGTGCTGCGGCCGCTTCCACACCGGCCAGGCCGAGGCGGCCACGGCTGAGCAGCTGATGCGTTCCCGTTACAGCGCGTTTGCCCTGCTCAACACCGAATATCTGCTCAAAACCTGGCATCCGGACACGGCACCTGCCGGGCTGGACCTCGATCCCTCCATGGAATGGCGGCGCCTGGATATCCTGTCCACCAGCCGTGGCGGACCGCTGGACACCACAGGCACTGTGGAGTTCAACGCCCACTTCAGGCACGACGGCGAACGCGGAGTCCAGCACGAAAACAGCCGCTTCGTCCGCGAGAACCGGCGCTGGTACTACGTGGACGCTGTGCTGCAGGCCTAGCTCTCGCTGTACGTTTCATCCGGGGTGAAGCCGGCCCGGTCCACCTTGCGGTGGAAGTGCATGCCAGCCAGGCCGCCAAGGATCGCTGCACCGAGGGCAACGACGGCCACCACAATGGCGGCGATGATGCCCATGGTGCTCAGCTGGCCCTCGTTAATGGGGATCCGCGGGAAGCTGTTCAGGTTGGCCAGGATGTTGAACTGCTGGCCGGCGATGATGCCCAGCAAGGCCACCACCACCGCGGCGATCAGGGCCCAGATCCACACCATAAAGCCCTGCTTGGCGCCGTTGAAGCGGGCCATCCTGCCGGCCACATAGCCGCCCGAGTAATAGGAAACGAACAGGATCACCAGCAGAACGATCATTCCCACCAGCCCCACGGTGCCGTTGGTGGCCACCTGGTTCAGGGCCTCGTTGACATCCGTGGTGTTCGCCAGGCCCACCGCTGTTCCCAAAGCCGCAACGAAGGCGGTGAGGAGAACGGACATGCCGGTGGCCGCCAGCCAGCCAAAGAAGGCGGAGCCCACCTTGATGCCGCCGAACTGTTCTTTCTCGCGGGCAACCGCGGTGTGCCGGTCCGTGAGGCTGGGGTCGGTCAGGCGCGGATCCAGAACCGGTGTATCCACCAGCGGCTCGGAAGCCGGATCCGGCTGGTAGGCCCGTTCAGCGGAAGGCGCCGGCGTCTGGTCATAGACGCGCGTGGGTTCTCCGCCGGCGAAGGACTGGTCACGAGCAGTTTCACTCCGTAGATGCTCGTTCCGGGCAGTCCGTGGAAGTTTGTCCTCTGGGTTCGTCAGGTTGCTCATGGATCAACTCAACCACTGGACCGCCATGATAACAAGCCTGCTTACTATCGTGCTAGCGGTACTTCCGGTGCAGGTTCTCCTTGGTGGAAGCGCCCGGCGTCGCGTCCGCGATCCACGGGCCGGTACCCTCCGACTGGTCCAGGACCCCGGCCTCGAGCCAGGTGTAATCGCCGGCCAGGACCTTGCGTGAAAGGCCGCGGTCGCCGTCGTCGGTATTCCTCCACAGCTCGTCGAAGTACCCGTCAACGCGCACGCGTGACTGTTCGCAGAATGCTTCCGCGAGTTCGTAGGCGGAAGCCGCGCGGTCCGGAGCTGTGTGCAGCAGCATTTCGGCGCGCGAGCAGCATGCTGCCATGGCAAACAGCTCTGCTCCGATGTCCACCACCCGGCCCAGGAACGCCTGCTTATATTCAAGCTTCGCCTGCCACCGGCCCATGCCGTAAAAAGTCTGCCGGGCCAGCCGGCGCGAGGACCGCTCCACATACCTCAGCTGCTTGCCCAGCCGGCCGAATTCGCTGTAGGACCGGGGATCCATGCCGGCGCCCGCCACCAGCTTGGGCAGCCACTTGGCATAAAAACCGGAAGCCCCGACGGCGGCCCGTGCCTTCTCCTGCAGGCTCGAGTCCATGGATCCGAGGGCGCCCGCGGCGGCCAGGTGGGCGTCCACGGCTTCGCGCGCGATCAGCAGTCTCATGATTTCCGAGGAACCCTCGAAGACCCTGTTGATGCGGAGGTCCCGGAGCTGCTGCTCCGCCGGGACCGCCCGTTCGCCGCGGGCCTGGAGGGATTCGGCCGTCTCGAAGCCGCGGCCGCCGCGGATCTGGACGAGCTCGTCGGCGATCAGGTAGCTGACCTCGGTGGACCACAGCTTGGCCAGGGCCGCCTCGATCCGGATGTCCTTTTGGCCGGCGTCCGCGAGTTCGGCAGACAGTTCAAAGACGGCGTCCAGGGCAAAGGTGGTCGCGGCGATGAAGGCGATCTTCTTGCCCACGGCTTCATGCTTGCCTACAGGCTGTCCCCACTGGGTGCGGGCGTTCGACCATTCCCGGGCGATCTTCAGGCTCCAGCGGCCGGACGCAACGCACAGCGCCGGGAGCGAGAGCCGGCCGGTATTCAGCGTGGTGAGGGCAATCTTCAGGCCCTGGCCTTCGCGTCCGAGCCTGTTTGCCGCCGGGACCCGGACCTGGTGGAAGCGGGTCACACCGTTTTCAATGCCGCGCAGCCCCATGAACGAGTTGCGGTTCTCCACGGTGATGCCGGGGGAGTCCATTTCCACCACAAAGGCGCTGATGCCGCCCTTGTGGTGCGAGCCGTCCGCATCGGTGCGGGCCGGCACCACGGCCATCACCACCACCAGCTCGGCGATCACGCCGTTGGTGGTCCAAAGTTTGACGCCGTCCAGAACGTAGGATTCGCCGTCGTCCGTGGGAACCGCGGTGCTGCCCATCCGCGCAGGGTCACTCCCGACATCCGGTTCGGTCAGCAGGAACGCTGTGATGGCCCCGCCGGCGCAACGCGGAAGGTATTCGCGTTTCTGCTCCGGCGTCCCAAAGACCTTCACCGGTTCGGGGACACCGATGGACTGATGGGCCGAGATCAGGGCACCGATGCTCGGGTGGACACTGCCCAGCAGCGCCAGGGCACGGCCGTAGTAGACCATGGACAGGCCCAGGCCGCCGTACTCCTGGGGGATCTTCATGCCGAAGACGCCCAGGTCCGCCAGGCCCCTGATGTATTCGTCCGGGATCTGCGATTCGCGCTCAATCACCCGGCCGGACATGGTGCGGGCGTATTCGGTGAGGCGCTCCATAAACGCCTCGCCGCGCTCCACGTCCTCCGCCTGTGCTTTCGGCCAGGGGTGGATGAGGCTGAGGTCGAAGTCCCCCAGGTAGAGTCCCTTGGCGAAGCTCGGCCGCTCCCAGCCCTTTTCGCGGGCAGCCTCGGACAGTGCGCGGGCTTCTGCCGCGGTAGCCTCAGGGCCGATGTTGCTGGCAGCGACGGGAACATCCGCAGCCGGAGCATCGGCAGCAGCGGTGTTGGCGGCGGCAGGACTGTCAGTTGCGGAGCTCATGGGGTATCTCCTCTGCCCGGGATGGCCGGTTCAAGCCATGGATCCGCCGGGTTGGAGAACCCTTCAGCTGTTCCCTTAGATTACCCGCGGGTAGCTTCCCGTGCTAGGGGATGGCTGCCCCTGGAAGTCCCCGGGGACTTCGACAGTTGAGGCGTGGTGCACCAGCCGGTCCCAGCCATGGTTGATGCCGTGGACCACTGCCAGCAGCGAGGTGGAAAGGAGGAACCAGGCGAGCTTCCCCACCCCCACCATGACCAGGGCCAGGAACCCCGCGGTGAGGATGAAGGCCACCAGGAGCAGGCCGAAAACCAGGGTTCCCACAAATACCATGGTGGCCGTTTCCACTGCACTTAGATCAAACTGCATGCTTCCCCCTGCTGCGCCGTTGCTTCGGTTGAGATCAGTAGCATGAGCGTAGGGGCAGGCCGCTGCCGCATCCAGAGCCGCGGCACTCAGAATGCCGGGTTGGTATGGGATCGAAATGCTACCGCGAGGTAGGTAACGGAGCGATCGCGGAACCCTCACCGTTAGGGGGGTTGGGTCTGCGTTAACCTTGTAGTTGGCAGTTTTCGCGTTTCGCGCTGCCCAATCAACCCCCAGCTGCCGAAGGAGAGTGCGTGCCCCGCTCCGCCGCGTCATCCGCTGATGCGATCAGCGCCCGGCTCCGGGACCTCGAACTCCTGACCAAGGGACCTGCCTGGGCGCTCACTCGGTCCGCTCCCTGGGTCATCGCCGTCCTGCAGGCCTCCTTCACGCGCACCCGTCCGCAGCTTCCGCTCGAGGAGTTCCACGCCGACGTCGACTCCTTCCTTGAGCAGCTCCGGCGCCAGGATCCGGGGCTGGGGGGCTCCGCGGACGGCCCGGCCTCCGGAAAGAAGTACGCCGATGAGTGGACGCGCAAGAACTTCCTGACCCGGCGCAACCAGTCTGGGCAGATTGTCTATGAGGTCACAGAACCCGCGGCCCGTGTCCTCGCCTTCCTGGACAGCCTCTCCAGTGAGCGGTCAACCCTGAACGGTTCCCGCCTGGGCACCCTGCTGGGTGACGTGGAGAAGCTCGCCAACGAGACCAACCCGGACCAGAGCGCCCGGCTCGAATCCCTCGAAGAAGAGATCGGCGAGCGGCAGCAGCTGATCCAGGACATCAGTTCCGGCGACTTCGACGGCCTCCTCGATGACGACGAAGCCGTGGAGGCTGCGGGCAACATCCTGGATCTGGCCGCCAGCCTGCCCGCGGACTACAAGAAAATGCGCGACCGCATCGAGGAACTGGTAGGCGCCCTCCGTAATCAGATCATCGAGGAATCGCTCAGCAAGGGCGCCACGATGGCCCAGGTCCTTGAGGCGGACAAGCGGCTCCGGCAAAGCCCCGAAGGCAGGACGTTCCGGTCCTTTACGGCGTTCTTGGAAGACCCCCAGCAGCAGGTACGGTTCCGTTCGGCCATCGGCGAGGTGCTCAGCCGGCAGTTCGCCGATGACCTGTCGCCGGAGGACCGCGAAACCCTGAAAAACCTGGTGGCTGAGCTCCGCCACCAGCACGGCCAGATCCAGCGCATCTACGGCAAACTCAGCGAAAGCCTGAACACCTACGTCCAGAGTGACGACTTCCGCCAGTCCGTCCGGCTCCGGAAGGTCCTGCGCGAGGCCGAGCAGGCCATCAGGTCCCTGCCCTATGAACGCGAACGGCCCGGCCTGGTCCGCGGCCCGGTGCTGTTCAATGCCGGGTTCGAGTCCCTGGCCATGGTCAAGCTCTACGATCCGGACGAGTTCGCCGTGCCCCCCAAGCTCGCCGATCCCATCGCGTTCAGCGACTCGGACCGGGTGCGCTCGCCGAGGACGGGCAAGGCGCGGCCGGAGGCCATCCGGGCAGCCGTTGCCGGTGCCGCCACCCTCGCAGAGGCCTGGGCCCAGCTGCCGCCGGAAGAGCAGCACATCAACTCCATCCGGGCCCTGCTCTCGCATGCGCTGCAGGCTGGAGCGAATTTCGACCGCGAAGCCTGGGACGGCCTCGACTTCGAACAGATCGACGGCACCACCCGCACGGCATACCTGCCGGTGGTCACCCTGAAGAAGGATTGACGATGACTGAAGAGATTACGACGGCGGCGCCTCCCGTTGAGGAGGCCGCACGCCCCTTTGCAGTCACGCCCCGGGACACCTTTGTGGACGGTGCGGCGCTGTTCCCCGGCGATACCGGCGTGCTCTCCATGAAGGTGCGCCAGGCGCTGGTGAAGCTGCTCAAGGGACCGTATGTGGATGGCGGCCGCGACGAAAAACTGTGGACCACGCTGCTGGACAACCAGCTGATCCTCCGCAGCCGGCTGTCCGAACTCTTCCTCACCCTCCAGCTTGACCACGAACGCAAGATCGCCGTCCTGCGCCCTGTCGATCCCGAGGCGATCGGCGGCAGCACACGCTCCAGCATCCTGCGCCAGCAACGCGCGCTGAGCCGGGTTGAAACCATCGTCCTGCTCCGCCTCCGCCTGCTGCTGGACCGCCACGTCACCGCCCAGACGGACCCCACCATCACGCGCGAGGAAATCGCAGACCTCGTGGCCCACTACCAGCCCGCCGGCCAGCAGGACGCCCTGCGCGACTCGGACGTGGTCACCCGCGCCATCACCAAACTCCTGGCGCGCCAGCTCCTCATCACCACGCCCCTGGACGACGTCTACACGATCTCCAACGCCCTCCCCTTGGCGCTGCCCTTCGAAAACATTGGCGACATCCCGGCCCAAATCGAAGCCCTGGTAGCCGCCACCACCGACCCCACAGGCACAGAACCCCTCCTGGAGCTCGACACGGACCCCGCCGCTGAAGACGACGGTGGGGACGACGACGCCGAAGGGGCGGCATCGTCGTCGGCGTTCGCCAACGTAACCACCGAGGGGGAAGCCAAGTGAGCATCGCATCCATGCTGCCGATGGGCGAGCTCACGAACCCGGGCCAGATGCGGCTTGCGTTGGTGCAGGTGGTCAACTGGGGGACGTTCCATGGCGCCCACACAATGCACGTGGACCGGAACGGAACGCTGCTGACGGGCAACTCGGGCGTGGGCAAGTCCACGCTGTTTGACGCCATGCTGCGGGTGTTTGATGCCAGGCCGCGCTCGAATGAGGCCGCGGCCCAGCGCGCCGGCGGTGCTGTGGAGGACAAGAGGACCACATTCACGTACATGCGGGGCAAGGTGGGCGACAAGGCGGTGGGCGAAGGCTCGGCCAGTGCGTTCCAGCGTCCGGGTGCCACGTGGTCAGCCGTTGCGCTGACGTTCGATAACGCCGCGGGGACACGCGTGACGGTGTCCGCCCTGTTCGATGTGCCCAAGAACGGCACGGAGTCCAGCGTCGGGCGCTTTTACCTGATCGACAACAAGCCGCTGGACCTGCCGGTCATCGAGGACATCACCGATAAACGCTTCACCAAGGCCGCGCTCGAGACAATTTTTCCCGACGCCCAGATCTTCGATGTCCACAAGGCCTTCGCCGAACGTTTCCGCCGCCTCCTGGGCATCAGCTCGGATCAGGCGCTGCCGCTGCTCCGGGTCATCCAGGCCGGCAAGGGCCTTGGTGGAAGCGTCAACACCTTCTTCCGCGACCAGGTCCTGGATGCCCCCGCCACCCTCACCGCAGCCGATGACGTGGTGGAGGAGTTCAGCAACCTGATGTCCATCCGGCAGCGGCTTGAGGATGTACGGCAGCAGCGCGACCAGCTGGCTCCCGTGCCAGGGCTGAACAAGGAGTACGCGCAGTCCCTGCTGGACGCCAACCGGCTCCGTGAACTTGCCGGCGAGGAGTTCGAAACCTACAAGCAGCAGCTGGCCGTCACGGTGCACCAGAGGACGCTGGCCCGCATAAAGGAACTGGCCCAGGCCAAAGCCAAGGACCTCGCCGCCGAACGTTCGGTCCGTGACGGACTGGCCAAGGACCTGCGCGAACTGGAGACCGATTACAACAACCAGGGCGGCAACGCGATCTCCGCGATCGAGCAGTCACTGGAGAACGCCAGGGTTGGGCTGAGGCTCCGCCAACAGGTGGAGGAAGCTGCCCGCAAGGCACTGTCCGACGCCGGATTGCAGCTTGAGTGGACGGCTGAGGGCTGGGAGCAGGCCCATGAGCAGGCGGCAGCCAGGTCCGCGGAGCTGAAGGATGATTCCCAAGCCCTGCAGGAACTCCGGTTTGAGGCGTTCGACGGCCACGCCACCAAAAAACGCGAACTGGCCGCAGCCCAGCAGGAGCTCGTGTCGCTGAAGACGCGCAAGTCCCTGCTGCCGCCGTCGAGCATTGAGAACCGTGCGGCGATCGCTGCCGCAACGGGCGTGCCCGAAGACCGGATGCCGTTCGGCGGTGAGCTCATGGACCTCGCCGACGGGGAGGAGCAGTGGCGGCCGGCCGCGGAGCGCGCGCTCCGGAACCTGGCCACCACGCTGCTGGTCCCCGGTGAACACTTCGCCGCGGTAACCCGTTATCTCAACGACCACAAGGTGCGCGGCGCCATCCGTGCCGTGGACGTCTCCAAGCCGCTCGCCGGCGGCGCGCTGGCCGTGGAGGACGTGCGCGACGGCGATCTGCTCACCAAGCTGGACATCCTCGCCAGCGGTGCGGTGGCGGACGCCGGGGAATGGATCCGCGAGCGGATCGCCCTCGACTTCGCCTACCCGTGCGTCGAGGACCCCGACGAACTGGCCACCCTGGACAAGGGCCTGAGCCTCGGCGGAGTGGTCAAACGCAACCGGCACACGGTGGAGAAAGACGATCGCTTTACCGGGCGCCAGGACTACGTGCTCGGTTTCGACAACGCTGCAAAGCTGGAACTCGTGGCCGCACAGGTGGAAGACCTGCAGCAGGAGCTGGCCAAGGCCGCCGAGCTGGCCCAGAGCCGCGAGGAATCCCACCAGGGCATGAGCCGGCAGCTTGACGCCCTGCGCCGTATCGCCGAGGACCACCGCTCCTGGGAGCAGGTGTCTGCCGCCGTCGCCGGCGAGGAACTCACCAGGATTGAACAGCGGCTTAGGGACGCCCTGGCCGCGCAGGCAGACCTGGAACCGCTGCGGGCCAACATCGAAACAGCGCGCCAGAAACACCAGGCCAGCACGGAGGCCGCGGCCGTCCTGCAAAGCGAATACAAGTCGCTCGGCCGGCAGCTCAGCGCCGCCGATTCCCTGCTGGAAGCCGCACGGACCCGCCTGGAGCAGGCGCCGCCGTCGGCCGCCACGGTCACCGCGCTGGAACCCTACTTCACCGAGTTTGGTGACATCAGCGAGATGCACGAGCTGGACAACCTGGCCAACCGGGTCCGGACAGCGCTGCTGGGGGAGCTGCACACCACCGAGACGCGCGGTCAGGCAACCTCCGAGCGCCTGACCCGGATCTTCGAGGGCTTTGTACGTGAGTGGGGCTCGGCGATTTCCGCGGACCACGGCACGTCCATCGGCGCTGCGGGGGAGTTCGAAGCCCGCTACCACGCCATTGTCAGCGACGGCCTGCCCGCCCAGGAATCGGAGTTCCGCCAGTTCTTCAACCAGCGCACCCATGAATCCTTCAGCACGCTGCTGCACCTGCTGGACGAGGAACGCCGCTCCATCTCCAGCCGGATCCTCCCCCTCAACGGCATCCTGGCCGAGGTCAACTTCCATGAAGGCAGCTTCCTGGAACTGGACATCAAACAGACCATGCCGGCCACAGCCAAGCAGTTCAAGGATGCCATCCATCACGCGCTGAAGGCCCGGCACGCGCGGCCCTCCCGCGGCGGTGCGGACGCCGCCACTGCACCAGGCGGAGACGACGACGCCGAGCTCACCGCCCGCTACAAAACTCTCGAAACGCTGGTCAAGAGATTGGGCTCCCAGGCACCGGAGGACCGCCGCTGGCGCGCCGAAGTGCTGGACGTCCGCGGGCACCTTTTCATCCAGTGCAAGGAGCACCGGGAGGTTGCCGGTCCGCGGGGCGGCAAGCGGACCGACGTCTACATGCATGCCGATACCGGCTCCATGTCCGGCGGCGAGCGGCAGCGCTTCACCGCGTTCATCATGGCCGCGGCACTGAGCTACCAGCTGGGCATCGCCGAGCAGGGTTTCACCACCTACGGCACCGTGATGATGGACGAGGCGTTCGTGCTGGCCTCCGAGGAGTTCGCCGGTGCGGGCATCAAAGCCCTGCACGAGTTCGGATTCCAGTTGCTGCTGGCCGCCCCGGAAAACGTGATCGACCTGTCCAGGCACCTCGGCTCCGTCACGGAGATCCTCCGGGACAAGCGCACCAACCGCTCGGGCGTTCTGACGGCACCCGTCATCCGCCCGCGGGCCGGCGAGGAAGGGTCCTGGCGGTCGGAAGCAAACCCTGTGGACATCATTTTGCGCCAGTTGTGACTGTTGGAACGTATTTATAACAAATCGATGGATATATTGCGGAAGCCCTAGTCGGAGCGAAGGCGCTGGTGCCATTCTGGTGGACATCAAACACTCGCCTTCATCCTCCCCGATGGGTAGTCGCGGAACGCTGGGTCCCACGTCTAACGCCTTACGAGTTTGACGGCCTTCTTTTGAAAGGCACCACCAATGCACCCAGTACATCGCGCCCGCACTTTTGCGGCTCTCGCGACCCTCGCAGCCCTTACCCTCACGGGCTGCATGGCAAACGTCTCATCGGACGCTGCCGGCACTCCCACCGCGCGGGCCACCGCCCCGGCGTCCGTGAGCGCCACCCCCGTCCCCAGCAGCACGCCGGACCCGACGACGGCGGGTGAGCGGCCGGCGTCGTCCGCTCCCACGTCTTCAGCGCCGGCGCCTGCCGGACTGGCGACGTATACGTTCCCGGATGGGCGGCTCTCCTTTAAGTACCCGGCGGACTGGCGGGTGGAGCTGTTTGAGGCGTCGGCCTCGCCGTTCGTGGGAACTGCCACGGTTTATGACGCATCCGGGGAACGGCAGGCCGAGATCTACACCGGCGTCATCGCTGATGGAGTCAGCAGTCCCGTTACGCGGACGGTGTTCGAATCAGTGCCGGTTCCCGGACTCCAGGGGCAGCCTGAACCTGCCGCCCACTATTCCTTCTATGTGGACAACGTGAACGAGATCGCCACGTACCGCATGCACCTGACGCCGGGGGCTCCCATTGCCGGCGCGGAGATGGGGCTGCCGGGACTCATCCGGATCGATGGGCGGATCCTGATTGCCGAAGTCACGTTCATTGCCAACCCCTTCGCCAGCGACGACGCCGCCAAAGCCTGGCTTGCGGGGGAAGAAGGCCAGGCGCTGAAGGCCCTCATGATGAGCGTGTCCTACAGCTGACCGTCCAACCACCAGAGGCGCTCCTCCACGAAAGCGGGGGAGCGCCTTTTGTGTCCTTCGTCACGTCGGGCAATTAAGTTACGTAAGCCTTGCGTATTACACAGGAGGGTAGGCTAGCCTTACTTGGGTTCGCATCATTGACCTAAGGAGTTCCGTGACTTCCCCCCTCTTTTCCGGCCCGAGTGCCACCCGCCGTACGCTGCTGAAAACAGCCGGCAAGGCAACGGCCGTACTGGCAGCCGCGGCCCTCAGCCTGTCCGCCTGCTCCACCGGACCCGCGTCCTCCACTCCGGATGCCAGCACTTCCAGCTCCAGCAGCGCACAGTTCCCGGTCACCATCAAGCACGTCTTTGGTGAAACCACCATCAAGGAACAGCCCACCCGCGTAGCCACCGTCTCCTGGGTCAACGACGATGTTGCCATTGCCCTCGGTGTTGTTCCCGTAGGCGTCCCCAAGAATGAATGGGGCGGCAACGAGCAGGGCTCCACACCCTGGAAGGACGCGGCACTGACGGAATTAGGCGCCGGCTTCGGTTCGGAGAAGGCCCCGGTCCAGTACTCCGAGACTGACGGCATCAACTTCACCGAGATCGCCAAGCTCACCCCTGACGTCATCCTGGCCGCATACTCCGGTCTGACCGAAGAGGACTACAAGAAGCTCACGGAGATCGCCCCTGTGGTGGCCCACCCCGACGTGGCCTACGGAACCTCCTGGCAGGACTCCACCTCCATCATCGGCAAGGCCCTGGGCAAGGAAGCGGAGGCTGCCAAACTGGTCTCCGATACCGAGGCCACCATCAAGGAAAAGGTCTCCAAGTACCCGCAGATTGCCGGCAAGAGCTACATCTACGGCAACCTCGAGCCCGCTTCGGCCGAAGGTGTGAATGTCTACACCGCCAACGACAACCGCCCCCGCTTCCTGAGCGAAATCGGCATGACGCTGGCGCCCGTTGTGGAGGAGAACTCGAAGGGCTCCAAGGCGTTCTTCATCCCGTGGTCCGCTGAGAAGGCCAACGAGCTCGATTCCGATATCTTCGTGACCTGGGTTCCGGACGCCGCCACCACCGATTCCATCAAGGCGGACCCGCTGCTCGGCCAGATCCCGGCCATCCAGAAGGGCGCCCTGGTTGCCGATTCGGACAACACGCTGACGCTGTCCATCTCCGCGTCCTCCCCGCTGAGCCTGCCGTGGTCGCTGGACACGTTCCTCCCGCAGCTGGCGAGCGCAGCGGACAAAGTCACCGCCGCAGTGAAGTAAGCACCGTCCCATGACGGAAAGTACGACGACGGCGCCCACCCAGGGGCGAGGTCTCGGCGCTTTGGTGCCGCCAAGGCGCCGAGACCTCACCTCTCGGCGCCCCGCCGGCGGCCGCGCGCGCCCCCGGGGCAAGCAGGCCGCCTGGCTGCTGGCCGCCGTCGTCGTACTTGCTGTATTAACTGCCGCATCGTTGGCCATCGGTGCCCGCGGACTTTCCCTGGCGACGGTATGGCAGGCGCTCACCCTGTTCGATCCCGCCAACGGCGACCACGCCGTGGTCCACGCCCGCATTCCGCGCACGGTCCTGGGACTGCTCGCCGGCGGCGCCCTGGGCCTTGCCGGCGCTGCCATGCAGGGGGTGGCCCGGAACCCGCTGGCGGACCCGGGCATCATGGGCGTCAACGCCGGCGCCGCCCTGGCCGTGGTCACCGGCATCTACATCTTCGGCGTCTCCTCCCTGACCGGCTACATCTGGTTCGCCTTCATCGGCGCAGCAGTGGCCGCCGTCGTGGTTTACCTCATCGCCTCCCTGGGCAGGGACGGTGCGACGCCGGTCAAGCTCGCGCTCGCCGGGGCGGCCCTCAGCGCCGGACTGTTCTCGCTGATGAACGTCATCCTGGTCTCCAGCCAGGACACCCTGGACCGGTTCCGTTTCTGGCAGGTGGGCGGTATTGCCGGCCGGGACTGGTCCGTGGTGCTTCCCGGGCTGCCGTTCCTCGCTGTCGGGGCGCTCATCGTCCTTTTCGCCGGGCGCATCCTCAACAGTTTGGCTTTAGGCGACGACATTGCCCGCGGCCTCGGCCAGCGCGTGGGCCTCGCCCGGGGCATTACCGCCCTGGGCATTGTGATGCTCTGCGGTTCGGCAACGGCGCTCGCCGGACCCATCGGCTTCGTGGGCCTGGTCATCCCGCACGCCGTCCGCTTCCTGACCGGCCCCGACTACCGCTGGATCCTGCCGTTCTCCCTGGTCCTGGCCCCGGCGCTGCTCCTCGGCGCCGACACCATTGGCCGTATTATCCTGCTCCCCGGTGAGGTCCCCGCAGGCATCATGACGGCCCTCGTCGGCGCGCCGGTCTTCGTCTGGCTGATCCACCGCGGGAAAGGGGCCGGGCTGTGAAACTTGCCGAAACCGTCCCCAAACCCCCCGTTGCCTTATCACTTCCGGCCGTCAAAACCGGGTTTTGGCGACCAAAGGTGATAGCGCAAGGCTGGCGGACCGGGTTGCTGGCAGCCGCCGTCGTCCTCCTGTTTGCCGTCTACGTCCTGCTCGGCAGCTACACCGTGACCATCCCGGACTTCTTCAAAATCCTCATCGCCCACCTGACAGGCGGCGAACGGATCCCCGGCGCCAGCTTCATCGTCATGGAAAACAAGCTGCCGCGGGCCGTGATCGGGACCATGATCGGGGTGGCCTTCGGCCTGGCCGGCGGACTGTTCCAGACCATGCTCCGCAACCCGCTGGCCAGCCCCGATGTGATCGGCATCAGCTACGGCGCCAGCGCGGCAGCAGTCACGGCCATCGTGGTCTTCGGCGCATCCGGCGCAGCAGTCTCCGGAGCGGCTCTCGTTGGAGCGCTGGGAGTGGCGGCCATCATCTACGGCATCTCCCGTGGCGGCTCACTCGGCTCCGGAGGCGGCAACAGCGGAAACGCTGCCGGAAACCGGCTGATCCTGGCCGGCGTGGGCATCGCCGCCGCCCTGCACGCGGTGGTCAACTTCCTGATGACCCGGGCGGACATCCGCACCGCCGCGGACGTACTGGTGTGGCTGAACGGATCCCTTAACTCCGCCAACTGGGACCGGGCCACGATGCTGTCCCTGGCACTCCTGGTCCTGATTCCGGCCGTCATCGCCCTCGCCGGCCCGCTCCGCATCCTGGAACTCGGCGACGACGCCGCGGCCGGACTGGGCATCCGCGTCGGCTTCACCCGCCTCGCCGTGGTGGTCACCGCGGTTGCGCTGGCAGCGGTGGCGACGGCGGCAGCCGGTCCGGTGGCGTTCGTCGCCTTCCTCGCCGGTCCCATCGCCCGCCGCGTCACCAACAAAGCCAGCCTGCCGGCGTCGGCCCTTGTTGGTGCCCTTATTGTCCTGGCGGCCGATTACTTCGCCGCCAACATTGCCCCCCTGCTGCTGGACGGCACCGTGCTGCCCGTCGGCGTGATCACCGGTGCGCTCGGTGCCCCGTTCCTGCTGTGGCTCCTTGTCACGGCCAACCGGAAGGATGCCTGACATGGCTGTTCTCAGCGCCAAGGACCTTACGCTGAAATACGATCAGCGCTGCGTGGTGGACGGCCTCACCGCTGACATCCCCGAGGGCAAGGTGACCATGATCGTGGGTGCCAACGCCTGCGGCAAATCCA
Organism: Pseudarthrobacter sp. DSP2-3-2b1; assembly: GCF_049895945.1. Taxonomy (NCBI): domain Bacteria; kingdom Bacillati; phylum Actinomycetota; class Actinomycetes; order Micrococcales; family Micrococcaceae; genus Pseudarthrobacter; species Pseudarthrobacter sp. DSP2-3-2b1. Next base: position 5,797 of record NZ_JAFCTI010000020.1, on the reverse strand, counting down.
CGCTCCTCCGCGGGCTGTCCCGCCTGCTCAAGCCTGCCGCCGGGGCGGTCACGCTGGACGGGAAGGACATCCACTCCCGCCCGGCCCGGGAACTCGCCCGGACCCTGGGACTCCTCCCGCAGCACCCCACCGCGCCGGACGGCATCACCGTCCGGGACCTTGTGGGGCGTGGCCGGTACCCGCACCAGGGCTTCTTCCGGAGCTGGAGCCCGGGTGACTCGTCACACCATGATCTCGCCGTGCAGCGCGCGCTCGAAGCGACCGAAACGCTGGACCTCGCCGAGCGAAATGTCGACGAGCTGTCCGGCGGCCAGCGCCAGCGCGTCTGGATCGCCATGGCACTGGCCCAGGAAACGGAGGTCCTGCTGCTGGACGAGCCCACCACCTACCTGGACCTGGCCCACCAAGTGGAAGTCCTGGACCTCGTCACGGACCTGAACCGCCAGCGCGGCACCACCGTGGCCATCGTCCTGCACGATCTGAACCTGGCTGCACGCTACGCGGACCACGTCATCGCCATGAAGAACGGCGCAGTTGTTGCGCTTGGCGATCCCTCTGCTGTTGTTACCGAAGAGCTGGTCCGCAGCGTCTTCGGCCTCGAATCCCGGGTGATCCCCGATCCGGTCTCCGGCACGCCACTGATCATTCCCATCGGCCGCCACCACACCACCGCCACTGAATTGGAGCTCGTTTCATGAAGACCCGCAATATTGCCGCCACCGAGCCCATGACCCTGGCCTTCGAGGTCACCGTTTCCTCCGTGCAGGAGCTGAGCCCCAACTTCCGCCGGATCACCTTTGGCGGGTATTGCCTGCGTGATTTCGGCGTGAACGGCGACACCCTGGACCTGCGCATCAAGCTGATGATCCCCTCCGTGGCGGAGGACGGCACGGAGATCCCCCTGCCCGCCTTCGAGATGGCGCAGTCCGGCTGGTACCAGGAATGGCTGGCCATGGACCCCGCCGTCCGGGGTTCCATGCGCACCTACACCGTCCGTGGGTCCCGCTTGGATTCGGTCTATCCGGAGATCGACGTGGATTTCGTCATGCACTTCGATGCGGAAGGCAACGGCGGTCCGGCCGCCAACTGGGCCCTCAACGCCAAGCCAGGGGATGCCATCACCATCATCGGCCCCAACAACCGCGCCGCCCAGTGCTACACCGCCGAAATCTACGGCGGCATCGAGTGGCGGCCCGGTATGGCCCAGCGCGTCCTCCTCGCCGGTGACGAAACCGCCGTTCCCGCCATTTCCGCCATCCTCGAAAGCCTGCCGCCCTACATTACCGGCCACGCCTTCCTGGAGGTCCCGGAGGCCGGCGACTTCCTGGAGCTCACGTCTCCGGCCGACGTCCAGATCACCTGGCTGGCACGCGGTGCCGCCATCGGACGGTCCCGCCCGCACGGGGAGCTGCTGCAGGACGCGGTGCGAAAGGCCGTCCCCGTCCCCGGCTGGGTAGGGATCAAAGCGTCCGACGCCGGCGCTGACGCCGGCGCCGGCCCGGAGCCCGAGGACGTCAATGTGGACGTGGACATCCTCTGGGAGACTCCTGCACGGATGGAAACCGCCGAGATCGAGGCCAGCAAGAACCCCGACGTTCCGGCGGGTGGCATGCCGTTCTACGCCTGGATCGCCGGCGAGGCAGCCGTCATCAAGGACATGCGGCGGTACCTGGTGCGGGACGTCGGGATCGACCGGAAGCAGGTCGCGTTCATGGGCTACTGGCGCCGCGGCAAGGCCGAGCTCTAAACTCCGGCCCCACCCCAAACGCTCTCGCACTTGATGTGGGTTTTTTCGGGACGCTCTGGCACTTGATGTCGCTGTTTGTTAACCCTGATGTTTCCTTCGGTGGGTACGGTGGCGGGGTGTCTGCTGAATCTTTGCTTCCTTCGAGTGGGCGGCGTGTGTTTGTTGCCCTGGGGGATTCGTTTACCGAGGGCGTGGGGGACCGGGACGAACGGCTGCCCAATGGTGTGCGGGGCTGGGCAGACCGGGTAGCGGAGAAACTCGCGAAGGCGGAACCTGGCTGGGAATACGCCAACCTGGCCATCCGGAGCAAACGCCTGCGGCACGTCGTCAGCGAGCAGCTGGAGCCGGCACTCGCCATGAAACCGACTCTGGTTACGCTCTATGCCGGCGGCAACGACATCCTGGACATCGGCACCGACATGACGGCCCTGATGGACGAGTACGAAGGCGTTGTGGCCCGTCTTGCCGGGAGCGGGGCGACGGTGGTCCTTTTCACCGGCTTCGACGTCAAGGTTTCCGCAGTCCTTGAGCTGCTGAAGAAGCGCAACACGTTCTACAACCAGCGCGTGCGGGCGATCGCCGCCACCTACGGCGCCGTCCTGGTTGACTATTGGTGCCTGGACGCCTTCCATGACCGGCGGATGTGGGACTCGGACCGCCTGCACATGTCCAAGGCAGGCCATAAATACCTCGCGGGGCAGGTCCTGGACCAGCTCGGCGTTCCGCACAAGATCCTCCCCAAGGACTGGGAACCGCCGGAGAGGCTCAGCCTGCGGGAGTGGGAACAGCGGCAGCGGCGCTGGATGCACGACTGGGTCCTGCCGCTCTTCGGTCGCAAAATCCGGGGCATCACGTTGGGCGATACCCTCAAGCCGCGGTGGCCGCAGCCGGTCAAGGTGCCGCGGAAGGGCGGGCTGAAGAAACTGGCCGAAAAGAACCGGGCAAAGGCCGAGAGGTCCTAGTTGTCCAGGATGTTCTCGAAGCCCGGCGCCACCCTGTTGGCCGCAAACTCCATGACTTCGAAATCGGCCACGCCGTTGATGTAAAAGGGGTCCTTGGCAAGGCTGCCGTCGAGCGTCGGACGGTCGGCCCTGGACAGCAGCAGCCCGCCCGTGCGGGGGACTTTTCGTCCAGCGGCAACAAAGACGCCGTCGTCGAAGGCATTCTTCAGCCATTCAACATGGCCCGGCAGGTGGAACTCCACAATGTCTTCGGGCACTTTGTAAGTCAGGGACACAACATACATGGGCACAATCTTACCGGGGCGTCGCCGAGCCACTTGAACTGTCAAGCATAGAATGGACCCATGACCGAACCGCGCTGGCTTAATGCCGATGAACGCCGTGCTTGGCTGGCCATGCTGAGCATCAACACCATGCTTCCCGCCGCGCTGGACAACCAGCTGCACACGGCCGGCAAAGTGTCGCTGTTCGACTACAACGTCATGGCAATGCTGTCCGAGGCTGAGGGCCGCTTTTTGCCGATGAGCGAGCTGGCCGCCCGCACCAGTTCCTCGCTGTCCAGGCTCTCGCACGTCGTGTCTAAGCTGGAGAAGCGCGGATTGTTGGAGCGGCGTCCGCACCCCCGCGATGCACGCGTCACCACCGCTCACCTGTCCGACGACGGGATGGCCACTTTGGTGTCGCTCGCGCCGGGGCACGTGGAAGCCGTCCGGAACAAGTTCCTGGACGCCCTGACGGACCGCGATGTCAACGATCTGGTACGGATCGGCGAAAAGATCGTGGCCCGCCTGGACGATGACCACTGGATCCTCCGCGAAAGCTGATTCTTGGTTGCCCGCAACAACGGATGACACACTGGCGCTATGAATTTTTCGACGCGCTTCGTAGCCCTCGGCGACTCCTTCACGGAAGGTGTGGGTGACAGCGATCCCGCGCGCCCCAACGGTGTCCGCGGCTGGGCTGACCGGGTAGCGGAGCAGCTGGGTGCGGCGGATCCGGACTTCGGGTACGCCAACCTCGCCATCCGCGGCAGGAAACTCCGCCAGATCATGGCCGAACAGGTTGATGCCGCCGTCGAACTTAACCCCACCCTGGTGACCATCTACGCAGGTGCCAATGACATCCTCCGTCCCCGGATCGACATCGACGATCTGCTGGCTGAATACGACGCCGGCATCAGCAAACTGGCCGCCACCGGAGCCACCGTGGTGATGTTCACGGGCTTCGATGCGCGCGGCTCCAAGGTCTTCAGCACCATGCGCGGCCGTACGGCCATCTACAACGAACTGGTCCGCGGCATCGCCGGCGATCACGGCGCACTCCTGGTCGATTACTGGCGTTTCAACGAGTACTACGACTGGGGGATGTGGGCCCAGGACCGGATGCACATGTCCGCCGCCGGTCACGCCAACATGGCCAAACGCGTCCTGACGGTGCTGCAGCATGACCACTCCATTGAGGTCCCGCCGATGACGCCGGTCCCGGAACTGAGCCGAGCCGATGCAATCCGCGCCAACGCCCGCTGGGTCCGCGAATTCGCCGGGCCGTGGGTGGTACGGCGGGTCACGGGCAAGTCCTCCGGGGACGGGCTGACACCCAAATACCCGCAGCTGACGCGCCTCTAGCTGGGCAGCCCCTTATACACCGTCCGAAGCCGGATTGGTCTTTAATTGCCTGAACTCGTAGACTTGGTAGGCGCTAAGTGCGCGGAGCGTGCGCAATTGCTCCGGTGGCCCGGTAATTTTCTCCAGGGTAGCCGGTAGTTAGGGGCTCAAGTTGCGTGACTAACCGTTCACCCTGATCACTTTGGGTCGCACCTAGACGCATGATCCTGCAGCAGATATGCGGATCATTACATTCAATTCTTGAGGAGAAGTCATGGCAGCACACTGCCAAGTGACCGGAGCCGAGCCGGGCTTTGGGCACAGCATTTCGCACTCGCACCGACGCAACAAGCGTCGGTTCGATCCGAACATCCAGAAGAAGCGCTACTGGGTTCCGTCCCTGCGCCGTAACGTCACGCTGCAGGTTTCTGCACGTGGCATCAAGACCATCGACGTTCGCGGCATCGACGTAGTCGTCGCCTCTATCCTGGCTCGTGGGGTGAAGCTCTAGTGGCTAAGGACAAGGACGTACGTCCGATCATCAAGCTCAAGTCGACCGCGGGCACGGGTTACACCTACGTGACGCGCAAGAACCGTCGTAACGATCCGGACCGTATGGTTCTGAAGAAGTACGATCCCCGCATCCGTAAGCACGTCGAATTCCGAGAGGAGCGCTAAGCACATGGCTAAGAAGTCAATGATCGCTAAGAACGAACAGCGTAAAGTCATCGTTGAGCGTTATGCTGCAAAGCGCCTCGAACTGAAGAAGGCTCTGGTTGACCCCGCGTCCACCGACGAGGCCCGCGAAGCTGCACGCCTCGGCCTGCAGAAGCTGCCCCGTAACGCATCGCCCGTCCGTCTGCGTAACCGCGACATCATCGACGGCCGTCCCCGCGGCACCTTCCAGAAGTTCGGTATCTCCCGTGTTCGCTTCCGCGACATGGCTCACCGCGGTGAGCTTCCGGGCATCACCAAGTCTTCCTGGTAATCCAGCACCGCTGATTCCAGCTACTTGAGAAGGGCCGGCAACCGTTTGGTTGCCGGCCCTTCTGCTTTTAAGGGTTACGGTCCAGCCCCGTGGGAGTGTGCTTCGTGGTTGTGCCGCAGCACACAGAAACCGCGGGCGACGGCGGCGCCCGGTTTTGGGTGCCTTAAGGCCTTGTGGGCGCGGATTGGCGGGGTTTTGGTGTGGTGTGTGGGTGGATTTGCGGTGGGGGTTGGGTGGGTGTATTGTTTTCTAAGTCGCCGCGAGGGGAACAGCGAAGAGCTGGTTACCGCGGGCGGCCAATCCCCCTAATTCAAGACCATTTTTTTGGTGGCTCGTTTGAGTGCCTGGATGTGGTGGGGGTTCGGGTTTCTTGCTGGTGTTGGTCCTGGAATAGGGATTTGCATCGGGGCGGGGATTCGGGTAAGTTTGAAAAGTTGCTCCGGAGCGATCCACGGCTGAGATGTTGTGGTGGTGCCGGGTGTGTCTGTTGTTTGAG
>NZ_JAFCTI010000019.1:0-47515 GCF_049895945.1 Pseudarthrobacter sp. DSP2-3-2b1 | reverse complement strand
TCCTTGTGCTCGGTGCTGGTTGCCGTGGTGATGATGGAGGGCAAGACTGGGTCCTTTACTTTTTGCTGAGTGGTTGGTTTCGCGGCTGGAGTCACTTGACGGCGCCTTGGGTCAGGCCGGACATGACCCAGCGCTGGGTAAACAGGTAGACGACGATTGCCGGCGCCATCGCCATCAGGTACGAGGCAAAGGCCACGTTGTAGCTGTTGCTGAACTGTGTCTGGAAGATCTTCTGCAACACCGGGATCGTCTGCAGTTCCGGATCGGAGATGATGAGTGAGGGCATCATGAAGTCGTTCCACGAGGCGATGAACGCGAAGATGCCGACGGTGGCGCTCATCGGTCCGAGCAAGGGGAAGATGAGCTTCCAAAACACCTGCCACGTGCCGGCTCCGTCGATGCGCATGCTTTCCTCCAACTCCAGCGGAATGGAGCGCAGGAACGCGGTGAACAGCATTGTGTTGAACGCCAGGGCGAACACGATGTGCAGGATCGCCACGCCGAGGGGGTTGTCCAGTCCGACGAGGCCGGTGAGCTGGATCTGCGGAAGCGCCACCACGGGGAACGGGATGAACATCGCCGCGAGCAGGTAGAAGAAGGACCAGCGGAAGAGCCGGCGGTCCCAGTTGCGGACGATCGCGTAAGCCGCCAGCGCGGAAACTATGATTTCCCCAGCCACGGCGGTAAGGGACACGAACACGGAGATCGCAAGGCCGCGGGGGAAGTTCGTGAGCGTCCATGCCTGGACGAAACTCTCGAACGTCAGGGGGCTTGGCAGCGAGAAGGCGTTGCCGTCCACCGCCTGGCCGGTGGTTTTGAAGGCCATGCTGATGGTGACGTATAGCGGGACGAGTACGCTGAGCGTGCAGACGATCAGGACAATGGTAGCGGGCCAGTTACTGCGCTCCTGGGCGGCGCGGATCCGGGGTTTCTTCCCGCCGGACGCGGGTCCTGCGGGGATGGTGCTGGGTGCGCTGCTCATGCTGCGATCCCTCCTTTGCCACGTGTGACGCGAAGCTGGATGATTGCGATGACGATGCTGATGAGGAAGAAGATCACGGCGTTGGCCATCTGGTAGGCGTAGTCGCCGCCTTCGAAGCCACGGAAGATTGACATGGCGACGCTTCGTGTGGCGACCCCGGGGCCGCCGTCGGTAAGGCCGACGATGATGTCGTAGGCGTTGAGGTAGTTCTTAAAGCCGAGGATGGTGTTGATCACGGCATACCCGGCAATGAGTGGCAAGGTGATATGCCGCAGGTTCTGCCAGTGCGTTGCTCCGTCGATGGAACTTGCCTCGTAAACCTCGGCGGGGACGGTGAGGAGCCCTGCGATGTAAATCAGCATCGCACTCGGAATCGACTGCCACGCCGTGACGAAGACGATCGCCAGCCATGCAAGGTCGGGGTTGGCGAGGATGCTCGTCGACAGCACTTCAATTCCCAGGCCCTGGCCTGCCAGTGGCAGCGAGTTGGAGAAGAGGTACTGGAAGACGAACGCGATCACGATGCCTGAAATCACCATCGGGATCACGAATACCGTGCGCAGTGCAGCACGGAAACGGACACGGGATGTCAGTCCCAGGGCCAGAAGGAAGGCCACTGCGTTCACGACGATGACCGTTACGAGTGAAAAGCCGAGCGTGAAGCCGTAGGCGCCAAGGATTCCTTCATCCTGGAAGACCGCGATGAAGTTTCGGATGCCGATGAAGCTGAACTCACCAAAGCCAACGGAGTTCGTGAAGCTGTAGACGAACCCGAGTACGGCCGGAAGCGTGACGGCGAGCGTGAAAATCGCCAGCGAGGGGAAAAGGAAGAAGTAGTAGCGCGGATCGATGCGGCTTTTGCGCGCTCTTGTCGCTCTGGCCGCTGCCCGGGCCGTCCCCCCCGCTGCGGTGGAAGGCTTAGTCGTCGATGACATGAATGGTCCTCGTTTCGTGCATTAGAACGGAAGTGTGATCACGCGCGGAAAGCCAGGCGCGCCCAGTCGCCGTCCATTCGGCGCAGCGTGCTCTCGGCGTCGGCGCCGCCGACGATTGACTGGAGGTAGTTGGCGGCGGGAATTGAGTTAGGAATGAACTGTGAGGCGCCCATGTAGAAGCGGCCCTCGTCGTAGTACTTCTGCATCTCAACGATTCGCGGGTCCGTGACCGCTGGGGCGTCCTTGGTCGTGCCGAATCCCAGGAATTCGGCGTTGTAAGGGTTCTGGATCTCCGGCTGCATAAGGTATTGAAGGAAGTCGCGGGCACCCTCCTGTGCGTTGGCGACTTCGGGAACCCAGAGCGAGAGGTCGATGTTGACGCGGACTTTCAGATCGTCCGGGTTATCGGTCATCGGCAACGGGAAGGTGCCGAGATCCACATCCGTACCGGCCTTTTCAATCTCCCCGAAGGCCCACGGCCCCTGGAAGTACATTGCCGCCTGGCCCTGCGCCATGGCAGTGTTGCCATCCCCATAGCCGCGGCTGGGCGCATCGGGATTGACATACGTCGTCAGCTGGACCATGCGCTGCACTGGCTCAAGCATCGTTTTCTGGAACGACACTTCGGAATCCGGTCCGACGTTCTCGCCAATCTCGTGCATCTTTTTGTAGAAGTCGCGCACGTTGACCATGCCGCCCACCGTGTAGTCGAACAGGCCCTGCGCGATCGTCCAGGGGTCGCGGAAGGTGCCGTAGATCGGCGTGATGCCTGCGGCCTTGAGCGCCTCACATACTTCGATCAGTTCGTCCCACGTTGTCGGGACAGCCACCCCGTTCTGCTCGAAGATGCGGCGGTTGTAGATGACCGAGGCACCCATGACCGAATAGGGAATGACGCTCGTACGGCCCGGATAGGTGGGGTACCAGTTTGTAAGGTCGAGAACATCCTCCCGGATGGAAGCTGCCTCCGGGAGATCGGAAAGGTCCGCGAGTGCCCCGCGCTCCATGAACCGGGCCATCTCAAGGTTGTAGTTCAGGCAACCGAGATCCGGCGGACTGCTGCGCACAAAGCTGGCAGAAAGATTTGTCGCCATGTCATGAAGAATGCGGAACTGGTCCTGTGACGTGGTGAACTTCGCCGCCAGGTCACGGAAGTACGGTACGGCTTCCGGTTTTGACTGATGGAACGTAATGGTCGCCGGAGAACCTCCCTGCGCGCACCCCGATAAGCCGAAAGCGGCCAGCGCGCCCCCGGCAGCAGTAAGGAAGGTGCGTCGGGAGACTCGCGTCCCGGCGGACGTCAAAGGTGGCAACATCGGCTCCTAAGGGTGTCTAACAGATTATTTGGGTTCTATATTTAGAACCTATATTAGGATGACCGTCATTCGGGATATCGTCAAGGGATGAATGGAACCACGGCGAGCTCAACGCAGCTGCTGCGGCGGATCAACTCCGATGCTCTGCTGCGATTCGCTCTTCAGGAACAAGTCTTCACAGCTGGCGAGGCCATGGCCATGACCGGGCTAACCCGCGCCACGGTGCTCGGCGTTTGCGATGGTCTGGTCGACGCCGGATGGCTGGAGGAAGCGGACGACAGTCAGGCCGCGGGACGCTCACTGAAGGTGGGCCGCCCAGCCCGCCGCTACCAACTGCGCGAGGCTGCCGGTGTTGTAGTTGGGCTTGATGCCGGGGAGACCCACTTCACAACCATCGTCGCAGATCTGCGCGGCCGTGAGCTGGGCACACGACGCCAGAGCATCGACTCCCATGCGCTGGGACGCGCGGGCCGCGCCGCATGCGCCCGGGAACTGATCCGTCTGACCCTCCACGACGTCGGACGCGCCCTCGATGACGTCTTACTCACGGTCGTCGGCGTTCCCGCGCCGATCGACGCTCATGGCATGTCTCCTGAAGGAGGCGAGTTCTGGCATCTGATGAATTCCGCATTCGACTCCCACCTTCACGGCACGGTCATCATCGAGAATGACGCCAACCTTGCCGCTGTTGCCGAACGCGCCCACAACCCCTCGGCTAATCTGGCAACATTGTTAACCGGCGAGCGATTCGGTGCGGGCTTGATCGTCGACGGGCGCTTGCTTCGGGGACCTCGAGGCGGCGCCGGCGAAATGCGATTCCTCGACACACTGTCCGACAGCAAGTTCGTGCCTGACGAGGGCGGCTGGGACGGTTTCGGAGCACTTGCACGAAAATGGGCACGCTCGCGCATTCACTCCTATAACGGAAAAACAATATTGCGCCGCATACCCGAGGGGGAGATCACCGCCGAGGACGTATTCCAAGCAGCCCGCGAGGGGGATCCATTCGCAGAGGACATCATCGCCCGGCTCGGCGCCCGGCTGGCGCGGATTGCGGTTGTGCTCTCCAGCCTCCTGGACATTGAGCGTGTAGTCATCGCAGGCGGCATCTCACGCGCCATCGAACCTGTCCTCGAACACGCACGCACCGTATTACCTACCGACTCCGGCTTACCGCTTCCGGAACTGGTAGCGAGCACATTCGGAGCAGAGGCTGTAGTCAAAGGGGCCATCGAATCCGCACTGACACGGATCAAGCTCGAACCATCCGCATTCCTCCCAAAAGGGGCACTGGCTCCTGACATCAGGACAACGGGCACTAACCCCTCCTCATGCTGACCCGTCACAAGCGGTCGGTGACTACCTGGGGATGTAGGGCTGTTTCGCGGCTTCTTCACTATCCGAGCGAAGCTCCAGTTTGCTGGGAGCGTCATCCGCAACAGTTCACGCCAAACCCGGGTGAAGACCGGATTTCTCCCTTCTGAGTACATGCCCAGCTGCCAGAACCAAGGTGCTTGAACGGGTTAGGCTGGGGTGAATTTGGGTTATCCGCGGCTGGAAATTGGGGAGCCGTTGGGGTAGCGCTGGCAGCAGTAGCGGTGGATAACCTATGAGAATGGTCCGCGGTTGCGGGCCGGGCAGTCTGCCTCTTCACGTGGCTGGAGCCAGGGTCCGTTCCCCAATTTTCGGAGAACCAAACGGATTTACGCGGTTGCAAGCAGTTCCCGACGTCAGTTGGGGGGACTTAGACTCACACTTTCCGCGCTTCACCCAGAGCGGACCGCATCCAAAGGCCTAACTCGAGGAGCCATGACTGGGCCTCGCGAGGCTCGGCTTAGCCCCAATAATGGCCCCAATACAGCAATCTGACTTGCCGGCAATAGGGCGCGGTTGGGCTTCAGCCCAATGTCGATGGCGGCGCCCACGATGCCCTGCTTCATTCCGAAGGACCGCGGGGACGATGGGGGGTGCAGAGCTTCAGGTTGGGAAGGTACTCGTCGGCACGCATGGAGATGCCGCCGCCGACGATGAATAGCTCCGGGGAGAACAGGAACTCCACATGCGAGAAGTAACGCTGCAGCAGCACCCTGCACTCAGCCCAGGACAGTCCGTTCCGCTCCCGGGCCACAGCAGAAGCTTTGATCTCGGCGGCGAAGCCGTCGGTTTCCAGGTGGCTTAGTTCGGCGTTCGGGACGAGCTTGCCGTCAAAGATGAAGGCTGAGCCGATCCCCGTGCCCAGGGTGACCACCAGAACGCTGCCTGCCACACCCTTGCCGGCGCCGTAGCGTCCTTCGGCCAGACCGGCGGCATCGGCGTCATTGATGACCTTTACGGGTCGGCTCAGCTGGGCGGTCAGAAGCGAAATCGATATCGGTATTGAGCCAACTCTTGTCCACGTTGGCAGCCGAGTGGACCAAACCGTGACGCCTACCGGGGAACGGGCTTCTGGTGCCTCGGGAGATATCGAAAGCTCGGCGGCCACCAGTGCCACTGCCGTGGCAACAGCCTCCGGGGTTGCCGGCTGCGGGTGGGTAGACTGATTGTTTCACTTAGGAGAAAGCCGTTTTTGGGGTCGACGATGCCTCCTTTGATTCCGGTTCCACCGATGTCGATGCCGATCAGCGGAGGGTTCTGTTGCAGCTTCTCGTCCATTGAGCTTCCGTTCAAGGCAGGGGTCGGCGGGAAGGTGGCCTGCCCCAGGCCCTTTTGGGTTGGCGATGTGCCCAAATGGCGCATTCAAAAGCGCTTTTCGTGGATAGTGCCGCACGGCACGCCAGGATCAACCTGGATGGTGTACCTGCCCCACTCGCGTTGGGTTACGAGTATGCCGTGTCTGCGTTCGAACGCGGCAGGTATTAGCCGGTCGACCGCTTCACTGAGCTTATTGTCCCGGCTTAGCGGGTCGTTGTCCGTCGTGACTTCAAGGGACAGTGGAAGTCGTTCTTTGACTGTGATGGAGCTGCCCTTATCGCTATGGGGGTTGTGAACAGGGTGAGACATGAGCCCTCCTCGGGGGGATGAACTAAGGCGTTTGATACGGGCGAATGCGGGCAAGTAGCCGCTGTTAGGTGAGAGCCTTTTGCTTGCAGGCCAATGCAGAGGCGAGTGGCTGGGCACGGCGGATGGGCCCCTGCGTGCCCACAGGGAGCTCATTCGTTGGGATGCACACTCGCCTGGCAAAGACCAAACACTTGGGGAGTGTGGCGGCTGAAGCACGTTCGTCGTGTACCGGAAGTGGGCAGCGGCTCGTTGGCGCTGCCCACTTCCGGTTCGCAGAGTTTAGGTTCGGTCCATGTTCTGCGGCTGCTACGGCGTGGTCCGCCAGACGTTCCAGCTGTCCCAGTTTTCGCCGTCGAAGCCGATTCGGCCCAGCTGGTGGTCCGCCCAGTTGCCGGCGGTTTTTTCGATCACTTCGCCGCCCACGGAGTAGTTCTCCAAGGCAAGTCCGTTCCCGTCAGGAATCTCGTTTCCGATTGCGACTTTTTCGCCGGCAGGGTTGGTGTAGCGCTTGAGGTGGCTGACCTGCGAGGTCCAGTCCAGCCCGTTCCACGCGTCGATGTTGAGGTTTTTCACCTGGATGTTCTCGGTATCAGATAAGGCATAGACGCGGATGGCACAGTTGGTCATGCCCTCCACCGTGATGTTCTCGAAGCGCATGTTCTTCACCGTGGTGTTGGGATCCGCCTTGGTGGTGGAACCCATGTCCTCCCAGTGCGATGAGGAGTTCAGGATGCAGGTGTTGTACTTGACGTCCTTCCAGTACATCCGGTTGTGGATGACCGTGGTGTTGGTGACGTTCACGTTGTCGATGTTCCGTGGCGTCCAGCCCCACTGGATCACTGGTCCGTTCTCGTTCTTCCAGATCACGGTGTTATCGATGGTGACGTCGCTGTGGTACATCTTCAGCACGTCGTCGTTGGCGTTGAAGAACGTGTTCTTCATGGTGCTGCCCTTGTACAGCTCGATGCCGTCGGTCTGCCAGTACCAGCTGCCCACCTGCTTGTAGTTCTCAACGTTCATGTGGAAGGTCTGCTCGTTTCCGTAGACCACGAAGGAGTGGTACGGGGGCTCGGCGACTGTAACGCCCTGCAGGTCCAGCTTCTGCTCGGCATCGGCGGAAGCGAACTGCAGCATTTTCACGCACGACGAGTGGCAGTTGGACGCTCCGCTGAGGTGGTTGTAGTTGTTATGGGTGTCTGCCTCGTACACGTACTGCTCGCCGGAGAGGACACCGTAGCCGGTGACCTTGTACTGGCTCTGGTTGTCATGGAGGAACCTGAAGGCTCCCTTCACGTAAGCACCCGGCGCCAGGTAGACCCACTTGACGTTGGGCGGCAGGACCGCGTGGTAGTCGGAGCCCATGCTGTAGGTGCCGGGCTTGAAGTAGATGATTTCCTCGGTAACGGTGTTGAGGTTGGTCACCTCACCTTCGGCAGGGTAGTGGATGCTGCCCGACTCCTCTGTGGGAACCAATCGTTCCTTTTGCTCTCCGCGGAGTTTAGGTTCCGCGAAGATCATCATCGAATTGCGGGGTTCGGTGTGGATGGCGCGGTTGCCCTCGGCTTCGGTGGTCAGCTTGCCGCTGTCCCCGGACATGTCGTTGTAGGCCGTATACAACTGCGGCTCGAATTCCACCGAGAACCGGTAGCCGGCATCGGAGTAAGGAACCTTGATTTTGACCGTGTCCGCGTCAACGAGCTGCTTTTCGAAGTTGTAGCTGCTGGGGCGGATCTGCACCTGGTCTGCTGAGGTGATGGTCTGGCCGGTGCGGAGGCTCACGTCCACCCAGACGTCTTTGGCATATTCGAAGCTGGACCAGCTCATGGTGAGGCCGGCCTGGGAGGAGAACTCGGCGCCGTCTTCCTTGGTGTAGCCGATCTTGTCCTTCCCGCTGCGGGGGATGCTCATGTAAGTGAAGGCGTCATAGGCTTTGTCCGGCTGGTTCTCCTGGGCCACCTGCACGTCGTAGAAGGAGGACCGGCGCACTTCGTCGTTACCAGTTGGGCTGGTGGTGTTGAAAACTGCGTTGTCATGCCACCAGGTGTGAAGGTTGCCGTTGTCCGCAGTGGTACTGGTGCGTTTGTCGGTAGGCGCAGCAGGCACCGCAGAGGGGGTGTGCCCCGGTGCCGTGGCTGCCTGCGCCGGGAGGACGGCGCCACTGCTGATAAGGAAGACGGCGGCTGCCGCTGTGATGCGTTTGGCCAATCGGCCCAGCCCTGTTCCGGGCATAATGGTTCCTTTCGTCGGATGGACTGGTGCTGGAGGGGGTCTCAGGTGAGGCGGCGGAGGACTGCCACCTCCCAGGGCTGCAGTTCCTGGCGGTCCCAGGGTTGGCCGGGGTGGTTATGCAGGACCACTTCCGCTGATGCCCACTCCGTGGCTAGCTCGCGGGCCAGCTGGATGTTTAGTGCCCTTGGTTTCGTTGAGCAGTTCGCCAGGATCAGCAGGCTGGTGGTCTCGTTGGTGCGCGTGTAGGCGAACAGTTGCGGGTCCTCGGGGTACAGGAGGGTGAAGCGCCCGTCGATAATGACGGGCTCTTCGTGCCGGAGGCGGACCAGGGAGCGGTACCAGGCGAAGACGGAGCCGGGGTCGGTCCTCTGGGCTTCGGCGTTGAGCCAGGTGTGGTTGGGGTTCACCGGGATCCAGGGCTTGCCGGTGGTGAAGCCGGCGTTCGGTGTGGCGTCCCACTGCACGGGTGTCCGGGCGTTGTCGCGTCCGCCCACGGCGATGCCGGCAAGGAGTTCGGCGGCCTCGCTGCCGTCGCTGCCGGCGAGGGCTTCGCGGTAGTAGTTCAGGCTTTCCAGGTCGCGGAAGTCGTCGATGCTGGAAAAGGGCATGTTGGTCATGCCCAGCTCTTCGCCCTGGTAGATGTAGGGCGTGCCGCGCATCAGGTGCAGCACCGTCGCAAGGGCCGTTGCGGATTCGTACCAGTAGCCGGTGTCATTGCCGAAGCGGGAGACGGCACGAGGCTGGTCATGGTTGTTCCAGTACAGGCTGTTCCAGCCGACGTCCGCCAAGGCTTCCTGCCACCGGGCGAAGGAGTGCTTCACGGCCACCAGGTCCAGGGGCTTCCGGGTGAACTTGCCCCCCGTACCGTGATCCAGGCCCACGTGCTCGAACTGGAACACCATGTCCAGCTCCCGACGGTCCTGGTCGGTATAGAGCCGGGCGAGCTCCGGGGTGGCGTCCACCATTTCGCCCACGGTCATCAGGTCAGCCTCCCGATGTCCGAAGACTTCGCGGTGCATCTCCTGGAGATATTCATGGACCCGCGGCCCCGACCCGTAGAACGGGATGCCGTTGCCCCAGGTTCCGCCGTCCTCCACTGGGCCGTCGGGGAGGGCGGGGTGCTTGGAGATGAAGCTGATGACGTCCATTCGGAAACCATCGATGCCGCGGTCCAGCCACCAATTCATCATCTGGTAGATGGCAGCGCGGACTTCCGGGTGGTCCCAGTTCAGGTCCGGCTGTTTCCGGGAAAACAGGTGGAGGAAGTACTGCCCGCTGGGTTGGTCCAGTTCCCAGGCGGAGCCGGAGAAGAAGGAGCCCCAGTTGTTTGGTTCGGCGCCTTCCTTGGGGTCGCGCCAGATGTACCAGTCGCGTTTGGCGCTGGTTCTGCTGGTTCGGGATTCCTGGAACCAGGCGTGCTCGTCGGAGGTGTGGTTGACCACGAGGTCCATGACCAGCTTCATGCCGCGGGCATGAAGGGCGGCGATGAGTTCGTCGAGGTCCTGCAGGGTCCCGAAGGTGGGGTCCACGGCGTAGTAGTCGCTGATGTCGTAGCCGTTGTCGTCCTGGGGTGAGGCGTAGACGGGGGAGAGCCAGACGACGTCGATGCCAAGGTCTTCCAGGTGGTCCAGGCGGTTGATGATGCCGCGGATGTCGCCGATGCCGTCGCCGTTGGAGTCGGCGAAGCTGCGTGGATAGACCTGGTAGACGACGGCGGCTTTCCACCATTCATCGCTGGGGCGGAGGCTGGAGTGCCGGAGGACGGGCTGGAGGGTGGTCACTTGATGGCTCCGATGTTTACGCCGCGCATGAGGGTGCGCTGGAAGAGAAGGAAGAAGATCAGGGCGGGCAGGATGCCGGCCATGGATGCCGCGGCCAGTGCGGTGGGGTCGCTGGTGTACTGGCCGCTGAGGGCGCCCAGGGACACGGAGACGGTCTGGTTGGAGGCAGATGGCAGCAGGACCAGTGGGAGGAAGAAGTCGTTCCAGGTCCAGATGAAGAAGAAGGTGACCAGCACGGCCAGGGTTGGGCGGGTGAGGGGCAGGACGATGAGCCGGAGGATCTGGAAGCGGCTTGCCCCGTCCAGCCGTGCTGCCTCGAGGACTTCCATGGGGAAGGATCCGAGCACTGAGGCGAGCATGTAGGTGCCGAACGCGCTCTGCAGGACGGCCAGGATAATGGTCACGCCGAGCAGGGAGTCATAGAGGTTAAGTTCCCGGGAGAGGACGAAGAGCGGGTAGACCAGGGCTTCCTGCGGGATGGTGAAGGCAAGCATAAAGACAGCCAGGATCCATACCCTGCCCTTAATCCGGCCGATGCCGATGGCGAAGGCGCTGAGCAGGCTCAGCGTGGCTGCGATCAGGGCAACGCTGCCGGAGAGGATGACGCTGTTAAGCAGTTTCTGGTTGAAGTTCACTCCGATCCAGAAGTCGATGATCGCTGTGAAGTCGAGCTCGGTGGGAATTCCGATCGGGCCGTCGGCGATGTACTCCGCGGAGGGTTTGAATGCGTTGATGAGGGCCAGCCAGAACGGGAAAATCATCAGGGCAGCTGCCCCGGCCAGGAGGATCAGGATGGTCCAGCCGCTGATGCCGCGCCGGGACCTGGCGCTCCTGTTGGTGCGCTCCGGCTTTTGCCGCGGTTCGCGCGTTGGTCGGTCTGTTTCAGGGGCGGGGGCTGTGGTGGTCACTTTTCGAATCCCTCGGCGTTGCGGGTCTGGTAGCGCAGCAGGACGATCGCGATGATGGTGACGAGCAGCGCCAGGAGTGAGGCGACGGCGGCGCCGTAGCCCACCTGTGTGGTGGTGAAGAAGTTTGAGTACGAGAAGTAGGCCGGGACGATGGTGCTGGTCCCGGGTCCGCCCTTGGTGAGGACGTAGATCGGGGCGAAGACCTTCAGCGCTGCCACGGAGGTGGTGATCAGGACGACGGCGATCTCCGGGCGCAGCTGCGGGATTGTGATGCTCCAGAAGCGCTGGAACCAGCCGGCACCGTCGATCTCGGCGGCTTCGTAGAGGGCGGGGTCAACGCGGGAAAGCCCTGCCATGAAGACCACGACGGTGTAGCCGATCTGCAGCCAGATCAGAACATTCATGACGGCGAGCATTGCGGTGTCCGAGTCGCCGAGCCAGTTCTGTTGCAGCCAGCTAAGGCCCAACCCGTCCAGGACCGTGTTGATGATTCCGTACTGGGGCTGGTAGAGCCATTTCCACAGGACGCCGGCGACCACGATGGGGAGGATCTGCGGGAGGTAAAAGGTGGCTCGGAGGATGCTGGCTGCGCGGGAGCCGAACTTGGGAGCGATGTAGTCGAAGAGGACGGCAGCCAGGAAGACGCCCAGGGCGGTGGGAATGACCGCCATGGCCAGGATGAATGCGGTGCTGTGCAGGAAGGATGCCCAGAACGCGGGATCGGCCATGAGCCGGACGTAGTTGTCCAGGCCGACGAATTTTGGGGTCCCGACGCCGCGCCAGCTGGTGAGGCTGTAGTAGAGGTTCATTCCGAACGGAACGGCCACGACGGCCAAGAAACCGACGGCACCGGGAATGAGGTAGATCCAATAGCCGCGCGAGCTCTCCCGTGCAGATCGTTTCGGGGTTCTTGTCGTGCGCTGGATTTTTCGGGTGGCGGTGGCCGGTGGGGCAGGGGTAACTGCGGTCATGACGTGTCCTTTGGGATGTGGCGGCGCACCGGTCCGGTGCGCCGCCACACGTGTTGGTGCCGGCTACTTGCTGGGTTTGCCCTGTTCGTATGCTGCCTTGATGTTTTCGACGGCCTTTTCAGGGGTTACGTTGCCCTGGACCAGGTCGCTGGTCTGGGCCACCAGGACGTCGTTGAGTCCGGCCACGGGCCAGTCGGGGTACCAGCCAAGGCCGGCGTCATTGCTGTTGAGCAGTTCGTTGAACCGCGGCGTGGTGAGCTTGCCGATGGGGGTGGTGATGGCGGACTCATCTGCGGCTACGGGGACGGCGCCTTCGTTGCCCAGGAGGTTCTGGATCTCCGGGCTCATGGTGATTTCCATGAAGTCATAGGCGAGTTCCTTGTTGCGTGCCTTCTCGGGCACGACCCACAGGTTGCCGCCGGAGCCCGGGTGCAGGTCCGTTGACGGGAAGAGGAACTGGTCGAATTCGAAGTCCTTGATTTCATCCGCGAAGCTGCCGGCCCACCAGGTTCCGGAGACAAAGATCGGGTACTGTCCGGCCACGAAGGCGTTGCCGGCGTCCTGGGCTGCGATACCGGTGGAGTCCTTACTGATGAAGCCCTTCTGCGTCCAGTCCTGCACAGTCCGGGCAGCCTTTTCCCAGGCAGTCCAATCCACGTCGCCTTCGAACTTCTGGTAGGCGGACCAGGCGTCCTTATCCATGTTGGCCAGTGCCAGTTCGTACAGCAGGTGGGTTCCGGGGTAGTCCTGGGAACCGAGGGCCAGCGGAGTGATGCCTGCACCGGTGAACTTGTCCATCGCCTGTTCCAGTTCCTGGAGCGAGGTGGGGACCTGCAGGTTCTGCTGGGCGAAGAGGTCCTTGTTGTACCAGACCGAAACGTATTCGCCGTAGTTGGTGAGGCCATACCGCTGGCCCGAACCCATCACACCATCCTCGTACAGGCCCACATCCTGGGCCGAGCTGTCCAGATCCCAGCCGCGTTCCTTAGCCACGTCCGTCAAGTCAGTCAGGAGTCCGGCCTGCGAGACCACCCCGGCCGTGGCGTTGCCCTTCAGGTACTCCAGGACGTCCGGTGCGTCGTTGGAGTCCAGCAGGAGCTGGCCGGACTGCTGCATCTGTTCGTAGGTTTTGAGCTCGAACTGCACCTCCACGTCAGGGTGCTTTTCCTTGAAGATTTCGATGGCCCGGTTCCAGCCAGTGGCCAGTGCGCTGTCGTCGTTTTCCCACCACCAAACCTTGAGGGTTTTTGCCTCGGGCGCGGCTTGCGGTGCAGAACATGCGGACAGGGCGAGTGCGGCGGCCGCAGTTGTTGCCAGGGCCGTGAAGGCCCGCCGCGAGAGTTTGTTGTGGTTGAACATCGGTGAGCTCCGTTGGTCTGAGGAAGCCCGTCTAGGGGCTGCAGTTTATTCTGATGCGGAACTATTCAAAGTGCTAAACATCACTTTTGGCAAGTGCATAACGAGAAATATCTTTTGTGACAAAAGTATCTGCGCATGCCATGATGGAGGGGTGAAGAGCCCCTCAACGTGGTCGGTCGCTCCGACGAATGCTTCCCTGCCTGTGGCTATCGAAGTTCTCCGAAGGGGTCCCATTTCCCGGGCGGCGATAGCCCGTCGGCTTCAGCTTTCGCCTGGGTCGTTGACCCGGCTGAGTGCCCCACTGCTGGAGGGCGGTCTGCTCCGGGAGGTTGGTGAGCACAACGATGGCCGCGTCGGCCGGCCTACACGGCTGTTGGACGTAGACATCGATTCGAAGCACTTTGTGGGCATGAAGCTCCGCGAGCACGAGATCATCGCGGCCCGAACCAATCTGCGGGGAGAGATCCAGCATCAAGAATCAGTGAGTATCGGCGATAGGACACCGGAAGCGGTGGTTCGGCAAATTGCCCAACTAGCTGGGGAACTGGGTGCAGACGCGCCGATCAACGGCATCGGTATTGGTATCGGCGGACTTATTCGGAATCGTGAGTACGTAGTGGATGCGACGTTCCTTGGCTGGAGTGGCGTGCCTTTGGCCAAGCTTGTAGGTGAGGCGACCGGAATCCCGACGCTCGTCGACAATGACCTTGTTGCCTTCACCGAGTATGAGCACTGGTTCGGCGAGGGCCGTGACGATGACAGGTTCGCCGTCATCACGTTGGGAGCCGGCACCGGATTCGGGCTGGTGGCTAATGGTGCAATCGTTACCGGCCAGGACTACGGGATTGGATTAGTGGGACATTGGCCGCTGGATCCAGCGGGACCGCTGTGCTTCGCCGGTCACCGCGGCTGCGCCACCAGTGTGCTTAACTCAGATTCCATCGCGCGCCATGTCTCCGATGCATTGGGACGCCCAGTGGACTATGAGCAGGCTCTGGACCTGGCGGAAGCCGGTGACCCCGCGGCCAGACGTGTGACAGAGGACGCAGGGCGGGGACTTGGCCGGCTCATCGCCGCCGTGTGTAACCTGACGCTTCCGCAGCGGATCATCATCGCCGGTGAAGGCGTCCGGCTCGCCTCCATTGTCGCTGACGCCATAAGGGAAGGCATTGCCAGGGACCGCGACCCGCGCACCTCGACGCCTCCTATCGTTCTCGGAACCAAGAACAATGTCGATTGGTGCCGTGGTGCTGCTGTCCTGGCCATCCAGGCATTTGTGCACGGCACGCTGCCCGGGGTGTAAGTCCCCGGAAGATCAGCGCGGGGTTGGACCGCTGGGGAGCCCGGACATGAGCTCCCCAGCCGCCGGAAAGGCTTCGGGTTAGGAAGTCTTCGGTCTCACCATGCGTTCCAGTTATCCCAGTTTTCGCCGTCGAAGCCGAGACGGCCCGCCTGGTTATCGCTCCAGTTGGTCGTGGTTTTGTCGATCCTGGCCCCGCCGACGGTGTAGTTCTCGAGCTTGATGCCTCTGCTGTCGACAGTCTCGTTGCCCAGCCAGACCTTGTTGTTGGCAGTGTCTGAATAGCGCTTCAGGTGGCTCACCTGGGACGTGTGGTCCAACCCGTTCCAGCTTCCGATATTCAGGTTCTTGATGTGGATGTTCTCGGTGTTGGAAAGCGCATAGATCCTGAGGGCGCAGTTGGTCATTCCTTCGACAGTAATGTTCTCCAGCCGGAAATTCCTGATCGTGGTGGCGGGGTTCGCCGTGGTGGAGGAGCCCATGTCCGCGTAGTGGGAGGACGAGTTGATGATGCAGGTGTTGTATTTGACGTCCTTCCAATACATGCGGTTGTGGATGACGTCTGTGTTGGTGACGACCACATTGTCAATGTTGTACGGCGCCCAACCCCACTGGATGACCGGACCGTTCTCGTTCTTCCAGATCACCGTGTTATCCACCGTCACGTTGCTGTGGTAGAGCTTCAGGACGTCATCATTGGAGTGGAAAAAGGTGTTGTTCATCCGCCCGCCCTCGTAGAGTTCCATCCCGTCGGTCTGCCAGTACCAGCTGCCCACCTGCTTGTAGTTATCCACCCGCATTTCCATCTCATAGGCGTTTTGCGGCCCGTAAATGACAAAGGAGTGGTAGGGAGGTTCGCTGATGGTGATTCCCTCCACGTCCAAGTACTGCTGCATGGTCGATGAAGACGTGAATTCCAGCATCTTCACGCAGGTGTTGTGGCAATTAGCGCCGGTTGAATGCGTGTACCCGCTGGTGGTTGTATCGGCTTCATAGACGTACTGTTCGCCGGAGAGCACGCCGCGGCCAGTGACCTTGTAGACGCCCTGCGTCGAGTTGGGGAAGTAGAAGGCACCTTTGACATACGCCCCGGGAGCCAGGTAGATCCATTTGACGTTGGGCGGCATCGAGGCCCGGTGGTCCGATCCCATGTAATACGTCCCGGGCCGGAAGTAGATGATCTCCTCGGTGACCGACCCCAGGTTGTCGACCAGGCCTTCCTGCGGATAGTTGATAGCTCCGGATGCGGAGGTGGGAATCAACCGCTCCGCCTCGCCGCCGCCCAGGGTCGGCTCGGCGAAGATCATCATGGAATTCCGTGGTTCGGTATGGATGGCGCGGTGATCCCCGCCACCGGTTTCAGTCAACACCCCTGCCGTTCCGGACATGTCGTTGTATGCAGTGAAGAGCTGGGGCGCGAATTCCACTGAGAGCCGGTAGCCCGTCGACGAGTAGGGGACTTTGACCCGGATGGTGCTGGGGTTCACCAGCTCTTTCTCGAAGGTGTACTTGCTGGGCCGGATCGTTACCTGATCCACAGACGTGATCGTTTGGCCTGTCGTGAGTTTGACGTCCACCCAGACGTCCGTTGAGTACTCAAAGCTGGACCAGCTCATTGAGAGGTTCGCTGACGAAGAGAACTCTGCTCCGTCCGGCTCCGTGTAGCCGGTCTTCCCCTTTCCGCTGCGGGGAATGCTCATGTAGGCGAAGGAGTCGTAGCGCGTTCCTGGTGCCGTTGCTGTGGCTACTTGCACCTCGTAAAAGGATGACCGGCGGACTGTGCCGTTCTGGGTGGGTGAGGTTGGGTTGTATTCGTAGTTGTTGTGCCACCAGGTCCGAAGGTCGGGTCCGGTGGCAGTGAAACCGGTCTGTTCTGTCGCAGCGGCTGGCTCCTGGCCGGCAGCCGGCAGCAGGAGCAGCAGCGCAAATGCTGAGGCCAATAGACGGAGGTAATGCTTCATTGCTTTCCCCTGTTCTAAATCATTCCAGTTACAACTGTCTGGGTCTTTCTTTTGGTTCCAATTGGGGCATGGATGGGAAAGGCGGGGCCGGAATTTCCGGCCCCGCCTTGGGAATTTGGGTTACGGCGTCATTCCCACCATAGGAATCACCACGGGCGAGCCCGCCTGCCAGTTGAGCACGTCGGCCTGGCTTTGGCCGTCACGGACAATCACGTCCAGTGCGTTCGGATCGCTGGTGTCCGTATCCCGGGAGGCGATGCCGCCGTCGAAGACACCGGCTCCGCCGCCGAAGCGCCACTCCTTGATCCAGGACGGGTCGCCGGCAGCCCAGTACGCGCCGTCATAGACGGGGCGGACGTTGCCGATGCCCTCGCCGGCTTCGGCGTTGCCGAACATGGCCACGGCGAACTTTACCGACGCTGGATCGAGTGTTCCGAGCGCTTCCTTGGGCACCATGGTCACAATCTGCTTGGCTTCGGGTACTGCCAGCAGACTGACCGCCGAGGTGCGGGTGCCGTCCGGGCTGTAAACGCCGGCGCCGTCAAACCGGCCGTCGGTGACGATGACGGAATCCCAGGTGTGCTCAACGTTGACGTTCGTGCCGGGCAGGGCAGGGGTGGCGGTTGCGTCGCCGTTGCTGAGGTAGACGTTGATGCGCTGGTGCGAGATACCCTGGCCGCCCCAGGGGTTGGTGACGTCACCGGCAATGGTGCTCACGAATGCATACTTGTCACCGGCGTCGTAGACGTCGACGCCGGTGAGGTCGAAAGTGCCCGGGGCGTAGACCGGGTTGGTCGGGTAGGTGTAGCTGCCGGGGCCGTTATCGTCTCCAGAGGGGTCCTGCAGTCCGCCGATTCGTGTGCCGTAATGCAGGACGGTCCGGTCCTCGACGGCAGTGCCTCCATCGGCTCCCACCGCGGCCACGGTCACGGTGTTCTTGGTGCCGGGAAGGGAAACGTCCAATGAGAACGTGGATGTGCCGTCGCCCGCGGCGGTAAGCGGGGCCTCGGTGATCTTGCCGTTGACGGAAATGTAAACCTTCTCTGCCGCCGTGGTACCCGCAACAGTGGTAGTGGGGGAGCCGGAGGTAGTGAGCTGGGCGGGCGAACTGATCGTAAGTGCGGGTTCGGCGACAGCACCTGAGGCGTATCGCTGGGCGACGTTCTGCGGAGTTTCGACAGGTGCTCCGTTCTTCATGCCCGCAGCAAGCCGCACATACTGTGCCATCGCCCACGAGAGCGGCGAGGCAGAGCCGGTGCTGCGGCCCAGTTCATGACCGTATGCAGTCGGTTCATCCTGGTCCCAAACCTGCTCGGGAATCATGAAGCCGTCATTGGCTGCGGAGTGCATAGTTGCCAGGTAGGGGAGCGCATCCTTGCCGTTCGCCAGTTCGTATTCGCCCCGCTCGCCTGTCAGCAGCGGCCAGAGCCGCCCGATGCCGGTGCCGTCCCAAGGAGAACCGTCGGCCTTTTCCCCGTAGCCGTCATAGGTGTAGCGGTGCCACATCCGGCCCCCCGGAGTGTCCTGTGAAATGGAGGCGTCTGTCTCGGCAAGAGAGTCCGCTACGTGCGTGTCGGTGGGCGGCTTCACACCAAGCCGAACAAACTCCAGGAAGCCGGCGTCCAACACGGCGTTTTCCGGATGTACGCCTGCGCCGTTGCCCCAGTCGCGGACTGCGCCATCGTTAGGGTTACCGCTTCCGCTGATGCGCAGGTAGTAGTTGCCGTCACCTACCGGTCCATTGGTCGTGAACATCCACTTTTCCGTATTGCGCTGCCACTCGTCCGCGGTCGCCCGGTAAATCGCAGCGGAACCGGCATCACCGTTCATTTCTGCAATGTCTCCCGCGGCCGCCAGCGCGGCAATCTGCGAGGCCAGCGTCGACGTTGAATATCCGCCTGTTTCCTCCCAGCGTTCCTGCGGGGTCTTGGGACCGGCGGCGACCAGGTAGTCCGCGGCTGGCTTGAGCTCATTCGCGTAGAAGTCAGCATCTGTGCGTCCGATTTGGTTCGCCAGCAGGATGGGGAACGCTGTTTCATCCAACTGAATCCCATTTTGGCCAACGGTCCCGTCAACCTTGGAAGTCTGGGGGAAATGTCCGTCCGGCAACTGCTGATACTTGAACAGCCACTCAACGCCGCGGCGGGCAGCTTCCTCGTCCCCGGCAGCCAGCAGGGCAGTCACCGACTGGTACATGTCACGTGCCCACACAGCGTGGTACCCCTCACGGTGCTGCTCCGCGTTCGCCACTTGCCCCCACGGCGTAGTCAGCGATGCGATGAAAGCGCCGGGAAAGGTCTTGTCTTCATGGGCTTTGACCGTCATCAGGGAGACGTTGTATTGAGTCCCGAGGTCACCGTCCAGGGATTTGGCCGGCTTGTCCAGGGACTGCAGGTACTGCTTCCACTCTTTCGTGTAGTCCTTGGACACCTTGGGGAAGCCCCGCTTCACGCTCGCGTTAGCGGTGTCGAGCGCCTCCTGCGCATTCGCGCCAAAGCCCAGCGCAAGAGAGAATTCCGTCTTTGCTCCTGTCAGCGCGATCGTTCCCGTCTGGGCGATATTTCCCGGCCCGGCGTCGGTGTAGGCGCCGTCAAGTTTGCCATCTGCGCCAAGGTCGGTTCCTCCGTCGCTGGTGCCGACATATCCGGTGCTGGTGGTGCTGAATCCTGAGCTCGAAACCAATGCAGAGGCAACCGGGGTGTCCGGAATCGAGAGGTCCTCTGCCACCAGGGCAGTACCGACAGTCCTGCCGGAGTCCCCGCCGGAGGTCCCGGCCAGGGAAGGATCGAATAAGGCATGAAGCTGGTAATCCCCACCATCGAGTACCTCGAAGGTAACCCCGAGCACCACAGCAGAACGTTGCGGGTCTGTCACGTAAGTCTTCGTCAGCCGCCAGCGACCGGCACTGTCTTCAGTGATCTGCCGATAGCTCAGCGCTTGTGGGTCAGCGAGCTCCACCCGCCGGGTCGTGTCCTCATTCTCGCGCTGCGTGCGTGATCCGTCGCTGACGGCGAATTGGAGTTCCCGGGTATTGGGGGTATCGGCCCGCGGGTAGTACACCTCGCTGAGAGTTCCCTCGGTGAGGGTGTACCAGACCTTCGACGCCGTACTGACCGACGTTCCAACGCCTTCCTTGTCACCTTTTGTCCACGTTGCCGAAGCCCCCGGCGCCCCCGGCGCTGGTTCGGCTTCTGCGACGGCGGGGGAGAAGGCGGCCGCCGATGCTGCGACCGCAAGGGCCGCCGCAGCACAGGTCGTTCTGAGGTGATGCTTCATTGCTCTCCTGGGGATTCTGGGCACTAGAATTTCCGCCAGTACCACTGGTGAGGAAATATATAAAAGGCGTTAATAAACGCCCCACTAGTATGTGGATCAGAAGTCGCATCGGTCAAGGGGTTGGCGTTGAAAAGCAGCACAAGAAAAACAGAGGCCACGCTCCCGGTTTTGCGCAAGATCTCAGCCTCTGCAGTCATGCGGGCTCTTGTCTCAGGCGCAACGCTTGACGCCACAGGTCTTATGGAGGCGACCGGCCTTTCCAGACCCACAGTGCTGACAGTCTGCGACGAATTGCTCAAGCTCGGCTGGGTAAGCGAAATCGAGACATCTTCCCGGTTGGCTGCGCGAAGCGGACGGCCATCCCGACGGTTCACGCTGAATGCCGCTGCAGGATATGTGCTGGGCATCGACCTGGGGGCCACGAAACTTCAGATCTGCTTGGCAGATCTTGCTGGCACCATCGTCTCGGAACACTCTGAAAGGTGGCGGGACGAGCACGTTGGGGCACCCGAACGCCTGATGGTTGCCCGCCGGGCCGCATGGGAGGTCCTGGCGCAAGCGGGTGTAGAACCATCAAGGGTGATGGCGGCCGGAATGGCTGTACCTGCGCCAGTAAGGCCAAACGGTCACGCGGTTGCCCTGGAGTCGTACCTTCCCGGGCTTGCCGCCTTGGATCTGCGTCTCGCGTTGCTCCCGGACTTCGATTGGCCCTTGATTGTCGATAACGACGCCAACCTCGCTGTTATCGCTGAGCGCTGGCTTGGCATTGCCCAGGACGTTGACGACGTCGTCGTGCTCCTATCCGGCGAAAGGCTTGGCGCCGGAATCTACCTCGGTGGTCAGCTCATCCGAGGTGGCGGGGCAGCGGGCGAAATGCGGTTTTTGGAATTAGTGGAGGGCGTTGGAAATACAGATGCAATTGGCGGTATGTGCCGTGAACTAGGGGCCATAGCCGCGGCCGAAATACTAGATGGAGAACGCCCCGGACATGCAAATGACAGCGAGCTTCTGCAACAGTGTGGGGGAATACCTGCCTCAATGGAGGCCGAGATGGTCATCAACGCAGCCCGAAAGGGTGATCCGGCAGCCCGGGAAGTGCTAGAGGTGGTGACTGAACGTACCGCACGGGTTATCGCCGTGGTCGCCACCTTCCTGGACCCACAGATGATCGTGCTTTCAGGCGGTCCAGCGGGCGCAGGAGATGTCCTCATTCCATCGCTTAACAAAGAGTTAGACGGCCTCAACTCGGCTCATCCACACCTCGCCGCCTCGACGCTAACTGATCACGCACCCCTGCTCGGGGCCGTCAGAGTCGCACTGAATCACGCCTTTGCTTCCCTACTCGTCTAAAACCCTTGGTGATGAAATGCTGCGGCGGGCCGAGGTTCTGCGGGAGGCTTTTTACGAGTGACTTCCTAGGCTGCCATTAGATGCGGGATTCTGTCGTCTAACAACATCTCGACGAAACGCCGATAACCGTGATTCTGTAAAGCTGACGGCTGCGCAGTCCCGGGCACATCGACGGCCAGGCAAGGGAGCGGATCACTCCAACTTTGCATTGCGGAGGTACTGGTAGACGGTCTCCCTGCTGATCCCGTAGTCACGGGCAAGGAGGGCTTTTGGAACACCGGTGCCGGCGCGCTGGACGAGTTCGGATGCCCGGTCCGGTGTGAGGGTCTTTTTCCGTCCTTTGTAGGCGCCGCGCTGCTTGGCTAAGGCGATGCCTTCCCGCTGGCGTTCCCTGATGAGGGATCGTTCGAATTCGGCGAAAGCACCCATGACGGACAGCATGAGGTTGGCCATGGGGGAGTCCTCGCCGGTGAAGACCAGGCTCTCCTTGACGAACTCCACCCGAACACCTTTGCGGGTGAGGCCCTGCACAAGGGCACGCAGGTCATCGAGATTCCGGGCGAGCCGGTCCATGCTGTGAACCACCACAGTGTCGCCATCCCGGGCGAACCGCAGCAACTCCGTAAGCTCCGGCCTGGCGGTGTCTCTGCCGGATGCCTTGTCCGTGAAAACTCGGTCAAGAACCTGGCCTTCGAGCTGGCGTTTCTCATTCTGGTCAAGAGTGCTTACTCGGACGTACCCGATCCGCTGTCCAGTCACCCGCGCCTCCAAGCCATCCTGTCAGGTTGAGTTCTAGGCCCCGGCCAGAAGAAAGTCAAGGCATTTGGCCCGGCTCGTCAGGTTTGGATGCGCCTGAATTGGATGAGAATCGGTCTTGGAGCTAGAAAATCGTCGCGTCAGCACTGGAAAGGGTCAAGCGTATTTGTGCTGGAACAGCTTCAAGAGCTTTGCTTAGCAATGTCTCCAGGGGAACGGCAAGGGGCGAACGATTTACGTCAATGACCTCAGTCCACATGACCGGCTTGTACCGGGTGATCATCGACAGCGTGTAGAGAAGGACCCACCAGGTTAGCAGTGGATCCAGGGAGGATTGGCTGTCTCCACACGCCGGCATAAGTGCGATGCTACTCCTGAGCCTGCGCATTGGCGCCGGCTGTCCCTCATGAGAGAAGACCGCTTCGTCTGTTCGCACCCCATTGTCCTCGGAGTATGAGCCCCCTTTGAATTTGAGTACTTTGGCGTCCTTGAGGTCAGGGTAATGGGCGCGCAGCTTGGCAGCGTCTTGATCCATCTCGTCTTCGCTTGCTTGAAGAGTAAATGCACTTTCGGGGGGAAATCCGCTTCGGGGGTACGGCCGGTGAACCCATCGCGGTTCGATGAATTTACCTATGGGGTGATCTAGATGAAGTTCCGGGATCATGTGCCAAATCTGGCCAAGCGGAACTGGACTCAATAGAGGCGCAGAGCCAAGAAGGGTGGCCAAACGACCATATGACGTGTCGTCATTTCCCTCGGCCCTAACCTTGATGTCCCAAAAGTCTTTGGCTTTGGCTGACTGGAAGTCGGCGACGCGGAGCCCGTGACCACTTACCTCTGGGGATTTGCCCATATTTGAGGGTGTAAGGGCGGCAGCGATGGCGCGACCAGCCTGAGAAAGACCGTAATAAAGATTGAGTGCCCGAGATTCGAATCCCACACCAGCGGCAGCTTCAAATTGCTGCTGCGCCTGCTCTAACGAGCTACTGAAGAGTGTCCGCCGTGACGCGGGCATACCGGCAGGCGGCCCAGAACGCAGCGCTCGAATGCGCCGCCACGACTCCTCGGGCGAGTCGGAATCAGACTCGAAATATCTTCTCGGCATGACGTCAGTATGGCCTATCGAGCAAGTGGTTATCGCTGAGCGTCGTGGCAAAAGAATTCTAAAGCCACGGACTGGGGCGGACTGGAAACCCGAAAGGCCCGAAAAACTAGCGACCCGCCTGCAGCGGAAGGACTGCCCGAAGAGGTTGTCGGGCCCTCCTAGGAACCCCTTCTCAGCGCCAGCTTTACGAAAGTCTGGTTATCGGCCGAATGCCTTGAGCGTCGGCGGAGGTGTTTCACTGCGGGTTGCGGGGAGCGTCAAGGAGTTGGGAGCAGAAGGCGTCGCCCAGCCATTGCTCGTACTCTTCGTCGGTCCAGCCGCGGCTCGGGACCAGGAGTTGCCACATGTTCGGGTGGTTGAGGGCCCAGAGGATGTCCGTTGCCCGTGAGACGTTCAGAGATGGGGCGAGGGATCCGCTGGCATGGAGTTGTTCAATGATGGCGCGCTGCACAGCGAGGAGTTTCGCTTCGATGCCTGCCCAGAGGTCAGCAATTTCTGAGTCGACGGACGCGGCGGTGCGAATCATTTCCAGCAGCGCCCCGGACTGGGCTTTGACGCGTCGTGCCTGCGCGGCGACCAGACGGAGCTTTCGTTCTGGATCCGCTTCCTTGACCACGGCTTTGTACCAGCCCCGTTCCAGGACAGGCAGATTGGCTTCTTCGCCTCCGAGCCGGGCGTCCCACAGTGTGTGCACCAGCGCGGCCTTTGTCTCGAAGTGGACGTAGATCGTCTTCAACGCCACCCCGGCTTCTTCGGCAATGGAGGGCATCGATGTAGCGGGGTAACCCTGGCGCTCAAAGAGCCGTTGGGCAGCCTCGAGGATCGCCTTGCGCGTGGCCTCCGCTTGCTCCCGGCGGCGGGGCGAGACATACGTGCGGCTCTTGACCGTTGTTCCCATATGAGTAGAATATCAGCGTAATGATTACATTGCTCGTGTAATTAATATTCGGGCTGCATGGGAAGGATAAGAGTCATGGCAACGCTGCGGATCGAGCTTCAGGTTCGTGACTATGAGCTATGGAGGAGCGCCTTCGAGAAAGACGCCGCTGGGCGGGAGCGCTCCGGAGCGCGGCGTTACCGAATCTTCCGGCCGGCGGAGCAGGACCACAAAGTGATGCTCGACATTGACTTCGACTCTGTGGCCGAAGCCGGCGCATTTCTCCACACGCTGCGCACCAAGGTGTGGCCGTCCCCGGAAAAGGCTCCAGCCAGGACCGGCGAGGCCAAAACCAGCATCCTGGAGATGGTGGAAGCCCGAGAGTACTGACCGGTCCTGCGCAACAACCGCTGCAGGCTTCTCACCGCGGAAGACGGCCGGGTACCTTGGGGACCATGAGAATCAAGATGTGCAGCATCCATGTCCAGGACCCGGCGGCGGCCCACAAGTTTTATACAGAGACCCTCGGCTTCGACACCCTGATGGCGATGCCCGAGTACAACCTCTACATCATCAAAGACCCCGGCGCCGCTGACAACACCGCGGGGCTGCTGCTGGAACCCAGCGACAACCCGATCGGGGCGTCCTACATGAACGCGGTGCACGAAGCCGGGCTTCCTGCCATCGTCTTTGGCGTTCCGGACGTCCAGGCAGAGTACGAGCGGCTGGTCGCTGCCGGTGTGAAGTTCAAGAGCGAACCGTCAGAGGACCCGTCCGGGATTAGCGCCGTGTTCGACGACGGCTGCGGCAACTACGCGATGCTGCACCAGGACTGACGTTCTCTCGAAAGGGCCGGACTACTCGGCCTGGCTGCGGGCCTTCTTCGCGTCCTTCTTGGCGGCCTCGTCCTTGACGCGCTGGGCTTCGGTGCGGACGGCCGCGTGGGTGGAGCGCTCGGTGACCAGCCACGCGGGGGGAGCCTGCAGCAGCGCGGTGATTTCCGCCGTCGTGAGTGCTTCCTCAACGCCGCCGCGGGCCAGGCCGCTGATGGAGACGTTCAGTTTCTGCGCCACCACCGGGCGGGGGTGCGGGCCGTTGCGGCGGAGTTCCACGAGCCACTCCGGCGGGTTGGCCTGGAGCTCGGCGAAATCGGCGCGGCTGATGGTGGAATCCTGGAACTCCTGCGGTGTTGCCGGCAGGTAGATGCCAAGCTTCTTGGCAACGGTGGCCGGTTTCATGGACTGGGAGTTTGCAGAGGTCATGCTTCAAGGGTATCCGGGCGGGCGGTACTGTGAAGACGTGCCCGCAGACAATGATTCCCCGCAGAGCCCCGCGCCGTCCCGTAACAGCACCGACGAATCACCGGAGCAGGAGGCACCCCGCGTGCTCCGGTTCGCCTACGTGGCCGGCGTGACGCCCGGGAAGTGGATCCGCCGCTGGGAAGAGCGCGTACTGGATATCCCGCTTGAGTCTTTTATGGCCGACGACGCCGCGCAGGTTTCGGTATTAACTGACGGTTCCGCGGATCTCAGCTTTGTCCGGTTGCCGATTGAGCGCGGGGACCTGAACGTGATTCCCCTCTATGAGGAACAGCCGGTGGTGGTGGCCCCGAAGGGCCACGAGATTTCGGTGTTCGAGGAAGTGGCCCTGGAAGATCTGGCTGCAGAGACGTTCCTGGATGTTGCGGAAATGGGCGGCCCGGAAGCGGCCATGCAGGTGGTGGCCTCCGGCGCCGGTCTGGTGATCCTGCCGATGTCCGTGGCCCGGCATTTCAACGTCAAGGACA
Organism: Pseudarthrobacter sp. DSP2-3-2b1; assembly: GCF_049895945.1. Lineage (NCBI taxonomy): Bacteria > Bacillati > Actinomycetota > Actinomycetes > Micrococcales > Micrococcaceae > Pseudarthrobacter > Pseudarthrobacter sp. DSP2-3-2b1. The sequence continues at coordinate 21,623 of NZ_JAFCTI010000019.1, read as the reverse complement.
CCGTGGCCCGCCGGCTCACCGGCGCGTCGGTCACGGAGATCGCTTTGGCCTGGCCCGCCGACTCCACGGACGAGATCATCGAGGAGTTCATCGGGATTGTCCGCGGGCGGACCGCGGCGAGCTCCCGGCAGCCGTCCGCGCAGCAGGAGAAGCCCAAAAAGGAACCTAAGCCGGACCGGCGCGGACCGGCCGTCAAGAAGCCCAAGGTGGCTCAGCGCTACGCGCCGAACCCGGACAAGGGACGCGGCAAGGGCTCACGGAAAAAGGGCAAGCGCTAGGCTCAGCTGCTTTGGCCTCGGACTGCTCCCACGCCCAAGAGTGTCAGCATATTTTCCAGCTCATATGGCTGTGCCCTTCGTGACTTTCCGGTGCCGCCGAGATCGAAGTAGGTCCAACACGCTCCTCGGGTACTCCTCCTTCAGTAGCCATGCCAGGCCGCCCGCAAGTACGGGATTGGGCAGTGTCCAGATTCCTAACGGTGTAATGACGATCAAGAAGGCGATGGCACCTGCCAAGCCCAGTTTTACGCTCCTGCCTCGACTGAGGATCAGCAGCCCGATGCCGATTTCGCCTGCAGCGGCCAGGATCCCGACGATGTGGGGTGCCGGTGCGAAAACATTCTGGAACACCCAGCCATAGAAGGGAAGGAGTGGTTCATCACCGAGCCTTATGAACTGATCCGGGGCGAGGACGGTCAAAACGACGTTAACGCCAACGGCCATGATGATGAAGAAGACACCGACAAAAATCCGGGCCGCATGGGGTCTGGAGACGCACAATATGGAAGCGGCAATGCAGAACATCAGCCAAGGAATGAGCTATTCCATGTTGTCTGGCTCCTAGCCTTTCCGTCTCAAACTGCGAGGTGGCGTACAGGTCGCTGCTGAGTACTTTCGCAAGCTCCGGGAAGTCGGTTTACGGTGACTTGTCTGGTGTGTCGGGCCGCTGGCCTGACAGGCCCTCTACAGCCTCTTCGATGCTGACGGCTTCCCGCTCGACGTCCTCCACGTAGAGCCGGCCTGCTGTGATCTGGCCGTCCGTGATCTCAAAGAGCGTCACTCCGCGGACTTGGAAATCCTGCCCGTCGGCGCGCGTCCCTGACCAGGACCATTCGCTCCACGTCGTGTTGCCGTCATCCACGGAGCGGATCAGTTCCGCGTGGAAATCAGGGATGCCCGCGAACATCGCTTGCCAGTTGGCATGCATCTGCGCGCGTCCAACAAAGGTCCGGCCGGGATGGGCAGGTTGCTCGCTGCGATAATCGACGTGGAAAAGCGCCGCTGCAGCTTCCAGATCGTGGGCATCGAGGGCAACGGCCAGCCTGTCAACAACTGCACTCATCCAAGCGTCCTCTCAGAATCCGTCCCACGTTTCGCGTCCCACGCCTCCGCGCAGGTTGTTGTAGAACGATGTGCTGAGGGTTTTCCTGCAACCAGTCTTCTCTCAGACCGTCCCCGGTCATAGGGACAAAGGGCCCAAGTTGGCGGGACAATTCCTGCCCCGATGCAAAGAGCCTAAGCCGCGCAGGCATCCTTCAAAGCAGTGACCGAGTCAGCCGGCACCTGGTCGCCGGACTTGGCGATCTGGCCCAGCGGCGTCGTAATTTCTGACGGCACGCCGGCGGTGCTGGCGGCATCAACCAGGCCGCCGAGCAAAGCCTTGTCCGAGGCGCTGACCAGGCCGTCTTCAACCACGGCGCAGACCTGCTTCTTGACCTCGTCGGCCGCAGCGGTGGCCACCTTCGAGGCGGCTTCGCCGGCAGCGCTTTCCGCGGCCTGCTGCACTTCTCCGCAAGCGGTCAGCAGGAGGAACAGGGGGACGGCGGACAGGGCGGCGAGGCGACGTTTCATCAACCCAGCCTACCGGTCAGGCTGTCCCGGACTCCCCGTGCACGTCAGCCATCTTGTCCTCGGAGCGGTCCAGGTAGGCCAGCAGGAGGTCGGCTGCGCGGTCCAGTTCGCCGGCTTCCAGTGCCTCGCAGATCTCCTCGTTGTCCCGCACGTAGTGCTGGTAGAACTGCGCATCCACGGTGGCCTTGTGGAAGAACAGGCGCATCTCTGCCAGCACCTGGGCCATGATGGTGTTCAGCCGCGGGCTCCTGGCCAGGGCGACGATGGCGCCGTGAAAATGCTGGTTGGCGGTGCCGATCGCATCCTCGTCGCCTGCTGCAGCGGCGAGTTTTCCTTCCTCGACGGCGGCCCGCACGGCGGCCACGTCTTCCGGGCTGCCCCCAGCGCGCAGAGCGCTGACTTCGATGGCGCGGCGAACCGTATAAACGTCGTGAACGTCCCCGGCCTCCAGGCTTGCGACGAAAACGCCGCGGTTGGGATGGCGGACCACCAGCCGTTCGCTGGCCAGTTCGGCAAATGCCTCGCGCACAGTATTTCGGGAGACGCCTAGGTCCTCGGCGATGGTGGATTCGGTGAGTCGCGCCCCCGGTAGCAGGGCCCCTTCGGCCAACTGGAGGCGAAGTTCAGAAGCCACCCGCTCGGCCACAGACGGAACAGCCACGCGAAGGCGGCCTGCGGCGGTGCGGACGAGCGGATCTGTAGTAGCCATACTCGAGAATTTACACGATCGTCACATCGTTGAATCGAAGGATTGTTGAACAATCGCTAAATTTAGTGCATCCTAGTTAGACCACTCCATGAGACGGGGATCACAAATGACAGCGATCGACCTCAACAGCGACGTCGGCGAATCGTTCGGCCGCTGGACCCTGGGCGATGACAATGCGATGTTCGCCTCGGTGTCCAGCGCGAACGTGGCCTGCGGGTTCCATGCCGGTGATCCCAGCGTGATCCGGCGGACCTGCCGTGAAGCAGCAGCTGCCGGAGTGGCCATTGGCGCCCATGTGGGCTACCGCGATCTCGCCGGCTTCGGCCGCCGCTTCCTGGACATCAGCCCCAGCGAACTGGCCGACGACGTGGTGTACCAGATCGGCGCGCTGCAGGCGTTGGCCGCTGCCGAAAGAACGAAAGTCCGGTACGTGAAGCCGCACGGCGGCCTCTACAACGCCATCGTGGCGCACACCGCCCAGGCGCAGGCTGTCGTCGACGCCGTGAAATCGGTCGACCCCAGCCTGCCGATCATGGGCCTGCCCGGCTCGGAAGTCCTGCGGCTCACGGAACTGGCCGGCATGCGTGCCGTGTCCGAAGCCTTTGCGGACCGCGCCTACAACCCGGACGGCACCCTGGTGTCGCGCTCGCTCCCGGGAGCAGTCCCTGAGGATCCGCAACAAGTGGCGGAACATGTGTTACGGATGGCCACCGAATCCGCCGTCCGCGCCATTGATGGTTCCGTTCTGAAGATCCGCGCAGAAAGCATCTGCGTGCATGGTGACTCACCGGGGGCCGTAGCCATGGCCACTGCAGTGAAGTCCGCACTCGGCGACGCCGGCGTGAGCATCGGCTCTTTCATTTAGCCTGTCCCGCCCCGCCACCATCCCACGGCCACATTCAGGCCCCCGCTCCACACCTCATCCTTCGGAGGAACCATGACCAGCACCAACAAAGCTGCCAAAACGGCGGCAAGGAAGCCGCCCCCCGGCGCCATCAAGGCGTACGTCGCCAGCCTCACCGGCACATCGCTCGAATACTACGATTTCGCCATCTACTCGGTGGCTTCCGCGCTCGTTTTCCCCAAGATCTTCTTCCCCTCCGACGACGAGTTCGTGGGGCTCCTGCTCTCCTTCTCGGCCTTCGCGGTGGGCTACCTGGCACGCCCGATCGGCGGCGTCATCTTCGGCCGACTGGGCGACAAAGTGGGCCGTAAGTACGTCCTCGTCTTCACCCTGGTGCTGATCGGCGTCGCAACCGTCCTCATCGGTGCGCTGCCCGACTACTCCGTGATCGGCGTCGCCGCCCCCGTCATACTGGTGCTGCTGCGCCTGGCCCAGGGCATCGGCGTCGGCGGCGAATGGGGCGGCGCGGTGCTGCTCTCCAGCGAATTCGGCGATCCCAGCAAACGCGGTTTCTGGTCCTCCGCTGCCCAGATCGGCCCGCCCGCCGGCAACCTCATGGCAAACGGCGTACTCGCCATCCTGGCCGCCTCCCTCAGCACCGAAGCCTTCCTGTCCTGGGGCTGGCGCGTAGCGTTCCTGGCCTCCGCCCTCCTGGTGGTCTTCGGCCTGGTCATCCGCCTCAAGCTCGAGGAAACCCCGGTCTTCAAGGCCATCCAGGCCCACGGCGACCGTCCCAAGGCCCCCATCAAGGAAGTCTTCACCACCGAGCCCAGGGCCTTGATCTCCGCAGCCCTGTCCCGCCTCTGCCCTGACGTCCTCTACGCACTGTTCACCGTGTTCGTGGCCGTCTACGCCACCCGGGAACTGGGTATGACCACGGGCAACGTGCTGGCCGCCATCCTGATCGGCTCCGCCTTCCAGCTCTTCCTGATCCCGCTCGCCGGCGCCCTCACTGACCGTTTCAACCGCCGCTGGGTCTACGGCATTGCGGCCGCCGCAACCGCCCTCTACATCCCCCTGTTCTTCCTGATGATCCAGGGCAAGTCCGTGGTGATGCTGTCCGTTGGTGTGGTGATCGGCCTGGCCCTCCACGCCTTTATGTACGGCCCGCAGGCCGCGTTCATCACCGAGCAGTTCCCGGCCCGCCTCCGCTACGCCGGCAGCTCACTGGCCTACACGCTGGCCGGCGTTATTGGCGGCGCCGTAGCCCCGCTGATCTTCACGTTCCTCTACGGCGCGGCGTCCGGCGGCTGGTACCTGATCGCCGGCTACATCGCCGTCACCGCCGTCATCACCATCGTGGGCATGCGCCTGGGCCGCGACCCGCAGCCGGAAGAGGACCTCCGCCTGCTCCACAGCGATGACGTCCAGACGAGCCACGCCTGAGCGGCGCGGCCTGATCCCATGGAAACAGTCAGCAACCCCACCACTGCCGCGCGGGCGCTCGCTGCCCGCGTGCTGTCCGTCAAGCCGGTAGGCACGACGGCGGTGCTCGCCGAACTCTCCGGGCTCCACGATGTGCTGGCCCTGCAGGCCCTCCTGCTGGAGCAGCCGCTGCCCGGCCAGGTGGACGTCCTGGCCGCCGCCGATACCGTGATGGTCAAGGCGGACTCGCCCGCAGCCGCTCGGCGGATGGCCGCCCGGCTGCTGGAGCTGGACCTGACCGTCCAGTCCCACGCCGAGGGCAGGCTGGTCACCATCGAGACCGTGTACGACGGCGAGGACCTCGCCGAGATGGGGCGGCTCACCGGCCTGGGGGCCGGGGGAGTGGTGGCAGCCCACACGGGGCAGATCTGGACCGTGGCTTTCGGCGGCTTCGCCCCCGGCTTCGGCTACATGGTGGGGGAGAACCAAGCACTGGAAGTCCCGCGCCGGAGTTCGCCCCGGACCGCGGTGCCCGCCGGTTCCGTGGCTTTGGCCGGCAACTATTCCGCCGTGTATCCGCGGAAATCCCCGGGCGGCTGGCAGCTGATCGGCCGGACCGCCGCCCGCATGTGGGACCTCAACCGGGAGCAGCCGGCCCTGGCCGCACCCGGCGACCGCGTGCAGTTCCGGGCCGTGCGGGAGCTCGTGGACGTTGCCGCGCCGGGGGTTGGCTCCTCACATTCGGAAACCCCAGCGGCTCATGATGCTGATGTCCAGTCCGGGCTGCGGATCCTGTCCCCGGGACTCCAGAGCCTGATCCAGGACCTGGGCCGCCCCGGCCATGCAGGCCTGGGCGTGTCCTCGGCGGGTGCTCTGGACCGTTCCTCCGTGCGCCGCGCGAACCGGATCGTGGGCAACCAGCCCTCGGCCGCCGTCGTCGAAACCGTTGCCGGCGGGCTGCGCGTGCAGGCCGTGGGCGACCAGGTACTGGCAGTGGCCGGCGCGCCGTCGGCACTGACTATTCTGACGCCGTCGGACGTTCCCTCTTCCGGGGACGCCGACGGCGGCCTGCCGGAGCGGGTGCGCGAGCTGCCTATGGCCACCGCGTTCGCCCTGCTCGACGGTGAGATCCTGACCATCGGTGCGCCGGAGCGCGGCTTCCGCAGCTACCTGGCCATCCGCGGCGGCGTGGAAGCTGAGGCCGTGCTGGGCAGCCGCTCCACGGACACCATGTCCGGAATCGGGCCCGCGCCGCTGGGCGCCGGGCAACTGCTGGGCGCGGGAGTGGCCACCTCCTCCAACGTGGTGGGCAACCCCGAGCTGCAGCCCGACTTCCCGGACACCGGCGTAACGGTCCTGGACATTGTGCCCGGTCCCCGCGATGACTGGTTCGACGCCGCCGCGCTGGAATCGCTGTGCGGCCAGGACTGGGCGGTGACACCCCGCTCCAACCGGGTGGGCATGCGCCTGGCCGGCGAACCGCTAAGGCGTTGCCGGGACGGGGAACTGGCCAGCGAGGGAACCATGGCGGGCGCGCTGCAGATTCCGCCGGAGGGCCAGCCTGTACTGTTCCTGGCCGACCACCCCATCACCGGGGGTTATCCCGTGATCGGCGTGGTGGTGGACCACCAGCTGGACCTCGCCGCGCAGATTCCGATCGGCGGTTCCATCCGGTTCCGCTGGGCTCCCGGCTACGGTCTGCCCGCCAACGCTTTTCCTGACGCGTCCGCCGACGTGTCCCATGGCGTTTCCCGAGACACAAGATTCCCAGACGAAGTGAGCAACTGATGCGTAAGGTCCTGATCGCCAACCGTGGAGAAATCGCCGTCCGCATTGCCGGGGCCTGCGAGGACGCGGGCCTCGAATCCGTTGCGGTGTACGCGGACGTGGACGCCGATGCCATGCATGTGGGCGCCGCCAGCGAGGCGTACAGCCTGGGTGGCAACGCGCCGTCGGACACGTACCTCAGCATCCCCAACCTGCTGCGTGTGGTCGCTGAGTCCGGCGCGGACGCGGTGCACCCGGGATACGGCTTCCTGTCCGAGAACGCTGACTTCGCCCAGGCGGTGCTGGACGCCGGCCTGACCTGGATCGGCCCCACCCCGGAGGCTATCCGGCAGCTGGGCAACAAGATCACTGCCCGCGAGATCGCCGTCCGCGCCGGTGCGCCCCTGGTGGCGGGCAGCGACGGGCCGGTGGCTTCGGCCGCCGAGGCGCGCGCTTTTGCGGAAGAGCACGGACTGCCGATCGCCGTCAAGGCGGCCTTCGGCGGCGGCGGACGCGGGCTCAAAGTGGTCCGCGAAATGGACCAGATCGAGGAATCCTTCGACTCCGCGGTCCGCGAAGCAGTGGCGGCTTTCGGCCGTGGCGAGTGCTTTGTGGAGCGCTACCTGGACCGGCCCCGGCACGTGGAGGCGCAGGTCCTGGCCGACCAGCACGGCAACGTGGTGGTGGTGGGAACGCGCGATTGCTCGCTCCAGCGCCGCCACCAGAAACTGGTGGAGGAGGCGCCTGCGCCGTTCCTCACCGATGGGCAGACCCGGCAGATTTACGACGCCGCCAAGGCAGTGTGCCGCGAGGCCTCCTATTCCGGGGCCGGGACGGTGGAGTTCCTGGTGGCCGCCGACGGCACGGTCGCGTTCCTCGAGGTGAACACACGTCTGCAGGTGGAGCACCCCATCACCGAGGAAACCACCGGCGTGGACCTGGTCCAGGAGCAGCTGAGGATTGCCGCGGGCGAGCCTCTCCGGCTTAAATCCGATCCCGAACCGCGCGGCCATTCGTTCGAGTTCCGGCTCAACGCCGAAGACGTGGGCCGGGGCTTCCTGCCGTCGCCGGGAACGATCGCCACGTTCAGTGGCCCCACCGGTCCCGGCATCCGGCTGGATTCCGGCGTCCGCTCCGGGTCCATCGTGGCACCGCAGTTCGATTCGCTGCTGGCCAAGCTGATCGTCACCGGCGCCGACCGGCAGCAGGCGCTCCGCCGTGCCCGCCGCGCCCTCGCCGAAATGGAAATCACCGGCGTGGCCACCGTCCTGCCGTTCCACCGTGCCGTGGTGGCGGCTCCGGACTTCACGTCCGAGGATTCCCTGGGGATCCACACACGCTGGATCGAGACGGACTTCGCGGATTCCATCGCGGCCGATCCGGAGTTCGGCACGGCCGTTCCGGACGGTTCGCGGCGCACCATCACCGTTGACATCGACGGCCGGCGCCTCGCCGTCGGGCTTCCCGCCGCTTTGCTGGATGGCTGGGCCCGCTCGGGTGCCGGCGTTCCTTCGGGCGTTTCCCTGGCCGGGGACTCCACGAACGGAAAGCACGACGGCGGCACTGCGGCAGGTGCCGCCGATCCCGGTGAGTTGCGCGCGGACATGGCCGGGACGGTGGTGAAGTGGCTCGTAGAGCCGGGCGCCGAGGTGGCGGCGGGGGACCCCGTCGTCGTGCTTGAGGCGATGAAGATGGAAACCCAGGTGGCCGCGCACCGCGGGGGGACGCTGAGCGGGATCCGGGCGGCGGCCGGCGGCGTGGTCAACGCCGGGTCAGTGCTGGCGCTGATCGGGTAGCTGCTCCGCACCGGATCTGGCTGCTCGCATCGTCAATAACGGAGACGATGGCAACGGTTTCCTCGAGGGAATGCACGGGCGACTCCTTCAGATCGGCGGCCACGAAGCGTGCCAGAGCGTCCATCTGGTAATGGAGGGCATCGTGGAGGTCTGGATAGCGGCGGCCCTCCCAAGAGGCGGCCGCCGAGTTCTGGCTTTCCGTGACCAGTGTGACGCCATTCGCACCAATGAATGGTGAATGCACCTCAATTCTTCCTTCATTTCCCAGGATCGTGGCCCGAACAGGCATCGAGGCAGTTATTGAGGTGGAAATGGAGGACTTGCCGCGGGGGTGATCGAGCAACAGCATGGCGTCGCTCTCCACCCCTGTCGGCGCAATGGTCCCGGCTGCTGTCAAGAGGGATGGGGCACCGAGTATGGAGGATGCGAAGGAAAGCGGATAGATCCCTGCATCCAGTAGTGCCCCACCGGCTTGATTCGGATCGAACAGTCTGCTGGAAGGATCGAAACGGGCTCCGAAGCCGAAGTCAGCGGTGACCATCTGCACGTCTCCCACCGCCCTTGCCTCAAGGAGCTGGCGAATGACGTCGGCCTGAGGCAGGTATCGGGTCCACATGGCTTCCATGGCGAAAACCCCAGCGTTTTGCGCGGCGGCGGCGATCGACTGAGCCTCCGGACCTGTGGCGGCGAAGGGCTTCTCCACGAGGATGTGCTTGCCGGCACCTATGGCCAGCAGCGCCAGTTCGGCATGGCTGCTGTGCGGGGACGCAATGTAGACCACGTCAACAGTGGGGTCCTCCACAAGTGCGCGGTAGGAGCCATATGCCCGCTCTAGACCATGAGTACCTGCAAAACGCTCTGCCCGTTCCCGCGAACGCGAACCAACTGCCACGAACCGTTGGGCGGAGTATTGATGAGTCGCCGCGACTGCGCGGTGCGCGATGTGACCGGGTGCCAAAACTCCCCATCGAAGACTCGGCGCTGTCGGCAACGGACGCGGAGAGGGTAAAGCGGCTGTCATGAGGTTCCTAGGTATCTTTCAGCGGGAGGCGGGTTGGGTTGGAGTCGGCATCAGGGGGCATCAGTCCAGCCGCAACTCGCTCATCGTTACCGGACCCGTCAATACGATTTGGATGGCAGTTACGCACTTTCCCTCGAGCTCCAGCAGCAGTTCGCCGTCGAATCCGGGAGCAACAGCAGCCTCGGCGGAGTCCGTCCAAGTGCCGCCGCGTCCGGGCCGTTTGACTGCAATACGGCCAGGGCTCCCGTCCGTCCTGAGCCGGATGGCCATGGCGCTGGCCGGGCCTTCAGGCCAGCCGCGGTAGACCGCCGTGGCTGCCTCCTGGCTGGAGGCGGGGGCGACGGCGGTGCCCGCCAGCGGCGTCTCCGGCACCAGCGCGAGGCCGGAGCATTCGTCAAACAGTTCGGTGCGGATCCAGGTTCCCCGTCGGCGGGGGCCGCTACCTTCGCCTTCCACGTCCACCTCCACGCCCAAGGGAAGATTGCCGGCAGATGGCCCAACCAACAACTCATATGTCCCGGGTTCCAGCACCATCCGCCCTTCGGTCACGCTGAAGGTGGCCAGCCGGTTCCGGGGCACCCCAATCCTTAAGGTCCGGCGTTCACCTGGTGCCAGTTCGACTCGGGAGTGCGCCACCAGGAGCCGCCGCGGGAACCCGAAGCGGTGTCCAGGGCACGTGGCGTAAACCTGTACCAGTTCGTGTGCAGTGCGTGTGCCGGTGTTGCAGACCGTCACGCTAAGCCCGCTTTCGCCTCCGTCATCACCTGCAGGCACAGCCGATTCATAGCTGACCGTGCTGTAGCCCAGACCGTGCCCGAGCGCATACAGCGGCTCGGCTGTGCTGTAAAGGTAAGTGCTTTGAGAGGTGATGAGGTCGTAATCCAGGATGTCTGGAAGGTCCTGATCGCGCCGCCACCAGGTCTGGGCCAACCGTCCGGTCGGTTCGAAATCCCCGCTGAGGATATCCGCCAACCCGCTGCCGAGCTCCTGGCCCGCGTGTGAGGTCCAGACTATCGCGGGGGTGTCCGCCAGACCTCCCAGTGAGTACGGGTAGGAAGAAGCGATCACCAGGACGGTGCGCGGGTTTGCCTCCCGTACCAGGCGGATGAGCTCCTGTTCAGGTTGGGGGAGGGCCAGGGTGGACCGGTCGATGGTTTCCCGCCCGCCCAAGTGCGGATCGTTGCCCACCACGACGACGGCGACATCCGCCGCGGCAGCAGCCTCCCGGGCGGCCTGCTGCCCGGAGCGGACGATGCGCAGGGCGAAACGGTCTGCGGTTTCGCCGCTTTCGGCTGACAGTGCCGCGCTCCCGGTGTGCGCCTCGATGCGCACCCATTTTCCGGTGCCAACGTGCTGGATGGACACGGTTCCATCCACCGCGGGGTGCAGTCGGAACGTCTCCTGTACCACCCAGCCGCCTACGCGGTCAGCCGATGCGGTCAGGTAATATCCACTGGCGGCTACGAACTTCTCAGTGGCAGGGGATTGCAGCGTGCACTCGCCGCCGCCCCAATCCTTGAGCAGGAAGATACCCTCCGGCCCTGCCGTTGCTGCGCCCGCGGTGAGCGCGGTGCCAGAGTTCCCGGCGCTGAGGTAGGAATCCGTCCGGACGCACCGCAGAGACACAGCGTCCAGAGCGGCCTCCGCCATCACATCGGTGTAGCGCACTGAAAGGCCTGCGAAGATACTGACCTCATCCTGCAGGGTGCCGCTGTACCAGTCGCTCAGGACTGTGGAGCCCAGCGCGCCGATGACCGCAACCTTTCCTGGACGTGGTCCGAGCGGGAGGAGGGGTGCCTCCATGCCGGCCGCAGGAGTGTTGTGGAGGACCACGATCGACTTCCGGGCGGCTTCACGGGCCAATGCAACATGGGCCGGATCGCCCACAACGTCAGGTGTGAGCGAACCGTACGGTCCGCCGTCGGGCTCGAATTCCCCGCTCCGCTCCCGCAACGTGAGCAGCCGGAGGACCGCCCGGTCCACGTCAGCTTCCGTGATGAGCCTGCGGTCCAGCGCTTCGTGGATGTGCCGGAGGGAGGGCTCCGGCTGGTCACCGTCCTCAGTAAAACTGTCCACGCCGGCCACGAGGGCGGCAGCGTAGGCAGAAGGGCCGTCGTCGAAGTATTTTTCGGCGGTGTACAGCGAGGACGGGGCTCCCGCGTCGGTGACGACGGTGATTTCCATGCCGTTCCGCCATTGCCGCAACTCGGCCGCCACTAGATCGGAAACGTGCGCGGGCCGGCCGTTGACCAGGTTGTAGGACAGCATCACGGCGCCGGCCACTCCGTCCTCGATGGGTCCGCGGTAGGCCGGAAGCTCGTACTCATGGAGCACCCGCGCGCGCATCTGGCTGCTCGAAACGTTCCGGTCCGCCTCGTTGTTGTAGGCCAGGAAATGCTTCAGCGTGGGCACGGTCAGCCAGAAGCGGTCATGGCCGCCTTTCAGTCCTGCACAGTACGCACCGGCCAACGCCGCGGTGAGATGCGGATCCTCCGAGAAGCCCTCTTCGTTCCGGCCCCACAAAGGGTGCCGCAACGGGTTCACCACGGGCGCCCAGACGTTGGTGCTGACGCTGGGGTCCGTGGCCTTCTTACCGCGTACTTCACGTCCGACGGCGGTTCCCACCCGGCGAATCAGGTCCACGTCCCAGCTCGCGGCCAAGCCCACCGGCTGCGGAAACACCGTGGCCGGTCCCAGCCACGCCACACCATGGGCCGCCTCGGCGCCGGTATGGAACCGGGCCAGGCCCAGGGATCCGACGGCGGGGGCGTGCTGATGCAGCATTGCCACCTTCTGGTCCAGGGAAAGAGACTCCAACAGACGCTGCGCTGTGAATGTGACGGGCAATAGGGGCACGGAGAGTCCAATCGGCTGTGCTTCTTCGATGGAAGATTGTTTAAACGCTTCTACAAATCAGAGTGAAGACCAGTGTGACATCAGCGGATTGTGATCCGCAACACTATTTCTCTTGCGGGGTGAAACGTGATGCTCTACTGTGAACTTAATCGAAGCGGTTCGACAACTTCGAAAGATCTTATGTTGCAAGTTCACACAAAGGAGTGCTGATTATGCTTGGTTACCAAGCGGACCCGTCCCGCGGCCGAAAAACCGGTGCCACACTGCTCGCCGAGGCCGGAGCGCGGGGAGTGAACCGCCGTTCCTTCCTGGGTATCCTCAGTGGCGCAGTGTTCCTGGCTGCCGCACCTGCTGCATTGACTGCCTGCAGCCCTGGCGCCGCCACCCCGCAAGCAACAACATCCGGAGGCCTTGCCGAGGCCGTCGCCAAACTGGTCCCGTCCTACATTCCGCTGGACCTGGTCAAGCCGGACATTGCCTCCGTCAATGGTTCCACCCCCGGGTTCACCTCCACCCCCAAGGCCCTGGTCAAATCCGTGGCCTCCGCGCCCGGCGCGGGCGGGACCTACACCGTCATGACCCCTGCGTGGTGGGCGGTCCCGCCGGCGCTGCCGGACAACGGCTACTACAAGGCCGTCAACGAAAAACTGGGCGCCACAATAAACTTCCAGGTCAACGACGGCAATACCTACGCGGACAAGATCCAGACTGTCCTGGCCTCGCCCAAGGACGTGCCGGACTGGATGGTCATTCCGTCCTGGAACATGCCGCCGCGCTTCGGGCAGGCAGCCACCAGCATCTTCACCGATCTCTCGGAATTCCTCGCCGGTGACAAGATTAAGAAGTACCCCAACCTGGCAAACATACCCACCGCCGCGTGGAGGCTGGGTTGCTTTGAGGGCGGCCTGTACGGCCTGCCGTATCCGGGCGCGCTGATCTCCGATGCCATCTTCTACCGCGCGGACCTCTTCGCGGAACTCGGCGTTGAACCGCCCAAGTCTGCCGAAGAATACCGCAGCGTGGCGAAGGAACTTACAGATGAATCCAAGAACCGCTGGGGTTCCGAGGACATCTGGAACGGTGCGCAGCTTATGCATGGCGTGGTCCCCAAATGGAAGAAGGTGGGCGGCCAGCTCCAGAACAAGTTTGAAACCGAGGAGTACCGCGCCGCGCTGGAATGGACGGCCAAGCTGTTCGCCGACGGTTCCGTTCACCCGGACGCAGTGGCCGGAAACGCCCAGCAGGCCAAGCAGCGCTTCGAATCCGGCGCCTCGCTGATGTCCTCGGACGGGGTGGGTGGCTGGCACGAAGCATTGGCCCGGGTCCTGCCGTCGAACCCCGCGTTCAACATGCAACCCCTAGACTTTTTCGCCCCCGACGGCGGTAAGCCCACAATTTTCCGAGCCTCGCCCGCGGCGATTTTCAGCTTCATCAAGAAGACGGAACCCGCCAAAGTGGAGGAGATACTGGCACTGGCCAACTTCATCGCAGCCCCCTTCGGCACCGAGGAAAACGTCCTGGTCAACAACGGCGTGGAGGGCGTGCACTTCACCCGCGATGCGCAGGGCATCCCGCAGGCCACCGCAAAGGGAACCCGGGAAGTCACCAGCACCTACGCGTTCTTGGTCAGCGGTCCGATCGTGAACTCCATGATCCAGTACCCGGGACTGGTCCAGTCCCAGTCAGAGTGGGAAGCCCGGCAGGCACCCAACGTCCAGGAAGACATCTTCTTCGGCATGCAGATCCAGGAACCAGCCAAGTTCGGCTCCCTGGGGAAGCCCTTCGAGGATTTGGCCAAGGACATCATCCGCGGACGCAAAGGCCTCACCGACCTGGACAGCGCCATCGCCACCTGGAAGAGCAAGGGTGGCGACGAGCTGCGCGAGTTCTACGCCGGATTCCTGGCATAGGCCGGCGGGAAATATGCCCACTGGTCCAGAACACAGGTCCTCCACCCTAGCCCCGGCGAGGCCCAACACCGGGAGCGCGGCGCCGGCAGCGCGTCCGACGTCGGCAGCCCTCCAGGTGCCGCCCGGCAAGCCGGGCGGCGGGAACCTTCGCCCGCGGGCCAGCCTGAGGGTCCGGTTCAACCGGGACCGTTCGCTGGTTTTCATGGCGTTGCCAGCCGTGATCCTGCTAGGTGTCTTCGCCTACTTGCCCATGCTCGGCAACATAGTGGCTTTCCAGGACTACTCACCCTTCGTAGGCATCCCGGCAAGCCCCTGGCTGGGCCTGGAAAACTTCAGCCGCGTGATGGGCGACCCCGCTTTCTGGCACGCCGTCAAGAACACCCTGGTGATCACGGCCTTCCAACTGGTGTTTTTCTTTCCAATTCCCATCGCCCTGGCCATGCTGCTGAACTCCCTGGTCAACCCGCGGCTACGGGCCGCCATCCAGGCTGTGGTGTACCTGCCGCACTTCTTCTCGTGGGTGCTGGTGGTCTCCATCTTCCAGCAGATCTTCGGGGGAGCGGGCCTGCTCAACCAGTCGCTGCGCGCCAATGGCTGGCAGGCCGTGGACGTGATGACCAACCCAGACACCTTCCTGTTCCTGATCACCTCCCAGGCGGTCTGGAAGGACGCAGGCTGGGGCATCATCGTGTTCCTGGCGGCGCTCAGCGCAATCGACCCCGCCCAGTACGAGGCGGCAGCCGTGGACGGCGCCGGCCGCTGGAAGCGTATGTGGCATGTGACCCTGCCCGGGCTCCGCAGCGTCATTGTGCTGCTGCTGATTCTGCGGCTGGGCGATTCACTGACTGTGGGCTTCGAACAGTTGATCCTGCAACGGGACGCTGTGGGCGTGGATGCCTCCGAAGTCCTGGACACGTTTGTCTACTACACGGGCGTGCAGAACGGCGACTGGAGCTACGCGGCCGCCGCCGGACTGATCAAGGGTCTCGTCAGCCTCGCGCTGATCCTGGCCGCGAACAAGGTAGCCCACATATTCGGCGAGAGCGGTGTGTATTCCAAATGAGCGCAACTATAACCAAACCCCGGCTCCGGCCGGAACGGCCGGCCTGGGAGGAAGAACCCGGGCGGGTGGCGAAAGCCGTCAAGGTTGTGGTGCTCGCCGCCGTCATCCTTGCTGTCCTGGGCCCGCTGTATACGATCGTGCTCACCAGCCTCTCCTCGCAGGCCACCATCACGCGCGCCGGGGGACTGGTGCTGATCCCCGGCGAGCTGACGTTCTCCGCCTACCAGCAGATCCTCAGCGGCGGGGTGGTCACCCGGGCCGTCCTGGTCTCTGTGGGAGTGACCGCAACCGGCACCCTGCTGAGCATGGTGGTGTCCGTGCTTTGCGCCTACGGGCTGTCCCGGCCGGGGTCCTTCGCCCACACTCCCATCCTCTTCACTCTGCTGGTCACCATGTTCTTCAGCGCCGGCATCATCCCGGCATATCTGCTGGTGTCCGGCCTGGGCCTGATTAACACCTACTGGTCGCTGATCCTGCCCAGCTGCATCTCGGTATTCAACATCATCATCCTGCGCGGGTTCTTCATGGGCATCGACAGGGGAATCCTGGAAAGCGCCCGGATTGACGGGGCCAGCGAGTGGCGCACCCTGACCCAGATCGTGCTGCCCATGTCCAAAGCCGTCACCGCGGTCATCGCCCTCTTCTACGGTGTGGGCTACTGGAATGCGTTCTTCAACGCCGTCCTCTACATCAATGACAGCGCCATGAACCCGCTCCAGGTGGTGTTGCGCTCCTACGTGCTGCAAGGCGTCACTGTGCCCGGGCAGATCAACGTAGGCGATGGCGCTGCTGCCTCGCCGGCGCTGCAGATGGCCGTGATTGTCCTGGCCATGATCCCCATCCTGATGGTATACCCGTTCGTCCAGAAGCACTTCACGAAGGGCGTGATGATCGGGGCTGTTAAGGGATGAACGCCCTGCTGCTACCGGGCAGGAAAAGTCCCGACAGGAACGGAGCCGGCATCCGGGGCCGCTGGAGCGGTGGTTTCACCAAGGGTCAGAGTGGGCGCGATGAGGCGCAGTTCGGCGGGCTTGTCCAGGCCAAGCCGGTCCATCACCATCTCCACGGCCGCCCGGCCAATGTCCATGGCCGGGATGGAGACCGCGGTCCAGGGGTGTGCCGTGGCCATGGACACGTCAGCAGGGGCGATCACGGCGACCGAGACGTCAGCCGGGATGGACAGGCCGCGGAACGCGAGGTTTTCCCGCAGCATCGGCAGCAGGCCCTCGTTGTGGACCAGCAGCGCCGTGATGGGTTCTGGCCCAGCGAACACTTTCTCCAGGGCCTTGGCCAGGTCCGGCGAGTTCGCCTCGCAGGCCACCGACACATAGCCGATCTCCAGGGTGTCGCATGCGTCCTGGAACCCGCGCAGTGCCCGGTCCGCGTAGGTGGCGTGCCGTCGCAGCGAGGCCGGAGGGGAACCGATGAACGCGATCCCGCGGTGTCCCAGCTCCGCAAGGTGCCGGACGGCGGTGCGGGACGCTCCGGCAAAGTCGAAGTCCACGCAGCTCAGGCCGCGGGGATCATCCGGCATCCCGATCAGCACCGCCGGTTTTTGCAGCTTGGCCAGCACCGGAATGCGCGGATCGCGGGCTTCGATGTCCATCATGAGCAGGCCGTCCACCATGGACTGGGACGTCACCCGTTCGATGCTTCCGGAATCGTCCTGGGTCAACAGCAGCACGTCCTGGTTGAAAGTCCGGGCCGTGGTGACAACGGCGGTGACGAACTGCATCACGACGCCGACATTGACATCCGCGCGAAGTGGCACCACCAGCCCCAGGACATTGGACCGGCTCGAGGCGAGTGCACGGGCGCTGGACCGAGGGCTGTACTTCAGCCTTCGCATGGCAGCTTCGACAATATCGCGGGTTTCTTTCGATATTGTCCGCTTCCCGCTCATCACATAAGACACGGTACTGGTGGAAACTCCGGCCTCGCGGGCCACATCGTTGATGGTAGCCACTGTTGAAGCCCTTCGATTATCCATACCTCCCATTTAACCAAGGATTTTCATGTTTTCCAGCAGCCACAGCCTGACCGGCCTGACGGATCGTTCCGGTCTGATCTTCGGCGCCGACTACAACCCCGAGCAATGGCCCGCGGCCACCTGGCCCGAGGACATCCGGCTGATGCAGGAGGCGGGCATCAACATGGTCACCGTGGGAGTCTTCAGCTGGGCTCGGCTGGAGCCCAGCGAGGGTGCCCGGAATTTTGGCTGGCTGGACCATCTCATGGACCTCCTTCACGGAGGCGGTATCCGGGTCTGCCTGGCCACGCCCACGGCATCACCGCCGGCCTGGCTTGGCCATGAGTACCCCGAAACCCTGCCCGTGGACGCGGATGGCAGCACCCTCTGGTACGGCTCCCGCAACCAGTTCAATCCGTCTTCCGCCAAGTACCGGCAGGCAGCCGCTGCCATCACGGAGTCCCTGGCCAGGCGCTACGCCGGCCACCCCGCCGTGGCCATGTGGCATGTCGGCAATGAGCTGGGACAGGTCAGCTACGACGACGAAACGGCACTGGGGTTCCGTACCTGGCTCACCCGGCGCTACGCCACACTGGACAGACTCAACCAATCCTGGGGAACCGCGTTCTGGAGCCAGGCCTACGGCAGCTGGGAGGAGATCCTGCCGCCGCGGAAAGCGCCTTACCTGATCAACCCAAGCCAGAAACTGGACTTCCAGCGGTTCACCTCCGCCCAGCTGCTTTCCCTTTACCGTGCGGAGCGGGACATCATCCGGCGCTATGACACCCGGTGCCCGGTCACAACCAACCTCATGGGTTTCTTCCGCGGGGCGGACTACTTCGCCTTTGCCAAGGAAACCGACGTTGTGGCCAACGACTGGTACACGGACCCGGCGGACCCTGATTCGCACAGGCTCGGAGCCCTGACTCACGATCTCTGCCGAGGACTCTCTGGCGGGATGCCGTGGCTCCTGATGGAGTCCGCCACCTCCGCGGTGAACTGGCGTGAACACAATGTGCCCAAGGAGCCTGGCGAACTCCGGGTGGACGCGCTCTCGGCCGTCGCCCGCGGGGCCGACGGCGTCTGCTTCTTCCAGTTCCGCCAATCCCGCTTCGGCGCAGAACGCTTCCACTCCGCCGTGGTGCCGCTGGCTGGCGAGAACACCCGGGCGTTCCGCGAAGTGGCCGAACTGGGCAAGGAGCTGCGGTCCCTGCGGCAGGTCGCCGGCACCAGCTGCGCGGCAACCATCGCCGTCCTCTTCGACTGGGAGAGCTGGTGGGCAGCAGAATCGCCGGACACACCCACGAACCGGCTTCAGGTCCTGGAACAGCTCCAGGCCTATTACGCCCCGCTGCACCGCAGGGGCCTGTCCGTCGAGGTGGTCCACCCCTCCGCGGAGCTGGGCAGGTATGGCCTTGTCGTCGCGCCGAGCCTGTTCCTCCTGGCCCCGGAACACTCGAACTCATTGGCAGCATACGTCCGGGGAGGCGGACAACTGGTGGTGGGTCCCTTCAGCGCCGTAGCGGACAGCAACGGGCATCTTGCCGACGGCCGTTTCCCAGGAAGTCTCGCTGACCTGCTGGGTGTCGACGGCGAGGAATGGGTTCCGCTTGCTTCGCCTGTGGAAGTCCGTTTTGGGCCAATACAGGCCGTGCAGGCACACATCTGGGCGGAAGACCTGGCACTCAGGGGGAATACCGGGAAGGTGATGGCGCACTTCGGCGCTGGCAGGCTGGAAGGCCGTCCCGCCGTCGTACGCAATTGCCATGGCGCAGGAAGCAGCTGGTATGTGGGCGCCGATTTACCTGCGGAAGCGCTGGAGCTTGTCCTGGCGGACGCCTTGGCAGCGGCAGGGATCGCATCGCCGCTGACTGCGCCCCTGCCGGACCCGGTGGAGGCCGCCAGCCGCGGCGGGCATCTGTTCCTGCTCAACCACTCCGCCCGGCCGCAGGAGGTGGGGCTGGGCTGGACCTCGGTTGACCTGCTGACCGGCACGGCCCACGGCCCTGAACTTACCCTGCCGCCCTTCGGTGCGCTGGTGCTCAAAGAACCGGTGCCCACACAAACCGGGGCCGCAGAACTTTCCAACTTGAAGAACGATCGAAACAGAGGAACAGCATGAAATTCACGGACGGTTACTGGCTCCACCGCGAAGGCCTCACAGCACTGCATCCGCGGGACGTATCGGACGTGGAAGCCACAGACGGCAAGCTCACCATCTACGCGCCGACGCAGAAAATCCGGTCCCGGGGGGATGCCCTGAACTGCCCCCAGCTGACCATCACCTTCGAGTCCCCCCTGCCGGACGTCATTGGGGTCACTATCGAACATTTCCAGGGCGCTGTGAACAAGGGGCCGCATTTCGGGCTGAAGGACGGCCGCGCCGATGTCAGCATCACCAACGACGCCGGCACCGCCACGTTCACGTCCGGTGGCCTCACCGCACACATCAGCACCGGGGGCGATTGGAACGTGGACTTCGTGGGGGACGGCCGGCCACTGACCAGCTCGGTGCCCCGAAGCATCGGTCTGATCACTGACCAGGACGGCCGGCACTTCGTCCACGAACAGCTGACCCTCGGGGTGGGAACCAATGTGTACGGCCTGGGGGAGCGGTTCGGTGCGCTGGTGAAGAACGGACAGTCCATCGATATCTGGAATGAGGACGGCGGCACCTCCAGCGACCTTGCCTACAAGAACGTGCCGTTCTTCATCACGAACGCGGGCTACGGGGTGTTCGTCAACCATCCGGAGCGGGTGTCCTACGAGGTGGGCTCCGAGGTGGTGTCCCGTACTCAGTTCAGTGTGGAGGGGCAGCGGCTCCAGTACTTTGTGATCCACGGGCCCACGCCCAAGGACATCCTGCGCCGCTACACCGAACTGACCGGCCGGCCCGCGCGTGTTCCGGCTTGGTCCTACGGGCTGTGGCTCTCCACGTCCTTCACCACGGACTACGACGAAAAGACTGTCATGTCCTTCATCGACGGCATGGCCGAGCGTAAGCTGCCGCTGTCCGTGTTCCACTTCGATTGCCACTGGATGCGCGCCTTCCACTGGAGCGACTTTGTCTGGGACCCCGCCACTTTCCCGGACCCGGAGGGTATGCTGCGGCGCCTGCACGAGCGCGGCCTTAAGGTATGCGTCTGGATCAACCCCTACATCGCGCAGCGCTCACACCTGTTCCGTGAAGCCGGGGAGCTGGGCTACCTGGTCAAGCGGGCGGACGGCTCGGTATGGCAGTGGGACATGTGGCAGGCCGGCATGGGCCTGGTCGACTTCACCAACCCGGACGCGGTGACCTGGTACCAGGACAAGCTCCGCACCTTGCTGGACCAGGGCGTGGACTCCTTCAAGACCGACTTCGGGGAGCGGATTCCCACAGAGGTGGCCTGGCATGACGGCTCGGACCCGCAGCGGATGCACAACTACTACGCGCAGCTCTACAACCGGGCGGTGTTCGACCTTCTGTCCAAGGAGCTCGGCGAAGGCCAGGCCGTGCTGTTCGCCCGCTCTGCCACCGCCGGCGGC
The DNA here is from genome assembly GCF_049895945.1 of Pseudarthrobacter sp. DSP2-3-2b1. Lineage (NCBI taxonomy): Bacteria > Bacillati > Actinomycetota > Actinomycetes > Micrococcales > Micrococcaceae > Pseudarthrobacter > Pseudarthrobacter sp. DSP2-3-2b1. Next base: position 885 of record NZ_JAFCTI010000019.1, on the reverse strand, counting down.
CAGCAGCTACCGGTGCACTGGGGCGGCGACTGCGAATCCACGTTCTCCGCCATGTCCGAATCCCTCCGTGGCGGCCTGTCCCTGGCGTCTTCCGGATTCGCTTTCTGGAGCCACGATATCGGCGGGTTCGAAGGGACGCCGGATCCGGAACTCTTCAAGCGCTGGATTGCGTTCGGCCTGCTGTCCTCGCACTCCCGGCTTCACGGTTCCAACTCCTACCGCGTGCCGTGGCTGGTGGACGATGAATCCAGTGATGTGCTGCGTCACTTCACCGGGTTGAAGATGCAACTGATGCCCTATCTGCTGGGAGCCGCAGAGGAGGCCCACCAGACCGGGGCGCCGTTGATGCGTCCCATGTTCCTGGAATTCCCTGAAGACCCAGCGTGCGCCTACCTCGACCGGCAGTACATGCTGGGATCCGAGCTGCTCGTCGCTCCCGTGATGGGCGCAGGGGGGACTGTGGACTTTTACCTGCCCGAGGGAACCTGGACGCACCTGGTAACCGGTGAGCAGCTCTCCGGCTCACGGTGGCACCGCAAGGAGTTCACGGTGATGGAAGCGGCGGTTTATGTCCGGCAGGGAGCGGTCCTTCCGCTCGGCACCGTGACGGACAGGCCTGAGTACGAGTGGGCCACGCAGATGGAATTCAAGGCTTTCGCCGCTGAAGAAGGGCACCGCCGCACCGTCACCGTCCCAACGGCCGACGGCGGGTTCATCCCGTTCGAGGTGACGGTCACCGGCGGCACCGTCTCCGCAGTCGCCATCTGATACTGCCCCGTCAAAAGCAAACAGCCGTCGAGATCCTCTAAGGAGAGCCCCATGCCGTACTCACTCCAGCTGTACACCGTGCGCAATGCCATTCAGGAGGACCTCCCGGGCACCATC
>NZ_JAFCTI010000018.1:5041-59540 GCF_049895945.1 Pseudarthrobacter sp. DSP2-3-2b1 | reverse complement strand
GGCTTGGCACGCTGGAGGACTTCAACGCCATGACGTCCGCCCTGCATGGCGCCGGCATCAAGCTGATTGTGGACATCGTGCCCAACCACTCCTCGAACCGCCACGAGTGGTTCCGGGAAGCCCTCGCCTCGCCCGAAAAGTCCGCGGCCCGCGACCGCTACATTTTCCGCGACGGCTCGGGCGAAAACGGCGAACTGCCGCCGTCAGACTGGGACTCCGTGTTCGGCGGTCCCGCATGGGAGCGCATCATTGAACCCGACGGAACCCCCGGGCAGTGGTACATGCACATCTTCGCCAAGGAACAGCCGGACTTCAACTGGGACAACCCCGAGGTCCGAGAAGACTTTCTGAAGACCCTGCGCTTCTGGTCCGACCGGGGCGTGGACGGTTTCCGTATCGACGTCGCCCATGCCCTGACCAAGAACCTCGAAGAGTCGCTGCCCACCAAGGCAGACCTCGAAGCCCAGGGCGAGGCGCTGTACCTTGCCGGCTCGCATCCGTATTGGGACCGCGACGAAGTCCACGAGATCTACGCCGAGTGGCGCAAGGTCTTCAACGAATACAACCCGCCACGCACCGCCGTCGCCGAAGCCTGGGTGCACGCGGACCGCCGCGCCCGTTACGCCAGCCCGGAGGGCCTTGGCCAGGCCTTCAACTTCGACCTGCTGCAGGCAGACTTTGACGGTGCCCAGTTCCGGAGAATCATTACGAAGAACCTGGCCGAGGCTGAGGCTTCCGGCGCTTCCTCCACGTGGGTGTTCTCCAACCACGACGTCGTCAGGCATGCCACCCGCTACGGGCTCCCCGTATCCGCTCCTTCGGCCGGGGGCGACATCATGGCCGGCGAGGCGGGCAAGCAGTGGCTGCTCGACGGCGGCAAGCAGGAGGACGTCGACGTCGAACTCGGCCTGCGCCGCGCACGCGCCGCATCCTTGCTCATGTTCGCCCTCCCAGGCTCCGCGTACCTGTATCAGGGTGAGGAACTGGGCCTGCAGGAAGTCGGCAGCGAAATTCCCGATGCAGAGCGCCAGGACCCCGCCTTCTTCCGCAACAAAGGCGTCGAAATCGGCCGTGACGGCTGCCGCGTTCCATTGCCCTGGGCAGCCTCAGGCAACTCGTTCGGTTTCGGGACGGGCGGCGCCCACTTGCCCCAGCCTGAGTGGTTTGCCACCCACTCAGTGGAAGCCCAGGAAACGCAGGAGGACTCAACTCTGGCCCTCTACCGCCGGGCGCTTTCCCTGCGGTCGAGGCTGCAGACCGCTGAAACGCTGGAATGGCTGGAGACCGGCCGGGCCGACGTCGTGGCCTTCCGGCGCCCCAACGGCTGGACCTCAGTTACGAACTTCGGTAAGAAAGCCTTCAAATTGCCCGCTGGCGAGGTCCTGGTCTCCAGTTCGCCACTCGAGGAAGAGTCCCTGCCCGGAGCGGCCACTGCGTGGCTCCAGGCATAGCTGCACCGTGCACTGAAACAGGTGAGTAGGCTAGATGGCATGGCTTTTGAAGAAACCCCCGCTGAGCGCCGCGAGGTCACCGTGCGCCGGGCCCCCAAGTATGTGCCGTTCCTCATCCTCGGCGCCCTGGTGGGAGTTCTGGTGGCGGCCGGCGTCGCTTATGGGCTGCCCGGGGACGAGGAATTTGACCGCGGGGCGGTGTTCGGATTCTTCCTGGTGGCGTTTGGCGCCGTGGGGGCGATCCTGGGCGCCGTTGTTGCCCTGCTGCTGGACTGGCTGAGCGTCAAACGCCAGCGGCGCGCCGTGGTGGAGGCCGTCCCGGACTCCGAGCCCGACGACGGCGGGCAGCCCTAGCTGCCGGTCACAAACACTGCGGCGGAAAAGTCGTACCTCATCTCGTGAGATAATCGACCAGTGGCACGCGGCGATGGAAAACTTTCTCATGATCTTCTCCCTGGCGAAAAAGGCCCTCAGGACGCTTGTGGCGTTTTCGGGGTCTGGGCACCAGGTGAAGAAGTAGCAAAACTCACCTATTACGGGCTGTATGCACTACAGCACCGCGGTCAGGAGTCGGCTGGTATTGCCACCAGCGACGGCAAGCGGATCAACGTCTACAAGGACATGGGCCTCGTTTCCCAGGTCTTCGACGAGACCACGCTGAACACCCTGACCGGGCACCTGGCGGTGGGTCACTGCCGCTACTCCACCACCGGAGCCAGCCACTGGGCCAACGCCCAGCCCACCCTCGGCGCCACCAGCACCGGCACTGTGGCCCTGGCGCACAACGGCAACCTGACCAACACCGCCGAGCTCAACGCCATGATCCAGGAACGCAACGGCGGCCAGCTCAGCGGCGAAATGAAGCAGGGCAACACCTCGGACACCGCCCTGGTCACGGCGCTGCTGGAAGGCGAAGAGGGCAAGACCCTCGAGGAGACCGCCACCGAACTCCTGCCCAAGATCAAGGGCGGCTTCTGCTTCGTCTTTATGGATGAAGGCACCCTCTACGCCGCCCGCGATACGTACGGCATCCGCCCGCTGGTGCTGGGCCGGCTGGAACGCGGCTGGGTTGTCGCGTCCGAGCAGTCCGCCCTGGCCACCGTGGGCGCCAGCTTCATCCGCGAAATCGAACCCGGCGAATTCATCGCCATCGACGAGGACGGCGTGCGTTCCAAGCGCTTCGCGGAGCCGACGCCGGCTGGTTGCGTTTTCGAATACGTTTACCTCGCCCGCCCGGACGCCGCCATCGCCGGCCGCTCCGTGTACGAGTCCCGTGTGGAGATGGGCCGCCAGCTGGCCCGCGAAAACACCCAGGAAGCGGACATCGTGATTCCGGTCCCGGAGTCCGGCACCCCTGCAGCCGTGGGCTACGCCGAGGAATCGGGCATCCCGTTCGCGCACGGTTTCGTCAAGAACTCCTACGTGGGCCGCACCTTCATCCAGCCTTCGCAGACGCTCCGCCAGCTGGGCATCCGGCTCAAGCTGAACGCGCTCGAGTCCGTGATCCGCGGCAAGCGCGTGGTGGTGGTGGATGACTCGATCGTCCGCGGCAACACCCAGCGCGCAATTGTCCGGATGCTCCGTGAGGCAGGCGCCGCGGCCGTCCACATCAAGATCTCGTCCCCTCCCGTCAAGTGGCCCTGCTTCTACGGCATCGATTTCGCCTCCCGCGCGGAGCTCATCGCCAACGGAGCCACCATCGAGGAAATCTCCCAGGCCATCGGCGCCGATTCGCTCGCGTACATCTCCGAAGACGGCATGATCGGCGCCACCCTGCAGCCGCGTGAACGTCTCTGCACCGCCTGTTTCACCGGCCAGTACCCCATCGCACTCCCGGGCTCGGACAAACTGGGCAAGAACCTGCTGGAGCGCACCGACCTCGGCGGCCTGGCGCCGTCGCCCTCTGCCCTCCCGGGCACCACCGCCGCACTGGCCGTGGCCACCATCGGCCTCGATGAGGACCCGGCGGACGACGAAGGCTCCGACGGCTGCGATCCGGGACCGGACGCTGAGTTTGAGGACCTGCTGACCGACGAAGACCGTGTGCCCGAGATTCACCACGCAGCCACCTCCACCGGCGCCGACAAGAAAGAGTCCGTATGACTTCCGCTACTCCTGCAGCCGGCCACAGCTCACAGAACGCCGCGGGCATCACGTATGCCTCCGCCGGCGTTGACGTTGAAGCGGGCGATCGCGCCGTCGAGCTGATGAAGGGTGCCGTGAAGGCCACCCACAACTCCTCCGTGATCGGCGGGGTGGGCGGCTTCGCCGGCCTGTATGACGTCTCCCGGCTCCTGACCTACAAGCGCCCGCTGCTGGCCACGTCCACGGACGGGGTGGGCACCAAGGTGGCCATCGCCCAGGCCATGGACATCCACGACACCATCGGCTTTGACCTGGTGGGCATGGTGGTGGACGACATCGTGGTGGTGGGTGCCGAGCCGCTCTACATGACCGACTACATCGCCTGCGGCAAGGTTGTCCCGGAGCGCATCGCTGACATCGTGCGCGGCATCGCAGCAGCCTGCTCGGTGGCCGGCACCGCCCTGGTGGGCGGCGAAACAGCCGAGCACCCCGGCCTGCTGGGCGAGCACGAATACGACGTCGCGGGCGCCGCCACCGGCGTTGTGGAGGCCTCCGACCTGCTGGGCCCGGACCGCGTCCGCGCCGGCGACGTCGTGATCGGCATGGCCTCCTCCGGCCTGCATTCCAACGGCTACTCCCTGGTCCGGCGCGTCATCAACCACGCCGGCTGGGCACTGGACCGCCAGGTCTCCGAACTCGGCCGCACCCTCGGCGAGGAACTGCTGGAGCCCACCCGGGTCTACGCCGCCGACTGCCTGGACCTGGCCCGCGCTTTCCCGGTGAACAGCGCCAACGCCGTCCACGGCTTCAGCCACGTCACCGGCGGCGGGCTCGCCGCCAACCTGGCACGCGTGCTGCCGCAGGGCCTCGTTGCCACCGTGGACCGCGCCACCTGGGAACTGCCGGCCATCTTCAAGCTCGTTTCCGAACTGGGCAACGTGCCGCTGGCCGATCTGGAGCGCACCCTGAACCTGGGCGTGGGCATGGTGGCCATCGTGTCCGCAGAAGCCGCCGACGCCGCCGTGGCCCGACTGAACGACCGCGGCCTGCCGTCCTGGATCATGGGCACCGTCACCACGGACTCGGATTCGATCCTCAAGACCGGTCCGGATTACGTGCAGGGCGCCAAGGGCGTGGACGGCGGCGCCGTCCGCCTGGTCAACGCCTACGCCTAAAACCGAGGGGGGTCAGACCTCCAGCAGGCTGAAAACGCCGCCCTGCGGGTCCTTCAGCGTGGCAGTGGCACCGGGAGTTTCCGGATCGTCATCCCCCGGTTCGATCAGCACTTCGGCGCCGGCCGTCACTGCCTTGCGCACCGTGCCGGCAACATCGGAGACGCCGAAGTAGATCTGCCAGCGGGCAGGAGCGTCCGCAGCGACGACGCCGGCCACCTCCGCGCCGTTCACCATCAGCGTTGTGTAGGTGCCGCCGTCGTCCTGGGGATACTCGGTCACCTCGTGACCGAACAGCTGCTGGAAGAACCCGACGGCGGCCTGTGGCTCGGGCGTAAGCAGTTCGGTCCAGGAGAGGGCACTGGGCTCGTTGTACCGGCCCGTGCCGGTGTGCGTGCCCGGCTGCCACACGCCGGTGGTGCCGCCGCCCGGGGGATCCACGAACACCATCACGCCGGTGTCCGCCACCACCTCCGGACCAAACTGGACCAGCCCGCCGGCATGCGGTGTTTCCTCGGCCACGGCGCCGGCGTCTTCAGCGGCGAAGTAGATGTTCCATTGGGCGTCGGTGCCCAGCGATTCCTGGTGCGGGTTCTGTGGCGCCACCACGGCCACCAGGTCCTCGCCGATAAAGGCCTGGGCGTAGCTGCGGCCATCCGGGGTGGGCAGGTCCTTGAACGTCCAGCCGAAGACAGCCGTGTAGAAAGCCTTGGCGGCGTCAACGTCCCGGGTCTGGACGTCAGCCCAGCACGGTTCGCCGTGGGAGTAGCTGCGTGAAGTGGTGTTTCCTGGCATGGGAGGTCCTTTCGCGGCGGCTCATGCATGAACACCTTCAGTCAACACCAAAAAGCCCGCCGCCTGCACCGGGTTCCGGTACAGGCGACGGGCCTGATAACTGAGGCCAGCACTGCGGATCCGCCCGGATCCGGTGTGCTGGAAAAGAAGCGCCGTACTGACGGACAAGCTGTGTGGTCCGGAGGTACTGCGGCGTCACGTGGCCGGTTGCCTTACGGCAACAGGGGCCTGCGACAACTAGCCGATCCGACGGGTATCTACCTCGTCGTCGTCTTCTTCCAAATCGTCCGCGTACTTATCCACATAAGCTGAATAGTCCGGTTCAACCGGCTCATTCGCGAAATGGCTCGTGGCACGACCTTCTGGGCCTTTGAGCTCACGCTGAAGGGCCGAATAGTCAGTGTTCGGGGAATAGTACTTAATATCCCGAGCCTGCTTGGTAGCTTTTGCCTTTTGACGGCCGCGCCCCATGGCGTGACCCCCTTTTGTACTCGGACCGGAGGTGGTCACCTTGGCTATCGGTGAGGCCCCGGAATGTTTGGTCAATTTGTCGTACACCTAGATTACATGCTTTCGGCGCCCACTGCTCCCCGACGCGGGCCTTCAAACGGCCCACCGGGTAACCTATCCGCGGCGGACCGCGGGGTTCCCGGCTTTTTTGTTGGATAGAGTCTCTTCAACGGCTGCCGATGCGGGTGCGCGGAGCGGCAGCATGATGAGCGAAAACCCCAGGAGGGTATCCGGATGAACCAGCAGGACGCGGGCGCCAGGTCGGCGACTGAGGGCCCCCAGGGCGCCTCCGGCGGAATGCGGCCGGCCCCGCCGAAGCCCTCCGTCCCGCCCACTGCGGGGCTGCCCAGAGTGTCCGGCCCTGAATTTCCGGTGGTTGGTCCCGAGTCCGCTCCGGAGGCAGCTCCGGAGGCCCCGGCCCGGAAGCCGCCGCGGACAGGGTCTACGCTCCTGAAAGTCTTCTTCGCAGTGGTCCTGCTGGGCGTCATTGGCGGCCTGGTGTGGCTCGCGCTGTGGCTGGGCGGGGACACAGGGCTTACGGCCGACGACGGGGGCTCGGGGGTGGTGGAAATCTCACCCACTCCCCTGGCCACCCCGCTTGCCCTCCCGCGTGAAGGTGTTGCGCCGGCTGAGTTCCGTCTTGGCGACTGCTTCAAGGATTTTGATCCGGAGTCATTGCGGACCACCGTGGTGGCCTGCGATACCCCCCATTCAGCCCAGCTCGTCGCCGTGTTCCGTTATCCAACCGTCGGCCAGTACCCGGGCCGGGAAGCACTTGCCGCCAAGGCTTTGGAGGCTTGCCAGGCTGCGAGGCTGGCGCCCGCAGCCAACGACTACGTCCTGAACTTCCAGCGCGCCTACCCCAGCAGCACCAGCTGGGCGTCGGGCGACCGCCGCGTGGACTGCTACGTCACGGCCGACGGCGGGAACGTCATCAACGCCAGCGCGCTGCCGTGAGGACGGTCAGTTGACGTCCGACGGGTGCTTTGCCAGGGGTGTGACCGAGATGTCCATGTACGGGAACAGGGGCAGGCCGGAGAGCATGGTGTGGAGTTCGTCGTTGCTTTCGGCGTCAAAGACTGAGTAGTTGGAGTACTCGCCCACGACGCGCCAGATGTGGCGCCACTTTCCCTGCTTCTGAAGATCCTGGGAGTAGGCCTTTTCCACTGCCTTGATGGCGGCCGCCTCCTCAGAGGGCATGTCAACGGGAAGGTTGACGTCCATACGTACCAGGAACAGCATCTTTTTCTCTCTTCTTGTCGGTTGGGCTGAAGTTGACCGGGTCTTAGCCCAGGAAGCCCCAGAGCAGGATGGCGGCAATGTAGATGATGCCAACCCAGAACATCATGATCACGGTGTAACCCATAATGTCCTTCAGCTTGAGCTTGGACAGAGCCAGGGCGGGCAGGATCCAGAAGGGCTGGACCAGGTCGTTCCAGGCGTTGCCCAGCATCACGGACATGGACGTCTGGGCGGTGGACGCACCAATGGCGTTGGCCGCATCGATCATGAACGGGCCCTGGATCATCCAGTGGCCGCCGCCGGACGGAGCGAAGAAGTTGATCAAGAAGGAGCTGATCAGCCCCCAGAACGGCAGGGTCTCCGGGGTCGAAATGCTGGTGAAGACACCCGAGATCGTGACCACCAGTCCGGACGCAGCCATGATCGCCATGATTCCCGCGTAGAACGGGAACTGCAGGATGATGCCGGAAATCGTCTTGATTCCTTCGTTGAGCTGGCGCAGGTAGGCGTTGGGGGTGCCCAGCAGCAGGATGCCCAGGAACAGGATGAAGAAGTTGATCAGGTTCAGGTCAACTCCACCGCCCCGGACAAAGTGAACCACCACGTAGCCCATTCCCAGGATGCCGATTGCCCAGGCCAGGATCCGGCTGTTGTTCAGCTTCGAAGCGAAAGTATCAGCGTCAGTTTCCAGCGTGACCTTGAGGGGCTCGGTAGAATGCAGGGCCCTGTCGATCTCCGTGACCGGCTGACTGGGCTTGGGGTGGAGCATGGCGTTAAGCAGGGGCAGGGTCACCAGGACCACGGCCGCGGTGATCATCATGGGCAGCGAGAAAATGGTCTCGGCCAGCGGGATGAGGCCCATCTGCTTCTCCATCGGGTGGCCCGGCGTCGAGATCACCATGGGAATGGTGGCGGACAGGCCCAGCCCGTACATGGTGAAGCCGCTGTAGGCCGCGGCGATGATCAGCGGGTAGTGGACTTCCTTGACGTGCATGGCCAGCTTCTTGGCGATGATGCCGCCGATCACCAGTCCGAATCCCCAGTTGAGGTAGGAGCCCACGGCGCCCACCAGCGTTGCCACGATGACGGCCGTCCGCGGTGTTTCCACCCGGCTGACGATTGCGTTGAGCAGGCGCTCCACCACCGGGGCGTTCGCCAGGACGTAGCCCATGGCCAGGATGACGGCCATCTGGGTGGTGAAGGCGAGCAGGGACCAGAAGCCCTTGCCCCACGACTCCGTCACGTCTGCAATGCTCTGGCCTTCGATCACCACGGCAAGGATCACCGTCAGGATGGTCAGGATGATGGCGAAGACAAAGGGATCCGGCAGGTAGCGCCGCATCAGCTCGGTGAAGAAGCCAGTTACTTTCTGCATGCCGGCGGGGCGCTTGGGCGCAGGCGCTTCCGCCCTGTCCAAAGTTTTACTCATGATTTCCTCTTTGAATCGAAAAGTTGGCGCGCGGCAGGTTCACGGGATGCCTGCAAGCGGGCCGCTGGGGAGGCGAAGGCAGCGCGCGGCGGAGCGGAACTCATGCTCCGCATCACAGCCGGGGGTAACCTGGCGCACACTCAAGATCGCAGAAATGATCGATAAGTGTCCAATAAACTTTCCTTAAGGAACCGATCACGGAACCCTTATGAATGGCTGGCCCCATGCATCTGAAATACCTTCGCGCGTTCGCTGTTCTCGCAGAGGAACTGCACTTCGGCCGCGCCGCCGAGCGGCTGGCCGTGGCGCAACCGCAGCTCAGCGTGTGGATCCGGCGGCTGGAACAGGACCTCGGCGTCGTACTTTTTGACCGGAGCTCCAGGACCGTTCGGCTGACCGATGCGGGGCAGGCTGTCTACGGGCCCATCCTGAAGACGCTGGAGAGTGCCGGCCTCATTGAACGGGCGGCCATGCTTGGCTCCTCTGCGGTGGTGGGGCAGGTGGTGGTGGGCTATGCCGGTGCCAGCAGCAGGGACGTGGTGCCGCCGCTGGCCAAGGCCGTCCGGGCGGCCGAGCCCGGCATCGAGCTGAAGCTGCGGTCCCTGGTCTACGGCGGCCTGGCCCCGGGCGAGGTGGCCGCCGGCGCCATCGACATCGGGTTTTCACGGCTCCCGGTCCGGGACAAGGATGTCAGGACGCGCATTTTCGCCTATGAGCGCATCCTGGTGGCCCTGCCCGAAGACCATCCGCTGGCATCGGCGGACGTTGTGCGGCTCGCCGATCTTGCCACGGAACCGTTCGTCGCGTTCCCGGCAACCATCGGCTCGAACCTCCGGAACGCCACCACCCGCCTTGCCCTGGAAGCCGGATTCTCACCGCGCGTGATGCAGGAGGCGCCGGATTCCTACGCGATCCTCAGCCTCGTCGCAGCCGGGGTGGGTGTCACCTTGACGCTGTCATCGGTGACGCATGTGAATCCGCCGGGCCTGGTCTACCGCGAGCTTGCCGGCACGCCCACGTACCTGGCGGTGGTGGTGGTGTGGCGTGGCCGGGGAGTCAGCCGCGCCACCCAGGCGGTGCTGGACATCTTCGAGCAGATCAGGCCGACGCCGGCTGACCCGCCCGGCCGCGTGCTCGACTGACGCGGAAAGCCCGTTGGAATTTAGGACGTTCGGGGGCGTCGGGCTGCCGGCACACCGCTGAGTTGGCCCTCTGGAGGATTCCATCGAACCGTGCTTTCGTTGATGTAGGAGCCCCATCAGGGGAGTCAGATGAAGCGCCGTCAGGAATCGAAAAATACCCGCCAGGCCCTTGCTGCCTTGCTTGCGGCAGTTGCCTCCGCGGCGGTACTCGTGGTTCCCCTGTACACCGAAGTGGAACTATCGGCCGGTGGGCCCGGGCAGGTAAGGCATTTGACCCTGCTTGAAACGGTCGGCCCAGCCGTTTTCCTCCCGCTGCTGGTCCCCCTTGTTCTGACCTCCTTACCCCTCCTGGTCCGCGGAAGCGCCCGGACGATCGTTTCCGTTACGACCACCGCTGCTCTTGCCATTTTCGTTGTGATCGGCTCCGGAAGCATCGGCTGGTTCTATGTTCCTGCCCTGGCCGCCGCCGTAGCGGCCATCGTTGCCTCGAGGAAACCCTTGCTTACCTAAATGCTAGGTTGGTAGCATTCTAGCCATGGCTGAAAAAACACAGTTCAACATTTATTTGCCGCCGGATCTGGTCAAAAGAGTTAAACACGCAGCAATCGAACACGGACTTTCACTGTCATCGTTCGTCGAAGAAGCACTCACCCAGGCCCTCAACAAGGAAGACCCAACCCCATGAGAGTTACGCCAATCCGCTTCGTGCGCGATATTGGGCTCGCTAACAAGTTCTATTCCACCCTCGGTCTCAACGAAAACGCCTCAGCAACAAGCGGAACGTGGGCTGACCTGCACGGCAACGGCGGTCAGCTTGGGCTCCACATCGCCCCATCGGGGACCACGCAATTGGACGCCGGAGCGGTTGCCCTGCACTTCTCAACCGACGAAAAACTGGAACTCACCGCGGAGCGACTCAGAGCCGCCGGATACGCGCCTTCGGACATTGTTGACGAAACCTTTGGCCGTTTTATCACCGTTAACGATCCCGACGGATACCTCATCCAGGTCAACGAAATGGACGAGGACCTGCAAAATCTCAGTTACGAAATCCGCGAAACTGCTGCCCTGAAATAGGCACTGCCCGTGGCGGCCGCGGTCAGCAACCGCCGGTCAGAGGACGGTGAGGCTGCCGCGGGTGGCCGTCCGCAGGTCGAGGGCAGTTAGGGAGGCCAGGATTTGGTAGCTGCCGGACACCGAGCACTGGCGTGCCTGCGGGCAGGGGCGGACAATTGGAAGACCTTGCAGTGACTGTTTGGAGCCATCATGGGCAGTTCATCTGGCTGGCTAAAACACCACAGGCTTCTGGCATTCTTTGTCCTGACGTACGCAATCTCCTGGGCATCGTGGCCCGCGTATGCGTCAGGGCTGATTCCCCGCATGGAATTTCTGCCGATCGGCCCGCTCGCTGCGGCACTCATCGTTATTGCCCTGGCCGATGGCCGCCCAGGCTTCCGTGCTTGGGGCCGGCGACTCATCCGGTGGCGCGTCGGTTGGGTCTGGTATGCCGTCGCCCTTCTCCTGCCTGCCATTCTCGTCACTGCCACAGGACTGATCAACGTTGCCCTCGGGGCCTCCGCTCCGGGCCTGGCACAGTTGACGTGGAGCGGATTGCTGACAGTCTTCGCCGTCAGGCTGGTCAATCCGCTGGACGGACCGCTGGGCGAAGAGCCCGGGTTCCGCGGCTACGCCCTCCCGCTGCTTCAGGCGTCCCGTACCCCGCTGCTGTCCGCAGTTATTCTCGGCGTCCTCGTGGCCCTGTGGCACCTGCCGCTCGTCCTCTTTGCCGGGCTCAGCCTGATCGGCCTGCCGACGACGTTCGCCATCACCTTCCTCTATGTTTGGCTCTTCAACCGCACAGGCGGGAGCGTGCTGCTGACGTTCCTGTTCCACAACAGCCAAGGCACCTTCACCATGGGTTCCTTCGGCTTCACCGGTGCCGACGCCAGCCGCGCCGAGCTGATCTACCTCGTGGCGGTCGTCGTCGCGGTTCTGGCCACAATGGTGCTGGACCGCAGAGCCTGGCGTGGGGCACCCCGCCAGGCCATCGCCGTCGGGGGCTACCCCCTCAGCAGGCGTCCCTTGTGAACCGGCCACCCACCCCGAGTCAGGAGGAAAAATGGCCTCACCGCTAGCTCCAGCTGCCGGCCCCATCGCGCTTGTATCGGGCCTCGTCTTCGCCGCCGTGGACGTGTCCCGCCTGCTCGCTGCCGACAAAAGCCTCGACCGGATCGACATGATGAGGCAGACGCCCTTCCAAGTAACCAACGCCCTGTATTGGGTGGTGTTCATCGGGCTTGTCCTGGCCCTGGTGTCCGTCTACTACAGGCTGGGCGACCGCGCGCGGGGACTGGGCGCCGTCGCATTCTGTTTCGCCCTTGTGGGCACCCTGGACATGGCCGGCAACATGTGGTTTGACGGCTTCGCCGGTCCCTGGATTGCCGACGTCGCACCCGGGGCGATCCTTGCCGGCGGGTCCGGGATGCTGGTGATCGGCGGGCTGTCGAGTTACGTTCTTTTCGCCGTCGGCTGGATGGTCTTTGGCATTGCCGGCTGGCGGTCCCACATGTTCCCCGCGTGGATCGGTTTGCTGTTCGTTGCCGCGGGTATCCTCGGCTACAACGCCGGGTTGCCGCCCTACGGGATTCCCATCGGACTGGTCATGGCCACACTGGGATGGTGGATCATCCGCACAGGCGCCCGCCTTACGGCGTCCGGCGGCCAGCGCGTATCCGGACATGCGGCAGGTCCCCGGGCCGCCTAGCTACCGCTTCCTACCTCGGTCAGCTCAGGGCTGGGCGACCGGCAGCACCAGCATGTAGCCGGCCGGCAGTTCGCTGCTCCAGCGTCGCGGCTCGCGGACCACGAACTGCGTCGCCAGCTGCTCCGGGGTGAACAGGCTGTTGGGCGCGGGCGACGGACCCCACTGCCCGCTGCCGTGCGGGTAGAGCGGATCCTGGACGCGGACGCCAGTGACCGCAAACTCCGCGAACTGCCCGGGATCGCCGACCGACTCGAACCCGCTCATCACCCACGCGTGGCGGCCACTCCACATGACCAGTCCCACCGGCCTGCCCGTGTCCGTGATGGCGCGGGCGGCGGTCTGAAGCGCCACATCGTAGTCGGCGACGCTGACCACTGAATACGGCCCCATCCCCACCTCGGTCAGCACCTGCGCCCAACCGAGCGGGTTGGCGCCGTTGAACGAGTTCGAAGACCGCGCCCGGGCCATCTCCCACAGTTCACTTTGCTGGGTGCGATCAGTCCAGGTGCCGCCACCGGTGTCGTCGATGAGGTTGTGCGCCATCTGAATGCTCGCGGCAACACACCAGTCGAAGGTGTACTGCGGCACAAAGTCCCCCTCCTGATACAGGTTGAAGGCGAACGCCTGCGGTACCGGCGGCGGCGCGGGGACCGCGGTGGGCGTGGGGACCGCGGTGGGCGTGGGGACCGCGGTGGGCGTGGGAACCTGTGTCGGGATGGGGGTCTGCTGAGGGGCGAGGCCGACGGCGGCTGGCTGGGCCGAGGAGGTCGGAGACGGCTGAACGGGGGTGGTGTCGTCGAGGCCCACCGCAGGCGCGCAGCCCGCAAGGAGGATCGCCAGGGCGGCGAGCCAGGCTGGAAGACGGGGCGGGGCACCGGTCATGATCGAAGTCTAGCGCGATGCGGCGGCGGGCCGGGATTGACGTCCCCTGACCAGGTTGTGGCTGCCTGCATATCCCACGACGGCCAGCGTCAGGACCGTGATCAGGCCGGCCATTGCCCACCATGCCACGAGGTACTGGCTCGCCTCTACTCCGGAGAGGAAGACCTGGGCGAAGCTGTTGAAGGCGGCGTGGAACAGGATGACTATCGGCAGGCTTCCCTGCGTGCTGTTGTAGAGCCACGCGAGCAGCACCGACTGCGCGAAGACATAGATCGCGAACGGTGCCAGGGGACGCTGACCCGGATCGGATACGAATTCCGGAAGATGCCATGGCAACCACACCAGCCCCACGATCAATGCGGCCGCTAAGGCGCTCCGGCCGCGTTGCAGCCGTGGAAGCAGGAAACCCCGCCAGCCCAGCTCCTCGAAAATGCCCACGATGACGATCGTGACGGCGAGGGATCCGGCGATTTGCAGCACGTCAGACGGCTCCCAGGCTGGAACCGGAGCTCCAGCCGCCACGGCAGCACCCAAGGCCAGGGCTGTAACGGCAAACGGCACGCCCAAAGCCACGCCGTACCATGCAGGGTTGACGCGCCACCGCCCGAGCTGGCGAAGGAGACCGGACAGGCCCGCGCGGCCACCCGCCAGGAAGGCAACCAGGACCGCGGCCAGTCCGGGCCCGAAGGGCACCAGTGGGCTGCTCGCCGGGTTCATCAGCACAAGAGGCCAGATGCTCCAGGAAATCGCGTAAGCCAAGACCAGGTAAAGCAGAATTTCATGCCGGGCCGCCCACCCACGCGACCGGCGTCCCTGAACCGTCATCGCAGACCTCTTCTCCTAGGCCTTTGTTCACGACGATCCTCGGCCGCCATCAAGTTGTCAAGGTTGAAAGGGCACCGGGGCAGTAGTGGCGTTGGCTAGGATTCAGGACATCACGGGTTACCTGCAACCGAAGGAACGTCCATGTCATTCCAGGCCTACCTCGACACGATTGAAGACAAGACCGGCCTCACTCCGCGCGAACTGGTCACTTTGGCCCAAGCACGGGGGTACGGCGATCCCGCCACAAAAGCGGGAACCATCACGGACTGGCTGAAGGGAGACTACGGACTCGGCCGGGGCCATGGGATGGCGCTCGTGCATGTCATCAAAAACGGCCCGAAGATTGACGACAAACATGTCGGGTCAGGCGGCACCCACAGTGACGCCTCCGATGAGCTATGGCTGGACGGCCAGGCCACAAACCCCAACAAAGCCTGAGCGAAAGTCCTATTCCTTCCGCCGCACCACCAGTCCGGTGCCGGCGGGAGCACCGCCGTCGGGCCCTGTCTTGGCCTCCAGCCCATCAACGGTGAGTTCGTCGACGTCGGCCGCGGCGTCAACGAGCACGGTGTCACCGTCCGCGATGTCCCCGGCCAGGATGGCCTTGGCCAGGCGGTCGCCGATCTCCCGCTGCACCAGCCGCCGCAGCGGCCGGGCACCGTAAGCAGGATCGAAGCCGGACATGGCCAGCCAGGCGCGGGCGCCTTCAGTCACGTCCAGGCTGAGCCGGCGGTCATGAAGCCTCTTGCCGAGCTCGGCCACCTGGAGTTCGACGATGTGCGCCAGCTCGTCCACTGTCAGGGCGTCGAACAGCACCACCTCGTCCAGCCGGTTCAGGAATTCGGGCTTGAAGGACGCGTTGACCGTGGCCATCACGGCGTTCCGCTTGGCCGCGGGATCCAGCGTCGGGTCCACCAGGAACTGGCTGCCCAGGTTGGACGTCAGCACCAGGATGGCGTTGCGGAAGTCCACGGTGCGGCCCTGGCCGTCGGTAAGGCGGCCGTCGTCGAGCACCTGCAGAAGGATGTCGAATACCTCGGGGTGGGCCTTTTCAACTTCGTCCAGCAGGATGACGGAGTACGGCCGGCGGCGGACGGCCTCAGTCAGCTGGCCGCCCTCCTCGTACCCCACGTAGCCGGGAGGGGCGCCGACGAGCCGGGCCACGGAGTGCTTCTCGCCGTACTCGGACATGTCGATGCGCACCATGGCGCGTTCGTCGTCGAACAGGAAGTCCGCGAGGGACTTGGCGAGCTCGGTTTTGCCCACGCCGGTGGGGCCCAGGAACAGGAACGAACCCGTGGGGCGGTTGGGATCGCTGATGCCTGCCCGTGCACGGCGGACGGCATCGGACACGGCCGTAACAGCCTTGGATTGGCCGATCAGCCGTTTGCCGAGCTCCTCCTCCATGTGCAGCAGCTTCTGGCTTTCGCCCTGCAGCATGCGGCCGGCGGGGATACCCGTCCAGGCGGAAATGACCTCTGCAATATCGTCTGCAGTGACCTGTTCAGCGACCATCTGGCTGGATTTGTCCGTGTTGGCTTCCTCCGCGGCTGCGGCTGCACTCAGTTCACGTTCCAGGGCCGGGATCTCGCCGTAGAGCACGCGGGATGCCGTTTCAAGATCGCCTTCACGTGCGGCCTTGTCATAGGTGGACCGGAGTTCGTCCAGCTTCGCCTTCAGGTCACCCACCCGGTTCAGCCCGGCCTTCTCGGCCTCCCAGCGGGCGTTGAGTGCATCCAGTTCTTCTGTCTTGTCCGCCTTGTCTGCCCGGAGCGCTGCCAGCCGCTCCACGGAGGCAGGGTCGCTTTCGCCTTCGAGGGCAAGCTCCTCCATGGTCAGCCGGTCCACCTGGCGCCGGAGCTGGTCGATCTCCTCCGGTGCGGAATCGATCTCCATGCGGAGCCGGGACGCGGCTTCATCCACCAGGTCGATGGCCTTGTCCGGCAACTGGCGGCCTGAGATGTAGCGGTTGGACAGCGTGGCGGCGGCAACGAGCGCTGAGTCAGCGATGGTCACCTTGTGGTGCGCCTCGTAGCGTTCCTTCAGCCCGCGGAGGATTCCGATGGTGTCCTCCACGCTGGGCTCACCCACGTAGACCTGCTGGAAGCGCCGTTCCAGCGCCGCATCCTTCTCGATGTTTTCGCGGTACTCATCCAGGGTGGTGGCACCGATCAGGCGCAGCTCCCCGCGGGCCAGCATGGGCTTGAGCATGTTGCCGGCATCCATCGAGGATTCACCGCTGGCACCGGCGCCCACCACCTGGTGGATCTCGTCAATGAAGGTGACAATCTGGCCTTCGGAGCTCTTGATCTCCTCGAGCACCGCCTTGAGCCGCTCCTCGAACTCGCCGCGGTACTTGGCCCCGGCCACCATGGAGGCGAGGTCCAGGGCGATCAGGGTTTTACCGCGCAGGCTTTCGGGAACGTCGCCTTGGACAATCCGCTGCGCAAGTCCCTCCACCACCGCGGTCTTGCCCACCCCGGGTTCGCCGATGATGACCGGATTGTTCTTGGTGCGGCGGCTGAGCACCTGAATGATGCGCCGGATTTCGTTGTCCCGCCCGATCACCGGATCCAGCTTCCCGGAACGCGCCATCGCCGTCAGGTCGGTGCCGAACTTTTCGAGCGACTGGAAAGTGTTCTCCGGGTCCGGACTGGTGACTTTGCGGTCACCGCGGACACCCGGCAGGGCAGCGAGCAGCGCCTCATGGGAGGCACCGGCGTCGCGCATTAAACGGCCGACGGCGTCACTCCCGGCCGAGAGCCCCAGCAACAGGACCTCGGTGGAGACAAACGTGTCGCCCAGGCGGTCCGCCTCGTTCTTGGCATTCTGGATGGCCTGCAGGGCAGGCCGGGACAGCTGGGCCTGCTGAGTGGAACCGCCGGACGTTGCCGGTAGCGCCTTGATGGCCGTGCTTGCCTGGACACTCACGGCGTCCGGGTCAGCCCCGGTGGCGCGGAGAAGTGCGACGGCGACACCCTCCCGCTGATCCATCAGTGCCTTAAGAATGTGTGCGGGCTCCACCTGCGGATTGCCGGCCGTGGAGGCGTTCATGGCCGCAGTGGACAGAGCCTCCTGGCTCTTGGTGGTGAATTTGACGTCCAAAGAGAGCTCCTTCCGGGTTTACGTAATCGCTAAGTTGAGTCTAGTACGCTCAACCCTGACGTGCGGTTTCTTTGGCACCTATTTTGCCGACAGCGAACCCGTAAGTCCGGGCAACGCTGGCTGGGCCGGTGATCTTCCTTGCACTGTATCGCCGCCCGGGGAATCATCCTAGGATCGTTGTGTCCGGCGGCAACGGTGCCCCGGCCAGTCAAGCGGAGGATTGCCATGAAGAAATTTGCTGTTCTTTACATCGCACCGCAGTCAGCCCAGGAACAGATGGCCCAGAGCACGCCGGAAGCCGCCCAGGAAGGGATGAAGGCCTGGATGCAGTGGGCTGACCGCGCCGGAACCGGCCTCGTGGACATGGGAAATCCGCTCGGGGAGGGCAAGGAAATCACCGCCACGGGAGTCTCGGAAGTCAGCAGCTCAAACCACATCGGCGGCTACGGCATCATCCAGGCCGAAGACCTGGCCGGGGCCCAGGCGCTGCTCGACGGGCACCCGCACCTGATGATGCCCGGTGCCAGCATCCAGGTCTACGAGTTCCTGGACATGCCCGGAATGTAGCGGGCCCGTCTTCATGGCATGCTCCGCGAAGGTTGGGCCTGACCCCGGGACCTGTTGCCCGCCCAAAAGGCCAGGACGCGTTCGGCTACTTCCCGGGGTGCAACCAGCAGCGGAGCCACGTGACCGGCTCCCGGAACGCGCTCGAATTGGCCACCGGGGACGGTCCGCGCTGCACGCTCAGCCTCCTGCGGATCATTCATCGGATCGTCGCGGCCCACCAGCATCAAGGTGGGGACCTGCAGCCGCGGCAGGACGGGCCGCAGGTCGTAACGGTGCAGCATCACCGACTGCATGGCCCAGTATTTGCCGGTCTTGTCGCCTCTGCGGAACGCCGCACTGACGGCGGCGGCAGCCGGCGGTGCCGTCTTCGCCGCGTCCCGTCCCGCGAGCGCCGCCGCTATTGTCCTGCTGAAAGGACCCGGGCCAACCACGCGGTAGAGGTAAACGAGTAGGGCCGCCTGCCTGCGCTCCGCCCTCGACAGCGGATATGCCGGCGTGCCTATGGTGGTCAGCGTCCGGCAGCGCGCAGGGTACCTGTCCGCAAAAACGATGCCCACATGCCCACCCCAGGCGTTACCCACCCAGTCCACCGGAACCGTGATGTCCAGGGCGTCAAGAATCTGTCCGGCTGCGGCGGCGCAGTCCTCTAGCGAATAAAGCCGGCGAGGCCCCGGGCTGTCCCCATGTCCGGGGCCGTCCACCAGGAAAAGCTCGCGCTGCCCGCCGAGGTCCGCCAGGACGTCATCGAAGGTCCGGGAATCGACGAACAGGCTGTGCCACAACACAGCCGGCGGCCCGCTGCCCGTGCGGCGGACCGCCAGAGGACCGAGGGTTGTGTCAATCATGACCGAGGAAGTTTGAGGAAACATGTCCGGCCTCCGGAGGATCTGTCATCCCAAGTGTGGCTACCGCAGGATTTTACTTCGGAATCCGAAGCTTTATGAGATAAAGTTTCCTCCATGACCACCCCGGCGTCAAGGGATTCGCAGCCCCCGCGACTTCCTGTTGGGCAGCTTCTGGTGCGCCTGCTCAGCGAGTTCCGGCGTGAGCTCCTGGCTGAGGCAGAATCGCATGGCTATGGGGACCTTCGCCCGGCCCATCTGCAGATCACCGGCAACATCGGAACCAAGGGAATCCGCCTGACCGCCTTGGCGGCACGGGCACAGCTCAGCCTCGCGGCTACGTCTGAACTGGTCAACGAGCTGCAGAAACTGGGCTACCTGGAACGCCGGCCCGATCCTGCCGATGCCCGGGCCAAGCTCATTTTCCCGACGTCGCGTGGCCTGCAACTCCTCCGGGAGGCGTCCGCCAAAGTACGCGAAATGGAACAGCTTTGGGGTGCCTACGCAGGTGAGCAGCGTTTTGAAGAGGCCTTGCAGACCCTCCAGACCGTCCTTGATGCAACCCGCCGGCTCAAGGCCTAGCCGGGGGCCGGGGTCTGCTCGATGTAGTTGATGACGAGGAACTCTCCTGCCGGAACCAGCTCCACGTACCACCGCGTTTTGGTATCCCAGCCCTCCCAGTTCTCCTGTCCGGCCACTGCGGGGCGGTAGACGGCGTCGAACTTCAGGAAAGTACCGTTGTCCGTAGCGCTCGAGTCGATCTCCTGCAGCAGTTCGAACGTGCCGCGCCCGCCCAGCTCCGGTTGCGCCTTGCGGACCGCCGCGAGGTTCTGCTGGTTGAGCACCTTCACCGCGGCAAAGTACTGCTGCCAGGCGACGTCGGTGTGGGTGGTGAACAGGTTGTTGGCGTAAACCTCGGCGTTCCTGGCTGCGAGTTCAGCCACGCAGTTTTCGGGGACTGCCGTTCCCGGGCTCCACGCCGTGACCAGCTCGGAGCCGGCATTAAGCCAGCCGCTGTAAGAGTTCAGGACACTTCCGATGGATTCGCGCGGCGTCCCCTTGGGGATCCGGACCGGCATCACGTCATCGCTGCCTACGAATGGACACTCGGGCGGCAGGACCGAGACGGGCGTTGCCGGCGCGATGTCCGGCGGCGACGGAAACAGGCTGCATCCGGTCAGGCCGGCCAGCAGCGCCAGGACGGCAGCCGCCGTC
Source organism: Pseudarthrobacter sp. DSP2-3-2b1 (assembly GCF_049895945.1). Classification (NCBI taxonomy): domain Bacteria; kingdom Bacillati; phylum Actinomycetota; class Actinomycetes; order Micrococcales; family Micrococcaceae; genus Pseudarthrobacter; species Pseudarthrobacter sp. DSP2-3-2b1. Next base: position 39,514 of record NZ_JAFCTI010000018.1, on the reverse strand, counting down.
GTCATCTTCTTCATATGGTTCCCCCAATACGGCCGCCGCTACCGGACGACGCTGACCAGCCTACCTGCATCCGGCGTGCAGGATGTGAGAGAGCGTCCGCCCAAAAGGCGCAGGATGTGAGAGAGCGTTGGTTCAGGCGGGGTAGATCGCCACTGCTCCGGCTTTGACCACGAAGTAGACCTGCATGCCAGGTGCCAGCCGCAGATCGGCGGCGGCCGCCGTCGTGATATCGGCGCTGAGCAGCCCGCCCTCCCCGGCCCGGACCCTGATGCCGTCGCCGTGCGGCTCGAGGTCCGTGATGGTGACGGCGAAGGAGTTCCGCGGGCTCCCGTGCGCCTCGGTGAGGAAGATGGAAACGGCCGACGGCGGGAAGACAGCCACGCCCGGCTGCCCGGTGGGGAGCGGGCCGGGGAGGTCATCGTGCTGTCCGTAGAGATTCAGGGCTCCTGCGAGGAGGCCGTGTTCGGTGATCTGTCCCGTCACGAAGTTGAGTCCCGCCAGCCCCGCCGCAAACCGGCTCCGCGGGCGCTGCAGGACGTCACGGGTGGGGCCTTCCTCGCTGACTTGGCCGTCCTCGAGGATGATCACGCGGTCCGCCAGCATCAGGGCGTCAAGGGCGTCGTGCGTGATGATGATGGCGCGGCGGCCCGCGAGCACACGTTTGAGGAGCCTTCGGAGCAACGGCGCTGCGTGGATATCCAGTGCAGCCAACGGCTCATCGAGCAGGAGGAGGCCGGGCTCGGCGGCGAGCGCGCGCGCCACGGCTACGCGCTGCGCCTGGCCGCCGGACAGCTCCGTGGGGCGGCGGGACTGCAGTTCCGTGGCCTCCACTTCGGCGAGCCAATGCAGGGCCGAGTCGGTGGCGGCGCGTTTGGCAACACCGCCGCTCCGGGGGCCGAAGGCCACGTTCTCCAGCACAGTCAGGTGCGGAAAAAGCAGCGGCTCCTGGGCCAAGAGTGCGGTGCCGCGCCGGTGCGGGGCTGTCCACTGGTTCCGGCCGTCTGTGAGATCGAAAAGCGCTTTACCGTCCAGTGCGGACCTGCCCGAATCCGGCTGCAGCAGTCCCGCGATGACATTCAGCAGCGTGGACTTCCCTGCACCGTTCGGTCCCATGACCGCCACGGTTTCGCCGGGGCCCACCGTCAGGGAGACGTCGAAATCGCGGGCGGCCACGGCTGCCTCAACCGTGAACGTCACCGGGCATCCCCGCCCCGGGCGGGCGCCGTCGTCGTACTTTCCCGGCCAGGCACGCCGGAACCGCGGTAGGCGAGGGCCACCACGGCCACTGCGACGGCTACAAGGACCAGCGATAGTGCGACGGCGGCATCGGCATCTGTTTCGCGCTGCAGGTAGATTTCCAGCGGCAGCGTCCGGGTCACCCCCTGAAGGCTGCCAGCGAATGTGAGGGTGGCGCCGAACTCACCCAGGCTGCGGGCGAAGGACAGTACCGCCCCTGAGGCCAGACCGGGCAGAACCAGCGGCAGGGTGACCCGGCGCAGAACCGTGCTGGGGCTGGCGCCGAGAGTGGCGGCTACGGCCCCGTACTTTGGCCCCGCGGTGCGGAGAGCCCCCTCGAGGCTGACCACCAGGAACGGCAGCGCAACAAACGTCTGGGCCAGGACCACGGCGGTGGTGGAGAACGCGATCTGGATACCGGCCACTTCCAGGGTCCTGCCCAGGAGTCCCTGCCTGCCGAAGGTGTACAGCAGGGCAATGCCGCCCACCACCGGCGGAAGCACCAGCGGCAGGAGGACCAGCGAGCGCAGGACCCGCTGGCCGCGGAAGCTGCCGCGGGCTAGGACCAGCGCAAGCGGGACCCCGAGGACTATGCACAGGACGGTGCTGGCGGCCGAGGTGCGGAGGCTCAGGCCGAGGGCAGCCAATGAAGACTCCGAGGTGACAAGCGGGATGAACTGCGCCCAGTTGACCCTTGCCACCATGGCAATGAGCGGCAGCACCACCAACAGCGCCCCTGCCGCGGCCACGGCATAGATCCAGCCGGGGATGCCGGTGTACGTGGCTGGCCTGCGGGGCTTTACGGTGCGGCGGTTCACGATATGCTCTGTCACGGTGCGCCGGTTCATGGTGCGCCGAAGCCCGCGGCGGCCAGGACAGCCTGGCCTTCCGCGCCGAGGACAAACTCCACAAAGGCGTCGGCCGCCGGTCTGTTGCCGGCGCCCTTTACGGCGGCGATGGGGTAGGTGTTGACGGCTTTGGCGGCCTCCGGGAAGGGGATCTGTTCCACCTTGGTGCCCGCGGTTTTGGCATCCGTCATGTAGACCAGCCCGGCGTCGGCCTCCCCTGAGGTGACCTTGCCCAGGACGTCGGTGACGGAGGATTCCTCGCTCACGGGCTTGAGGGTGGTGCCGGTCTCCTGCTCGATCATCTTGGCGGCGGCACCGCAGGGCACTTGATTGGCGCACGCCACTACCTTGATGCCCTGCCTGCCGAGGTCGCCGAAGCCGGTGATGCCTGCGGGGTTCCCCGCCGGTACAACGATGGCGAGGGTGTTGGCAGCGAAATCCCGGGGTTCGCCGCCTACGAGGCCTTCGTTCCTTAATTTGGCCATGTTCCGGGTGTCGGCCGAGGCGAAGACGTCTGCCGGAGCGCCTTGGCTGATCTGGGTGACGAGATCGGCCGAACCTGCGAAGCTGAGGGTGACTTGTGTTCCCGGATTGGCTGCTTCGAATTTCCCGGCCAGGTCCGTGAAGGCTCCCTTGAGGGAGGCGGCCGCAAACACGGTGAGCGTTCTCCGCTGACTTGCCGCGCCGTCGTCGTTCGTTCCTCCCGGTGCCGCCGGAGCGCAGGCGGCGAGGGCCAGCACGAGGAGCACCGATCCGGCCCACGCCGTAAGGGTGCTCTTCATGCGGATCCCTTGCCGTGCGGGGTTTCGATGATGACTGTGGTGGCCTTGACCACGGCAGTAGCCACGGAACCGAGCTCAAGTCCCAGCTCGCGGACGGCTTCGCTGCTCATCAGCGAGACCACGCGGAACGGCCCGCATTGGAGTTCAACCTGGGCCATGACCTTGTCCGCGGTGATGCCCGTGACCAGGCCGACGAACCGGTTGCGCGCGGAACTCCCGGCGCGGTGGGGATCCTCCGGCAACTGGGCGAGCTTCTGGGCGTGCAGGGCAAGTTCGAGTCCGTCCACCGCCAGCCGGCCGGCGTCGTCCTTCACCGGGGTAAGGCTGCCGTTTTCCGTCCAGCGCCTGACGGTGTCATCGCTGACGCCAAGGAAACGTGCTGCTTCGGAGACGCGAATCGTGGGCATTGCACCATACTATTCCGCATGTGCGGTTTATTCGGCGAAAATTCGCCGCTGATCCTCCTACGAGCTGGGGTTGGCATCTCGATGCGGGCATCGTCGAAGGTGTGCCTCTGGAACGTCATGGACCAAGGTCCTACCCTTAGTTCAGGGGAAGAGCCGCACTCGCTGAGGAGCGTTTGTGATGAAGTGGATCAAGCCTGACAGCCCCGAGTACGAGCCCGCCCGCAAAGTTTTCAACGCCATGATTGACCGGCGCCCGGCGGTCATCGCCCAGTGCTCAACCGACACCGAGGTGGCTGAAGCTCTCCGGTACGGACGCGGAAATTCACTGGCTATTGCCGTCCGCGCCGGCGGCCACTCGGTGGCGGGAATGTCCACGAACGATGGCGGCCTGGTGGTTGACGTCCGGCCGATGAAATCAATCGATGTGGACCCGGAATCGGGCATCATCACCGCCGGAGCCGGCGTCACGTGGGGCGAATTCGACCGCGCCACCCAGCAGCATGCCTTCGCCGTGACCGGCGGACGGGCCTCCACCACCGGCATCGCCGGCTTCACCCTGGGCGGCGGGTCCGGCTGGCTGGAGCGCTCGTTCGGGTTCGCGTGCGACAGCCTCGTCTCCGTCAACCTGGTAACGGCCGACGGCGAGCGCGTCACCGCGAGTGCACGGGAGAATCCGGAACTCTTCTGGGGGCTCCATGGCGGGGGCGGCAACTTCGGGGTGGCCACGTCGTTTACCTTCCAGGGGCACCGGCTTGGTCCGGTGGTGCATGCGGGGATGTGGCTGTGGCCCGGCGAGGAGGCCACCGACGTTTCGCGGGCGTTCAGGGATCTCGCCCTGGCGGCACCGGATGGGGTTGGCCTGGCGCTCCTGTACGTGACAGCACCGGCCGAGCCGTTTGTGCCCGAGAAAATGGTCGGAAAGATGGCCGTCCTGGTGGCCTACGTGTACGCCGGCGAGACAGACGAAGGCTCGGAGCATGCCAGGCCGTTCCGCGAACTCGGTCCGGCAGTGGACTTGGTCGGCGACACGCCTTACGCGGAGTTCAACGGCTCCCTGGACGATCCACCGGACCACTACAACTACTGGAGCGCGGACTACCATGACGAACTTCCCGACGCGGCACTGGACCTGTTTGTGGAATCTGCCAGGAACCTCCCCGATGCGACGTCCCAGCAACTCCTCGCACGGTGGGGCGGAGCCGTGGGAGGAAACGCGGCGGCCGCCACGCCACTGATCAACAGGAACGCTGCCTGGGTCAGCCACCCCTACGGAATCTCCCCCACGCCGGAGGGAGGCGAGCGCGCCAAGGCGTGGGTGAAGGACTTCCGCGGCAAGATCTCCCCCTACGCCACGGGCGGCGTGTGGCTCAATTTCATCGGCAACGAGGGGCAGGACCGCATCCGCGCCGCGTTCGGGAACGGCAACTACGCGCGGCTGGCCCGGGTCAAACGTGAATTCGACCCGCAGAACATCTTCCGCGGCAACCAGAACATCCTGCCCGCGGGTTCCTGACCGGCGGACGCAGCCAACAGCCGCGCAGACCCACAGGCCCGGCCGCACTAGACTTCCTACATGTCGATTTACCTGGATCCGCCCCTGTGGCCGGCCCACGGAACGCACTTCTCGCACCTTATTTCGGACACATCGCTGGACGAGCTGCATGCCTTCTGCGCTGCCGCAGGCATCCCGGAGCGGGCGTTCGACGGCGACCACTACGACGTCCCGGAGCGCCGGTTCGAGGACCTGGTGGCCGCCGGCGCCATCCCCGTGGAGGCGAGGATCCTGGTGCGCATACTCATTGCCAGCGGGCTCCGCATCCCGGCCCGGCAGCGGAACAAATCGCTGAAAGTTCCGCTGCTGAACCGCTGGGAGGCCATCATGCCCGGCCACGATGCCCTCTTCCTGGACCTCCTGGACCGCTGGAGCGAGGAACACCGCCGGTATCACGGTTGCACCCACCTGCTGGCTGTGCTCGAGGCCCTGGACCTGCTGTCCGATCCCGCCGAGCCGCCCCGGACTGTGCTGCTCGCGGCCTGGTTCCACGATGCCGTGTACCGCGGAGTGGCCGGCCAGGACGAGGAGGAATCCGCCCGACTCGCCGAGGAGCGGCTGGCCCATGCCGGGCTCCCGGACGCGGAAGTCGAGGAGGTGGCCAGGCTGGTGCGCCTGACATCGGACCACCGCCCGGACCACGGGGACGACGACGGCGCCCTCCTCAGCGACGCCGACCTGTCAGTTCTCGGCGGCGAGCCTGAGCCCTACGCCCGCTATGTGGCCGCCGTCCGGGAAGATTACGCGCACATCGGCGACGCCGATTTCGCCGCCGGGCGCGCCGCCGTCGTCCGTCAATTGCTGGGCCTGGAACCTTTGTTCCACAGCGGGCGCGCGCAGGAGCTCTGGGCGGACGCCGCGCGGCGGAACCTGATGGGCGAGCTGGCCTGACGAGTCAGCGCTTACCGGTACGCCGTGATGAACGGCCTGTCGGTGGGAACGATCTGCTTGCCCAGCGGCATGAGGCTTACCGGGATGAGTTTGAGGTTGGCGATGGCCAGCGGGATCCCGATGATGGTGACGGCCATGGCGAATGCGGTCAGCACGTGGCCGATTGCAATCCAGATGCCCGCCACCACAAGCCAGATCACATTCCCCAGCAGCGAGAACACGCCTGTCCCGCCCGGCTTGTCCACCACCATGCGCCCGAACGGCCACAGGGTGTAGGCGGCGATCCGGAACGATGCGATGCCCCAGGGAATGGTGACGATCAGCAGGCAGCAGATGACGCCGGCCATGAAATAGCCCAGGGCGAGCCAGAACCCGCCGAATACCAGCCAGATGATGTTGAGCAGTGTCTTCATCTGTCCATTGTGCCCTGCGGGGTCAGACAAAAACGTAGGGGTCTGCCCTGATTGGTCCCTGAAACCCTCAGCCCTTGGCAGCCTGGACGAAGGCACGGATCTTGGCCAGGTCCTTCACACCTCGGGAAACCTCGACGCCGGAGGAGACGTCCACACCCCAGGCCCCGGATGCGGCAGCAGCCTGGCTGACGTTGTCCGGATCCAATCCCCCGGCTAGCAGCCATTTGCGGTCCTGAAGCTCTGTCACGTCCACCATGGAGCCGTAGTCCCATGTTTCGCCGGATCCCGGTACGGCGGCATCGATCAGCAGGAGTTCCTCGCCCCAGTCGGCGAACGCGTCCGCCGTCGCTGCCATGGTCACTGCCCTGATCAGCTTCATGCCGGCGTCGTGGACAGTGGTGACGTCTTCCGGGGTGAGGTCCCCGTGCAGCTGGATCCACTCCAGGCCGGCGGCGCGGGCGATCGTCACGGCGTCCGCAACGGGTTCGTGCCGGAAGACTCCCACTGCCACCACGCCGTCGGGGATGTCAGCCTTCAGCCGGGCGACCTGGGACGGCGAGACCGCCCGGGGGCTGGCTGTCAGGACAAAGCCGACGGCGTCCGCTCCGGCCTCGACGGCCTCCCGGACAGATTCGGGCGTACTAAGACCACAGACTTTAACGAACATTCCCGGCTCCTTCAGGCTGACTTCGTGTTGTCCCCCCGGAGGAGATTAGCAGGCACACGGCTCCGGCGCCTCTGCTGCCCGTCCCGTCAGGTTCCGGACAGCACACGATGCACCATGCCCCGGCCGGACTCTTCGAAAGCTGCGTCGCCCACCTGGTGGGCCCACACCACGGTCCCAACGGCCTGGTTCAGATTTTCCAGGCGCCACAGGTCAGCTTCCGCCGGCCCTACAGTCCTGCCCAGCCCTTCATGGAATGCCTCAGCCAGGCCCTGCCGGTGGACGAACTGCTGGTGCGTGAGGCGGACGAGGTCGTGGACCCACGGACGTTGTTCGGCGCGGCCGAAGTCGATCACCTTAATCTGCCCGTTGTCCTGCAGCCAGTTCCTTGGCTGGTAGTCGCCATGCGTGGTTACCATCGGGACGGCGCCCGGATTCAGGCCAGCCAGTTGGTCCTCGAGGCGCTTGAGGTCCGTCTCCGCCAGTAGCCCGTGGGCGCGGTCCATCCACGCGCGGGTCTTTGTGGCCAGGGCCTTGGCGTAGTGAAGCGAGTCCCCCGCCGGCTGGTGGATTTTCCTCAGCAGTTCCCCCGCCTGGCGGTAAGTTTCCGGATCGTTCTCGGCCGGTGTCCCCTCGACCAGCGTCCCGGGCAGGAATTCCGTCACCAGCATTCCCGCCTCCGCGGACGCGTGCCGCAGCGCAGGAACGCGGCCTTCAAGCCCGTCAAATCCCACAGCGTGGGCGGAGATTTCTCGGCGGATGTGGTGGCTCGTGGTGCTCGCCTTGACGATGAACGCTCCGGCCGGTGTGACAACGTGGAGCACCGTGGTGTCCTGAAGGGGCCAGGAGTAATCCCGCACCAGCCTGAAATCACCGAGCCACGCTGCCAGCAGCCGGTTCTGTTCAGTGGTGATTCCCAGGCGCATCCACCCAGCATGCCACGCCCTTGCCGTAGGGCCGCTGGGGTCCGGCAACAACTAGGCTGGTCAGATGGAGATCATCCGCTTTGCAGAGCTCAAGAACGAACCGTGGCGCAACAAGGGCGGTGTGACCCGGGAGCTGGCCAGCCACCCCAAGGCCGCCTCGGCACAGGACGGCGCCTGGGACTGGCGTGTCAGCATCGCCGATGTCACCAAGGCCGGGGACTTCTCCACGTTCCCGGGAATGGAGCGCGTCCTGACGGTGATCGACGGCGAACTCCTCCTGCTGACCGTGGACGGCGCCGAACATCCACTCGAAAAGTACCGTCCCTTCAGATTCTCCGGGGAAGCCGCATCCCACGGCGCCCTCCCCACCGGGGACGTCCGCAACCTGAACGTGGTCACCCGAAGTGACACCTACAAGGGCTTTACGTCCATCATTGAGCTCTCCAAAAAGCGCGCGCACCCCGTCTTCGAGGGGCAGTTGGCCGTGCTGCTGCAGGGCCAGGCAACAGTCAGTCCGGGCGCCGCGGAGGACGACGGCGCGACGGATGCCGAAACCGAAGCAGCCCCGGCACCGGAGCCCGAGGCACTGGGCCGCTACGACGCCGTCGTCGGTTCCGATGTCCGCTCCCCCGAAATCCTGGGCCGCGGTTTCCTTGCAGTGGTGTCGATCGACCGCGTGGCAGGGTAGCCTCGCCTCCGTTATCCGAGCCTTCCCACACTGGCCACTGCCGCGTCCCGACCCTAAACTCGGGCTATGACCACCTCCTTTAACGCGCTTCTGTCCACCCAGATCGGCAACGAGTTCGCGGCCTCGCAGCAGTACATTGCCGTGGCCACCTGGTTCGCCAACCAGGACCTCCCGCAACTGGCCCGCTACTTCTACCGGCAGTCGGTGGAGGAACGGAACCACGCCATGATGATGGTGCAGTACATGCTGGACCGCGACATCCCCTTCACCATTCCCGGTGTCCCCACCGTCCGCAACGACTTCTCCTCCGTGACCGAGCCGCTGGCTCTTGCCCTGCAGCAGGAGAAGGAAGTCACCCGCGACATCGAGTCCCTCTTCCGGGCCGCCCGCGGCGAGGACGACGCCCTCGGCGAGCAGTTCATCCTCTGGTTCCTCAAGGAGCAGGTGGAGGAGGTCGCCTCGATGACCACCCTGCTGAACATCGCCGAACGCGCGGACAACCTGTTCGACATCGAGAACTTCATCGCCCGCGAAACCATCGGCGACGGCGGCCGCGACAGCTCGGCCCCCGCGGCAGCAGGCGGCGCCCTCTAAGCCGGCCGCGGGCCGAAGGCCGCAGGAAGGTCCGCCGCCCGGCGGTGAGGTTGGCCACCAACGTGGCCACCCGCCGTCGGGCGTTGCTAGGCTTGGATCCAAGACTCCCCCATCGGAGTCTCCGGACGACGGTTCAGTACCCGGCACGCGACAAGACTGGCCAAAGGATCTGTCATGTCGTGGTTAATCCTCATTCTTTCCGGGGCGCTCGAGGCCGTCTGGGCCGCCGCCCTGCACCGGACCTTCCAAGCTCAGGGCCGGCGCCGGATCGCGCCAGCGCTCCTTTTTCTGGTCTCCGTCCTCGCCAGCATGGCCGGCCTCGCCTTCGCCATGCAGGCCATCCCCACCGGCACCGCCTACGCCGTGTGGGTGGGGGTGGGCGTGGTGCTGACCTCCGCCTACGCCATCATCACCAAAGTTGAACGCCCGACGGCGGCGCGCCTGCTCCTGCTCGCCGGCATCGCCGCGTGCGTGGTGGGCCTGAAGGTGGTGGCGTGATGAACCCGCGTTCCGTTGCGTGGCTCCTGTTGCTTGCCTCCGCCGTGCTCGAAGCCGTGTGGGCCACGGCCCTGGGCCTGTCCGACGGCTTCACAAGGCCGCTGCCGACCCTTATTTTCGCTGTGACAGCCACGCTCAGCATGATCGGCCTGGGACTGGCCATCCGCAGCATCCCGCTCGGCACCGCCTACGCCGTCTGGGTGGGGATCGGCGCTGCCCTGACGGTGGGCTGGGCGATGGCCACCGGCGTCGAACCCTTCAGCGTCCTGAAGGTGCTGTTCATTGCCGGGATCGTGGGCTGCGCAGCCGGGCTGAAGGCGCTCCCTGCCGGTGCGAAGGGCGTCGCTGACTCTTCCAAAGCCCCTGCCGGGTCTCCCCACCTTTGAGGCTCGCCCGCGGCGTGTCCCGGCGAACCGCTGTCGTCATGCCTGTCGTGGGCGGGAAAGGTGGGGAGACTCAGCGCCCGGTCTAGGCTTTTCCCATGGACTCCCCCGAGATCACCGATGCTGTGGCTGCCCTGCGCCTTCGATTGGCCGGCGGGCGGCGGACATTGCTGGGCATCACGGGTTCGCCGGGCTCCGGGAAATCGACTTTCGCCGCCTGGCTCCAGCAACAGTTCGGGCCGGAACTGGCGGTTGTGGTTCCGATGGACGGCTTCCACTTGGGCAACGCGATCATCGACGGCACACCGCTCCGGCAGCGCAAAGGGGCAATGGACACGTTCGACGCCGGCGGGTACCTCTCGCTGCTGCAGCGGCTGGCGCGGCGGGACGAGGCAGTGGTGTACGCCCCGGAATTCCGGCGCACCCTGGACGAGCCCGTCGCCGCGTCCATCGCCGTCCCGGTCTCCGTGCCGCTGGTGATCACCGAAGGCAACTACCTGCTGGCCGCGCCGCCGCAGTGGAAGGACGTCCGGGCACAGCTGGACGAGGTCTGGTTCATGGACACGCCTCTTGAACTGCGGCTCGCCCGGCTGGTGGACCGCCATGTGGAGTTTGGCATGGAGCGGGCCGCGGCCGAGGCCTGGGCGAAGGGCCCGGACGAGGCTAACGCCGTGCTGATCGAGGCCACCCGCCAAGGTGCGGACCGGATCATCCCCTGGCATTAGGCCGCCCCGCATCACCGCCGCAATCGAGTGGCGACGTATCGGCGCTAAGCCCAGGCCATAACGCCGAGATCTCGCCGCTCGATGCCCCCGGCGACCCCGGCTAAGGCCCGCGCGCGGAATACCTCTGCACGCGGCGGGGTTCTTGGCTGGGATAAGTCCTCAAGGAACGGAGCGCACTCATGACTGCACCACTGGTACACCTCGGCGACGGCCTCAAGGTCAGTCCCCTGGGCTTCGGCGGGATGGCCCTCACCCCGGTCTACGGCGAGGTTGGGCCGGACGAGGCCCTCAAGACCCTGCACCATGCCGTGGACGCCGGCGTCAGCTTTATTGACACCGCGGACATCTACGGCGGGGGCAGCAACGAGGAACTCGTGGGGCGGCTGCTCAAGGACCGGCGGGGCGAAGTCCAGCTCGCCACCAAGTTCTCCCTGGTGGGCACACCGACGGCGGGCTACACGGACATCCGCGGGGACGCAGCCTACGTCCGGCAGGCGGTGGAAGCCAGCCTGAAGCGGCTGGGCACTGACGTGATCGACCTCTACTACATGCACCGCCGTGACCTCCGCGTTCCGATTGTGGAAACCGTGGATGCCATGGCGGGGCTGGTGCAGCAGGGCAAGATCAAGCACCTTGGCCTGTCTGAGGTGACGGCGCAGGAGCTTGCCGAAGCCCAGGCAGTGCATCCCATCGCCGCAGTCCAGAGCGAATGGTCCATCTGGAGCCGCGACGTGGAACGCAACGTTGTTCCTGCCGCGGCCGGACTGGGCGTGGGATTTGTCCCCTATTCGCCGCTGGGCCGGGGATTCCTCACCGGCACCGTGGACGCGTCCAGCTTGGGAGCCAATGACTTCCGACGCCGGATCCCCCGTTTCGCCGAGGGCGCCGCCGATGCCAACCAGGGAGTGGTGGCCGCCATCGCGCAGGTCGCCGCCGAACTGGCTGCGACCCCCGCGCAGGTGGCACTCGCCTGGCTGCTTGCCCAGGGCCGGCGGCTGGGACTGCCCGTTGTCCCCATCCCCGGCACGCGCAAAACGCACCGGATCGATGAAAACCTGGGCGCCCTGTCCCTGGACCTGACCCCGGCGCAACTCGACGTACTGGATCAGGCCGCGGACGCCGTCGTCGGCTCCCGCTCTGCGGACCCGAACTGGGTCTCCGAAGGACGTGAATAAAACCCGCCGTGAATAAACTGGTCCCCATGGACACGCTCATTCACGACTTACGGGACATCACCATCCGCCGGATCTCGGTCAGCGAGATGGACAACAACGTCTACCTGCTGACCGCCAAGGAGTCCGGCGCGCAACTGCTGATTGATGCCGCGGATGACCTTCCGGCCATCCAGGGGCTGCTGCAGGACGCGGCCGCGGATACCGCAGCAACGCCCAAACTTGAGTTGATCGCCAGCACCCACCAGCACTGGGACCACGTCCGCGCATTGCCTGGCCTGGTGGAAGCGACAGGAGCGCGGACCGCGGCCGGGACGGATGACGCCCCGGAACTGCCGGTGAAGGTAGATGTTTTGCTGGACCACGGGAATGTGGGCAACTTTGACGGCTTCGACGTGACCGCCGTGCACCTGAGGGGACACACCCCCGGCTCGGTGGCCCTGGTTTACCAGGACCCGGACGGGCCGGCCCACATCTTCTCCGGGGACTCACTCTTTCCCGGCGGCGTGGGCAACACCCAGAAGGATCCCGAGCGGTTCAAGCAGCTGATCACCGATGTGAGCGAGCGGCTGTTTGAGGTGTACCCGGATGACTCCGTGGTGCACCCCGGCCACGGCCAGCCCACAACGCTCGGCGCGGAACGCCCGCACCTTGCGGAGTGGCGCACCCGCGGCTGGTAAAGCCCCCGTTAAGACACTCATCGAGTGCTCCGCACCGGCCCTTTTGAACCTTCTAAAGGGCGTCTACGGAGCACTCGATTGTGGTTGAGGATTTTCCCTAGCGGCTGCGGCGTTCGTTCGACGCCGGAGCTGACGCGCGGCGGGGGCCTGCGCTGCGGGCCGGGCGGCCTTCACCGGAGCGGCCACCGCCACCGTTGCCTGCATAGGATCCACCCGAAGTACCACCGGTGTTGGAGGACCAGACTGCCTTGTTGCCGCCGGCTGCACCTGCGCCTGCGGAGCGCTGGCCACCTGTACCGGAGCCACCCGTACGGGCACCACCGGTCCGGGCACCTGCACCGGCGCCTGCAGCTGCACGCTGGCCGGTTGCGGGACGGCCGCCACGCTGTCCGCCTGAGGCAGCGGGGCGTCCGGAGGAAGCCGGGCGACCGGTTCCGCCGCGGGGAGCATCGCTGCGGGTTACGCGGGAATCAGTGCGTCCATCCACTGCGCGTCCGTCCGAACCGCGGCCAGCCGATGCACGGCCACCTGCCGCGGGGACGTCGTTGCGGTGGGTTGCGGCTGCAGTGCCACGGCCGCGGGAGTTCCGGCGTGCAGCGGCTGCTGCAATGGCGCGGTCCTCGTTCTGCTCGGCAACGCGGTCGAATGCTGCCCGGGCCTCGGTGCGGCCTTCAAAAGCTACAGCGCGGCGCTCGGCGCGGGGAACATCGGTGCGGGGGGCTTCGGCTGAAACCCGTCCGCGTCCGCCACGTCCGCCACGGCCACCCGCGGTGGGTGCGGCCTGGGTGGTGCGGCGGGCACGCTTGCGCTCGGCGTTGGCACCGGTGGAGGTGCCGCCGCCCTGCTGTGCGGACTTTTTGGCCAGCAGTGCTGCACGGGTGCGGGGATCGATCTTGTCGGCCATTTCGCCCACGAGTTCTGCAACCAGCGGGGAGTTGGCGGTGACGCGCTCGAAGTTGACTTCAACGCCGGCTGCCTTCATGAGCTTCTTGACGTCGCTCTGCTGCTCCGGGAGGGTCAGCGTGACAACGGTTCCGTCTGAACCGGCGCGGGCCGTACGGCCTGAGCGGTGCAGGTAAGCCTTGTGCTCTGTGGGGGGATCAACGTGGATGACCAGTTCGACGTCGTCCACGTGGACGCCGCGGGCTGCGACGTCGGTGGCCACCAGGACGCGGACGTCACCGGAGGAGAACTCGGCCAGGTTGCGGTCACGGGCGTTCTGCGAAAGGTTGCCGTGCAGATCGACGGCGGGGATCCCGGCGTCGGTCAGGGTCTTGGCCAGCTTGCGGGCGTGGTGCTTGGTCCGCATGAAGAGGACGCGGCGGCCGGCACCCGAGGCGAGCTCAACGATCAGCTGCTTCTTGACGGTCTGATCGTTGACCACCAGCACGTGGTGCTCCATGGTGGTCACCGCGGCCTGCGGGTCATCCACGGAGTGGGTCAGCGGGTTGGACAGGTAGCGCTGGACGATCTTGTCCACGCCGTTGTCCAGGGTTGCGGAGAAGAGCAGGCGCTGGCCCTGGCTGGGGGTCATGTCCATGAGCTTCTTGACCACCGGGAGGAAGCCGAGGTCGGCCATGTGGTCGGCCTCGTCCAGGACGGTGATTTCCACGGCCTCGAGGGTCAGGATGCGCTGGCGGATCAGGTCCTCCAGTCGGCCCGGGCAGGCGATGACGATGTCGACGCCGGCGCGCAGGGCCTTTTCCTGGCGTGCCTGGGAGATGCCGCCGTAGATCACCGTGGTGTTCAGGCCCATGGCCTTGGCCATCGGCTCGATGGTGGCGTTGATCTGGGTGGCCAGCTCGCGGGTCGGTGCGAGGACCAGGCCCATGGGGCGGCCGGGCTTGCGGAAGTGCTTGGCTTCCCGCTCAGCGAGTCGTGCTACAAGCGGGATGGCGAAAGCGATGGTCTTGCCGGAGCCGGTGCGGCCGCGGCCCAGGACGTCGCGTCCTGCCAGGGTGTCCGGGAGGGTCTTGACCTGGATGGGGAACGGCTCGGTGATTCCCTGGGCGGTGAGGGAATCGGCGAGTTCTTTGGGCGTGCCAAGGGCAGCGAAAGTAGTCATGTAAATAAAGGTCTTTCAGGCGGTATCCATACGGATATCGGCCCCCGACGCCGGTTGGCTCAGGGGTTTCGCCGAAGAAAACTCAGGTGATCAACCGGCCAGCTGCCATTTTTACAAAACGGCGGCCGGGACCAAATAGAACGCGTTCATCGACGCAGGATGTGCCTCTCACATGAAAAAATCCCACTCCCTGGCCTCGGAATCCGAGGATTCCAGCAGGGGAACCGGTTGATGAACCGGAACAAAAGTGGGCATCACTGCACATCAAGTTCCACCAGTCTATCAGCAGCGGACTGCCCGGCCGTCCACAGAGGCCGCCGCGCACGCAAACGCACTGAAGCCAGCAGCAGCCGTTGCTTTCGCGGGCAAGGCAGGGGCACCCTTGAGGCATGACGCAACAGGGTGCTGACCACCACCATCACAGAACGGACGACGGCGCCATCGGGCTTGGGGAGGAAGCGGCGCAAAGCTCCGCAGAGGCCTGGGACGAACGGTACCGCAGCGCACCGAAGCTCTGGAGCGGAAAGCCAAACCCGCAGCTTGTCCGCGAGGCCGCCGGGCTTCACCCCGGCAAGGCCCTCGATGTGGGGTGCGGCGAGGGTGCGGACTCCATCTGGCTCGCCCAGCAGGGCTGGACCGTCACCGCCGTCGACGTTTCCGCCGTCGCCCTGGAACGTGCGGCCGCGCACGAGAAGACGGCGCTGGACCGCGAAAGCGTGCACGCGGAGGGTCCCGGCGCCATTCCCAGCCGCATCCGCTGGCAGCAGTGCGACCTGGAGGAATGGCAGCCGGACGAGAAGTACGATCTGGTGTCCTCGCAGTTCCTGCACTCCCGGACCATGGGGTGGCAGGACCCTTTGCGGACGGCTGTATCGGCGGTCAAACCCGGCGGCACCCTGTTGATCGTGGGCCACCATCCGGACATGCTGCCACCGTGGGGAACCCAGACCCACACCGAGCCGGACATGTTCTACACCCCCGCCCAGCTTGTCCAGGAACTCGGACTGGACTCGCCGGAGTGGCAACTGGAGGTCAATACAACCCGCGACCGGGTGGTGGCGGATCCGGACGGACGGGAAGCGGTCATCGGCGATACCGTGCTCCGCGCCACCCGGCTTTCCTGACCAAAGCTTCGGCAGGAACCCTCAACCCCGGGAGGAAACACCATGGCAAAGCTTGTGGCGGAAATGACGATGTCGCTGGACGGGTTCATCGCCCTGCCGGATGACAGCATCGGCGGGCTGTTCGACTGGTACGAGAACGGCCCCGTGGAGGTCCCCACCGCCAGGCAGGACATGACCTGGCACGTCACCGAAGCCAGCGCGGAGCACCTCCGCCGGACCATGTCCGCGGGCGCACTCCTGGTGGGACGCCGGATCTTCGAAATCACCCACGGCTGGGACGGGAACCATCCCATCGACTGTCCCATCGTGGTGCTCAGCCACACCATCCCGGACGGCTGGCCGCGGGACGGCGTCCCCTATTCTTTCGTCACCAGCGGTTTCCAGGACGCCGTGGCCGAGGCCGAAAAGCTCGCCGGGGACAAGGACATTGGCCTCGCCGGCCCGGACATCATCCGGCAGGCGCTCGACGCCGGACTGCTCGCCGAGATCCGCGTGAACCTGGCGCCGTGGCTTTTGGGTTCCGGCATCCGGTTCTTCGATCACCTGGCCAGCGCCCCGGTGAAACTCGAACGGACCCGGGTGATTGAGGGCGACGGCGTCACGCACCTCTACTTCAACGTCCTCCCCCGCCCGGACTACTGACCCGCCGGCGGCTGACCTACGGGCCTGCTGACCCGCGGCGCAACGGCCACCGCGGCGACGCCGACCACCGCCATCAGGGCGAAGACGCCGGAGAACGAGGCCGCCGTCGTCGTAGATGCCGCGAACACGATCCCGGTCGCGGCGAGCGCCAGCGCGCCGCCCAGTGAATCCGAAATGGACATGGCCGAGCTGTTGAAGCCCTCGTTCTCCTTGGTGGACAGGGCGAGGGTCATAACGCTGAGCCGCGGGTAGAGCAGCCCCATGCCGCCGCCGGCGAAGATCCAGCCGGCAATGGCGACGGCGGCGGGCCAGTGCAGTGCCGTTGTCACCAGGGCGAGGAGGATGGCGCCCAGCACCAGCACCGCGCCGCTCCACACAGCCACACGGTGAGTCAGCCTGGCGCCCAGGCGGCCCTGGATGGCGGCGGCGCCGGCCCAGGCCAGCGCGCCGCCGGTGAGGGTCAGCCCCGCGAACGTCGGCGGAAACGCGTACTCCTCGATCAGCAGGTAGGGCAGATACACCTCGGCGCCAAAGAACGCCGCTCCGGCCAGACCGCGGGTCAGGATGACGCTCGGGAGGCCACGGCGGGCGAGCAGGGTTCCGCCGGGCACCAGCGGGCGCACCGCCAGAAGGGCCACAACGACGGCGGCCGCGGCGAGGACTGCCGGTGCCGCCGGAAAGAAGGTGGCACCCGCTGAGAGGTTCAGCCCCAGCACCGCGAGCGCTGCGAGGCCGGCCCATCCCAGCCTGCCCACCGCCCAAGGTGGGACGTCGGCGTCCGGGGACTGCCGGTCCAGGCCGCGGAGCACGGGGACAATCATGACGAGGGCGGGAACCACTAGTCCCACCACCCCAAGGAACACCCAGTGCCAGCTCAGGAGCTGGGCAACGATGCCCGCCGCGAACGGGCCCACGAGGGACGGGATCACCCAGGCAGCGGAGAAGGCGGCAAAGATCCCGGGGTGGAGTACGGCCGGGTAGACACGGGCCACCACCACATAAAGCGCCACCGTCAGAGCACCGCCGCCAAGGCCCTGCACCAGCCGGCCGGACACGAGAAGCGGCATGGACACGGCCGTGCCCGCAATCAGGAGACCCACCACGAACAAGGCCACCGAGGCGAACAATGGTGCCGCGGGTCCGCGCCGGTCGGACCAGTTTCCTGCCGCCACCATGCCGATCACCCCGGTGGCCAGCGGTCCGGCGAAGGCCAGCGCGTACAGGCTGGCGCCGTCGAGTTCGCGGCTGACAACGGGCATGATGGTGGTCACGGCGAGTGACTCGAATGCGGCCAGGAACACCAGGGCGCAGGCGCCGATGGTGACCCAGCGGTACGGCCGCTTCAGGATGTTGGCGGCTGGTTCTGCCACCAGATGAGCCGGCTTTCTCACAAGGTGAATCGAATCATGCGCGCTACCGGATTGCCAGCGCTTCCTGCACGCTTTCGGCAACAGCGCCGGCGCCGGCCTCGCCCATGACGATCGTGTAATGGTTGACGTCCGGCACCTCACGGACCCTGAGTGAGGGCAGCTTCAGCGCCCACGCCTCAAGGTACCCGGGCGCGTACAGGGCGGCAGGTTCATTCAGCAGTCCCCGTGGAGCCCGGAGCACCTGGGCATCAACGGCGAGTTCGTCCAGGGCCTTGAGCAGCGACGCGCCCCGGTGCAGCTCGGCGGTATCCTCGGCCATCGCCTGGTACCTCGTGGCTGGCCGCAGCTCGGGCTCCTCGCCCGTCAGATCGTAATCCACGTAGTCCTCCACGAACGGGGTCCAGTCGCTGCTGAACGCCGGGTGCTGGCGCCAGAACTGCCGGTACACCTCGCGGCTGGGGAATGTTGAGTTGAGCCGTTCGGCGGCAGGGCCCAGCACCGCAGCCACCACCTCCTCGTCCGAGATTCCGGCCGGAACCTGGAGCGGCAGGCCGCCGTCCACCAGGACCAGCGATCGCACGCGCTCCGGAAAAAGATTCGCCAGGACCAGGGCCGCGAAGGCGCCCATGGAATGGCCGACGACGACCACCGGCTCCGGAGTGAACCTCGCCAGCACTGCGGCCAGGTCCTGGGCGTGGGTGGGCATGCCGTAGGGCGCGGGAAGCCCGTTGCTCCGGCCCCGTCCCCGCAGGTCCGGGGCGATGATCCGCACGTCAGGCAGCGCCTCGGCCAGGTAGTGCCACGCCTTATGCGAGGCCGTCACGCCGTGGACGGCCAGGATGGTGGGCGCGTCCGGATCCTCGGGACCCCAGACTGCTGTGTGCAGGGTGCCGCCGCGGACTTCGACCCCGGCCGTGCGGTACGTGGCGTTGCTGGCTTCTCGCGTCATGCGCTTTCCCCTTCATCGGGCCGGGAAGAACTGGGGGTGGGGCTTGGTGCGGGCGCCGCGCTTGGAGCGGGCGCGAGCGCACGCTCGATGAACTGCATCATTTCCTCGAAGACGTCCTCCGGAACATCCGGGCGTGCCCCCGGGACGGGGTCCGCGCCTTCCTCGTCCCAGAGCACCCAGCGCATGCCGATCAGCTCCCCAATGCCCATCAGCGCCCACGCCGCCACGGTGGGGTCCATGTCCCGGACCTCCCCGCTGAGCTGCGCGGCTTTGAGCCCTTCGATGTAGCCGTTCACGATCCGCGTGTAGTGCAGCCGCAGTGCCCCGGGCGAGACGAACTCGGCCTGCCGGATAATCCGGTAGAGCGCCGGGTGCTGGGCCGTGAACCGGAAAAACGCCCGGAAACCCGCCCGTTCGGCCTCGAGCCTGGTCCCGGCGCTGCGGGCGGCATCGGTCATGGCGTGCCGGACCCTCCGGTTGAGGTCCTCCACCACCTCGTCAAAAATGGTCTGTTTGCCGTCGAAGTAAAGGTAGAAGGTGCCAAGCCCGACGCCGGCCTCCTCCGTGATCTTCACGATAGAGGCCTCGTGGTAGCCCACGGAGGCGAAGACTGTCTCTGCCGCCTCGAGCAGTTTGGCCCGGGTGCGCGTGCCCCTGGCGGTGCGGGGAACGGCACTCATCTGCGGCCGCCTTCCGTGTGCTGCCGCGGCGCGTGCTGTGGCGGCGCCTGCTGCCGGGTGGCCGGGTTGCCCGGGGTCGGTTCCGCTCGCAGCAGCTCCTGCCGCAGCCTGGCGCGGAGCACTTTGTTCAGTGCCGTCCGGGGCAGCGAACTCACCATCGCCACCGCGGCGGGGACCTTGAACGAGGAGAGCTGGGAGGCACAGTGCAGCAGCAGCTCCTGCTCATCCGTTGCCATGCCGGGCCGGACCACCACAAAGGCGTGCCCGCTTTCGCCCCAGCGTTCGTCCTCCACTCCCACCACTGCGGCCTGCGCCACGGCAGGGTGGGACAGCAGGACTGCTTCCACTTCGGCCGGTGACACGTTTTCGCCGCCGGAAATGTAGATGTCCTTGAGCCGGTCCACCACCCGGATGTACCCGTCGGCGTCACGTTCCACCAGATCCCCGGTGCGCAGCCAGCCGTCAGCGAGGACGGCGGCCGTGGCGGCGGGGTCGCGGAAGTACCCCGCGAAAACACCCGGGCCGCCCACTAAAAGCTCGCCCGTGGCCTCGCCGTCGTACACTTCCCCGGTGACTGGGTCCGCCACCGCAACCGCGACGTGCGGGTAGGGCTTCCCGGAGAAGCCCACCATGCGTTCGGCGTCCTCATTCGCCAGGCACAGGACGTTGGGCGAGGCCTCCGTGAGCCCGTAACCCTGGCTCAAGGCAACTCCCCGGCGGTGCCAGATCCGCAGCAGCGGCGCCGGCATGGGCGCCCCGCCCACCACGGCATGCCGCAAGCTCCCCAGTTCGGCCTGGCCGAAGTCCGGGTGTTCGGCCAGCATCAGGTAATGCGTGGGGACGCCCATCAGCATGGTCACGCGCCGTTCCGGGATCAGCTGCAGCACCCGGCCCGGTTCGAAGCCGCGCTCCAAAACCACGGTGGCGCCCGTCCACCACGCCAGGAGCGGCTGGATGTTCCAACCGCCCACATGGAATTGGGGCAGCACGGCCAGAACGACGTCGGTACTGACGATGTCCAGGGTCCGCGAGAGCGAGAGGTTCGTCCAGAAACAGTTGGCGTGCGTCAGTACGGCGGCCTTGCTGGCCCCCTCCGTGCCGGAGGTGAAGATCATCAGGAGGGCGTCGTCGTCGTGCACTTCCCGCCCTGCCACCGGGGACACGACTTCTGCCGGGCGCGCCGCCGCCGCGGCCCGGGCTACCCGGGAAGGCGCCGGCACGGATTTTTCGACGCCGCCGGGCCCGAGCGCCGCGGTCCGCGGCGGCTGGGGCAGGAGCGAGCAGGTGGCGGCGGCCAAGGCGTCCAGATCGCCTTCCACCAGCAGGAGCTGGGCGTCCGCCAATCCGAGCTGCGCGGACAGCTCATGGGGCGACAGGCGCCAGGACAGCGGCACCAGGACGAGCCCGGCCTTGGCGCAGGCGAAAAAGACCACCACATGGTCGGAGCTGTTGCCGGTGAGGGTGGCTATCCGGTCACCGGTGACGTATCCGGCGGCCCGCAGGCCCGCGGCCAGGCCGGCAGCCCGCCGTTCCAGCTCGCCGTACGTGAGGGTGCAGCCACGGTCGTCGATGGCGATCCTGTGGGGGGTGGCGAGGCTGCGGTCAGTGGTCCAGCGGCCCAGGGTGTGCAGTCCGTCAGCGGTGGTCATGCCGCCTCCTCCAGGATCTCGCGGGACTTCTCGGTACGCCGGCTGCGGCGCCGGGCGAGCCGCTGGGCGGTGCCCGTCAGGCCACCGGGCAGGAAGAGCACCACCAGGATAAACAGCGTGCCCAGGATGAAAAGCGGCTCTGACAACGGTACGCGCAGGATGTCGGGCAGCGCATCAATGGCATCGGAATTGGCGAGGGTGGTCAGGCGCTGATCGAGGATGGTGTAGAAAACGCCGCCGATGACGGCGCCCCAGCGGGAGCCGACACCGCCCAGGACCACCATGACCAGCAGGGTGATGGTGAGATCGGCGGAGACGGCCCGCGGCACGGCCCCGCTCTGCAGCAGCAGGAACACCATGCCGATGATGCTGACCAGGACAGCCGAGACCACGAAGATCAGCAGCTTGATGAGGTAGGGCTGCAGGCCAAGCACGCGGACGCGCAGTTCGTTTTCACGGACGGCCGCAGCCACATGGCCGGCGCGGGAGGACTGCACCCAGGTGACCACGATGAACACGGCCACCAGCACGGCCAGCGCCAGCCAGTAGAGGTTCCGGGTGTTGACCACCCCCACCAGGAAGTCCGGCAGGTTATCGGTTCGCAGCGTCAGGCCTTCGTCGCCGCCGGTGATGCCCTCCGGGTTGCGGCCCACCACCACGGAACCTGCCTGGGCGAAAGCCAGTGTGACCATGGCGAACGGTATGCCGCTGACCCGCAGGCTGATGCTGCCCACCACATGCGCCAGCACAATAACCACCAGGAGGGTCAGCCCCATCGCCGGAAGCAGCGGAATGTCGAGGTTCTGCAGGATGATGGCCAGGCCGTAGACGCCCGCGCCGAAGTAGAGGGCATGGCCGAAGGAGAGCAGGCCGGCCACCCCGAGCAGCAGGTGGTAGGTCAAAGCCGCGGCGGCCATCAGCATGCACATCGCCAGCAGCTGCAGGGACCCGGGCGTGTAGGTGGGGCCGGGCAGCACCCCTGGCAGGGACAGGTTCAGCAGCGGGAGCAGGACCAGCAGCACCACCCCGGCGAGGCCGGCTGCGGCGCCAACCAACCGGCGGCGGGTCAGGCGGGGACGGGCGGGGGCACCGGCGGGACTGGAACCGTGGCGGCTTCCGTGCGCGGCCGCCGTCGTCCTCTTGTCTTCAGGGGCGCCGAGCGCCGTGGGGCCGGCTGCATGCGCTGCGCCGGTTGCGTCAGTGGCGTCGGTATCGGTGGTCATGAGGTTCTCCCGAGCAGGCCGGACGGACGGAACAGCAGCACCAGCGCAAGGGCCAGCACCACAACAAAGTCACCGGTGCCGCCGAGGTAGAAGTTGGCGAACTGCTGCAGGACAGCCACCCCGACGGCGGCAATCGCCGCGCCGGTCAGGGAACCGAGCCCGCCGATCACGGTGACGATGAAGGCGAAGATCAGCAGCGATCCGCCCAGCATCGGCGAGACGTAGCCGAAGTAATGCGAGGCAAGGACTCCGCCCAGCCCGGCCGCGGCGCCGCCGATGGTGAAGACGAGGGTAAAGGCTTTGCGGACGTCGATGCCCAGGGCGGTGACCATGGAGCGGTTTTCGACGCCGGCCCGGATGATCATGCCGTACCGCGTGTTCTTGAGGAAAAACACCATGGCAAGCAGCACCAGGACCGCGGCGATGATGCAGACAAACCGGTCGTTCGGGACACGGGCGCCGAGGATTTCAGTGGTGTCCTTGAACCATGCCGGACCCTGGATGAAGACCGGATCGGTGCCCCAGATGCCGTCGAAGAGTGCAACAGCGGCAAGCGAGAGGCCCACCGTTATGAGGACCTGCTCGATGTGCCGCTGATAGAGCCGGCGGATCAGGACAAATTCGGTGAACACGGCGAACAGGGCCCCGGCCGCGGCTCCCACCAGCAGCGAGAGCAGGAAGGTCCCCCAGCTGTCCGAGCCGGTGCGGCGGGCGATTTCCCAGCCGGTGAAGGCGCCGAGGGTGAGGAACGCGCCGTGAGCGAAGTTGAGGACGCCCATCAGCCCGTAGATCAGGGACAGTCCGGCGGCCACCAGGAAGTACAGGGCGCCGAGGCCCAGGCCGGTGAAGAGCAGGAGGACGACGGTGCTCACAGGGCCGCGCCTTTCTGGTGAGGTGCAGCCTCGTGAGGTGCAGCCTCGTGGGAGGTGACCTCGGCCGAGACGCCCAGCAAACGTTGCGTCAGCTCGGCGTCGTCAAGGAAACCGAGGGCGCTGCCGGTGTGGACCACCCTGCCGCCGGACAGGACAACTGCGCCTTCCGCGAGTTGGCGGACCACGTGCAGGTTCTGCTCCACCAGGAGAATGGGAACGGTCTTGGCAGCCTCCGCGAGTGTTTCGGCCACCTCGGCCACGATCTTCGGGGCCAGGCCCTTGGTGGGTTCGTCCACGAGGAGGATCTTGTTGGTGTTCAGCAGGGCCCGGGCCAGCGACACCATCTGCTGCTGGCCGCCGGAGAGGGTGCCCGCCATCTGGCCGGCGCGGGCCAGCAGGTCAGGGAAAAGCTCCTCGACGAGCTGCCTGCGCGGTGCGGCGTCACGTTCCGCCAGGCGGAGGTTCTCCGCGACAGTGAGTTTGGAGAACACTTCGCGGTCCTCCGGGACGTAGCCCACGCCGCTGCGGATGATCTTGTAGGTGGGCTCCTTTTCGACCCGGACGCCGTCCAGTTCAACGGTTCCCGTGCGGTCGATCAGGCCGATGATGGCCTTGATGGTGCTGGTCTTGCCCACGCCGTTGCGCCCCAGCAGGGCGGTGATTCCGGTTGCCGGAACCGTGAAGGAAACGTCCTCCACCACCTGCTGGCCGGCGATGTGGGCGTTAAGACCCTCAACCCGAAGGATGGGACGGGGTTGGGCTATGGCGCTCATACGGGTTCTCCAAGGTAGGCGCTTTGTACGGTCGGATCGGCCATCACGGCCTCCGGGCTGTCCAGCGCGAGCAGGCTGCCGTGGTGCATGACCGCCACCCGGTCCACCAGCCCCAGGACCACGTCCATGTGGTGCTCCACCATCATCACGGTGCAGCCGCGGTCGCGGTGCATCCCGCGGATGATCGCGCTCAAGGACGGAACGTCCCCGGACGCGACGCCGGCCATCGGCTCATCAAGGAGGACGACGGCGGGATCCGTCGCCAGGAGGACGGCGATTTCCACCTTCCGCTTCTCGCCGTGGGAAAGGTCCCCCGCCGCCGTCGTCAGCTGGCCGGAAAGCCCCACTTCCTTGATGGTGCCCAGCGCAATCCGGGTGGCCTCATCGGAGGCCGAGGGGAAGCGCAGGATGCTGAAGCTGCCGCCGATTTTCGCCTGCGCGGCGAGCCGGACGTTCTCCAGCACGCTGAGCCGGGGAAACAGGTTGGAGGTCTGGAAGGTCCGCCCCAGCCCTGCTTTGGCCCTGCGGTGGACCGGCGTGGCCGTGATCTCGCTGCCGTTCAGGGTGATGCTGCCTTCGGTGGGCCGCATCACGCCCGAGATCAGGTTGAACAGGGTGGTCTTGCCGGCGCCGTTGGGGCCGATGACGCCCACCATTTCGCCGGCGGCCACGGCGAAGCTCACATCCTGGAGGATGCGGGCTCCGCCGATCTGCAGACCGAGGCCGTCCACCGCGAGGGCAGGCAGGGCTGGAGCAACCATTCGTTGGCCTCTTCTACTTCTTTTCGGGCGGTGCGACCTGATCGCCGGCAACCACCTTGACCAGTTCCGGGCTCCAGGCTGCGCCGTTCTGGACGAGCTTGACCTGGTACATGTCCTGGATCAGGGCGTGATCCGAGGCCCGGACCGTCACCTTGCCCTTGGGGCCGTCGAAGCTGAAGCCTTCGAGTGCCTTGACCATGGCGTCGGCGTCGGAGCCGCCTTCCTTGATGGCCTGGACAATCATCTGGCCGGCAACGAAGCCGTCCGGGGTGAAGAGGTCAGCCTTTGCGCCTGCCTTTTCGACGGCGGCAATCATCTTCTTCTCCACTTCGGTACCTGAGGCGCCCGGGAAGTAGTGGTTCAGGAAGCTGATCTTGCCCGTGGCCTCACCGTACGCACCGAACGTGGCGGCGTCGCCGAGTCCGGTGACCACCGGAGCGATATCGAACGCTCCCTGCTGGCTGAGGGTCTGCCACATGGTGCCCGAGGTAGCCCCGGCCCAGGCCACGAACGTCATGTCCGGCTTGGCGTCGATGAGCTGGCGGGCGAAGGGGGTGAGTTCCTGTCCGTCCGGGACGAGCACGGCCTCAACCGTGGCGCCCTTGGCACCGAGGACGGCCTTGACGGCGGCCACGTTGCCCTGGCCGAAGGCGTTGTCCTGCGCGAACACCACCACCTTCTTGCCCTTGGTGTCGATGAAGGAGCCGGCCGTGGCCACATCCTGCAGGCTCTGGCGGCCGGAGCGGAATGTGTACTTGTTGATGCCCTGGATGGCATCAGTGGCGGCGGGGCCGGAAATGTACAGGACCTTGTTCTGCGCTGCCTGTTCGGCCAGCTTCAGGGCGATACCGGAAACCACGGTGCCGCCGATGATTTTGTAGCCCTTGCCGATCAGGTCCTTCGCTGCGGTGACGGCCTTGTCCGGATCGCCGCCATCGTCCACGTATGTCAGATTGATCTTGGCGCCATTGACTGCGCCGGTCCCGTCCGTGGCGTGCTCGATGCCTGCCTGCAGGCCCTCGTAGTAGGTGGCGCCGTAGGCGGCGAGCGGGCCGGTCTTGGAGTAGATGATGCCCACGTCCACCGGTTCCGCGGCGGTGGTGGCGCCGGCACTGCCGGAGGCGGCCGGGGTGGCTGAGCCGGTGGTGGGCGCACAGGCGCTGAGGGCCAGCCCCGTGGCCATAACGGCGGCCAGCAGGAACCTCTTTGTATCCTTCACGGGATGCCTTTCGTTGAAATCCGCGGAAACTGAGCAGTGGATCTGGGATAAGAATCTGGAGTGAACCTGAAAGGCGATTCAGGTTACGGCAAATCTATGGCGCAGCTCACACTCTGTCAACGGATTCCGGGCGCGCGATTGCAACGTTTCGGCAACGGATTGCGGTCCAGCAGGCCCAGCAGAAGCGACTGGGTTCAGCCCCCGATGTATCGCCTACGGCCGGCGCGGTAACCAAAGACCGCGGCCAGCGCACCAATGCAGAGGAACAGCACACCGGCGGCGGCGAAGGATCCCGTGGCCTGGTGCAGCAGCCCCACCAGCAGCGTCCCGGTGGAGCCCACACCGTATCCCACGCCCTGCATCATGCCGGAAAGGTGCGAGGCCGTGTTGCCGTCGCGGGTCCGCAGCATGATCATGGTCAGCGCCACGGCCGTGAGGCTTCCCTGCCCCAGCCCCAGCAGGCCGGTCCACACCCAGATCAGCTCCAGCGGGCCGAAGATGCTGAGCGCGAATCCGCCGCCGGTCATCAGCGCCACCACCGTGTTGATGGCGCGCTGGTCCCGGAACCTCGCCGCGAGCGCGGGCGCGAACAGCGAGCCCAGCATCTGCAGGGCGATGGAAACGGACACCATCACGCCCGCCGTCGCCCCGTCCACGCCGCGTTCGCGCAGGATCGGGGCGAGCCACGCAAACACGCTGAACGACATCATGGCCTGCAGCATCATGAAGATGGTCACCTGCCAGGCCACCGCGGACCGCCACACGCTGACGCCGTCTTTGGCGGTGCGGCGCCGCACGGGGTGCTGGGCGAGGGCCACGGGGAGGAACAGTAATAGGACGACGACGGCGGGCAGCGCCCAGAACCACAGCGCCGCAGTCCACTCCCCCGTCGCCGTGAAGACGGGGTACGTGAACCCGGCCCCTAGTGCGGCGGAGGCGCAGATCGCGGTGGTGTACAGCCCGCCCATCAGCCCCAGCCGGTGCGGGAAATCCCGCTTCACCAGCCCCGGAAGCAGGACGTTGCACAGTGCCACCGCAGCACCGCAGGCAGCTGTGCCCACCAGCAACGCCGGCAGGTTTCCCGCCCCCGGCACCAGCCCGCTGAGGTCCGAGGGCCGGAGCAGCAGACCGGCAGTAAGCAGCGCCATGGCCGCCAACAGGACGCGCTCCGCGCCGAAACGGTTGGCCAGCCCCGGTGCCAGCGGCGCGAATACCCCCAGCAGCGTCACGGGGACGGCGGTGAGGGCCAGCACGGCCCAGCCGGGCAGGCCGGCGCCGGCGGTGACCTCGGGAAGGACGGCGGCGAAGCTGGAGAAAACTGTCCGGAGGTTCAGGCCAATGAGCACCAGGCAGAGTCCCAGGTAAGCCAGCGCGCGTCTGCTGTTCACCGGCGGTGCCTGCGCCGCGTTGACGGACGGGTTGGCGGACGAGCTGGCGGAAGCCTGGGCGGCCGCACGGACGTCATCCGTCCCGCCGTCGACCTGGAAATCCTGCCCGTCGCTGGGCTTAGCTGTTCTCACCCGACCCATTGTGTCAGTCCCTGTCCTCTATTCTGGAAGGGATGAGCGAATCCCCAGAATCCCCCCAGCCTCCGCATGTCCCGCGCCCGGTGACCCCCGGAACCCAGGCGTCGTTCGGTACCTATGGCGGCAGGCCCGTCAGCTTTGTGCGCCGCGGTACCCGCCTGCAGGGACGGCGGCAGACAGCGTGGGAGGAACACTCGGAGCGGTGGGCCTTGGATGTGCCCCGGCACATCGCCAACACCTCGGTCCACCCGGACTACACGTTCGACGCCGAGGCAGAGTTCGGCCGCAAGGCGCCACTGATCGTGGAAATCGGGTCAGGGTTGGGCGACGCGATCTGCCACGCCGCCGAGGAGAATCCGGACACGGACTTCCTGGCCGTGGAGGTTTACACCCCGGGACTGGCGAACACCATCATCAAGATCAACAGCCGCGGACTGGGCAACGTCCGCGTTGTGGAGGCCAACGCTCCTGAAGTCCTCGCCACCATGCTCCCGGCCGGATCGGTCAGCGAACTGTGGGTGTTTTTTCCTGACCCCTGGCACAAGTCGCGGCACCACAAACGCCGGCTCATCCAGCCGGAGTTCGCCCAGCTCGCCGCCCGGGCACTCAAACCCGGCGGGCTTTGGCGGATTGCCACGGACTGGTCCAACTATGCCGTCCACGTCCGGAACGTCCTGGCGGACTCGGCGGACTTCGAAAACCTCCACACCGGCGAACGCCACGGCCCGGAAAGTCCCCTCACCCAGGTATGGCAATCCGGCGTCGAATCCCTGGTGGGCGGTGCTCCTGTCCGCGAGGGCCGGGCGCCGGTCAGCACCGAACACACCGGCCCCAATGAAGGTGTGGATGAAACCGGCGGCTGGGCTCCACGCTTCGAGGGCCGGATCCGCACGAGTTTCGAAGCGAAGGCCCACGAGGCGGGCCGGCTGATTTTCGACCTCTGCTACCGCCGGCGCTGACGGGAACCTGGCTCAGAGCGGACCGGGACCCGGTGCGGTCCGAGGCTGCCTCCGGCCTGTTCGATGCAGGCTCCACGTGGGACGATGGTGGCTCGCACGGGCAACAATCCGTGTGTTCAGGAACTGGCCCAAAGGAAACCCGCCATCAAAAGAGAACTAAAGCAGGCCGCGGATGCGGCGGAGGACTTCACCAACTCCCGCACCCTGGAGTTGTTGGCACGGGCGGGATTCGCGGCGAGCGGCATCCTGCATTTTTTGGTCGGGGCCATCGCCATCCGTCTCGCCATGGGCGGAACGGGAAACGCAGACTTCAGTGGAGCTGTCTCCGAACTTTCCAGCCAGCCTGCCGGGCCGTTCCTCCTGTGGGGCAGCTTCGCGGCCTGCGTGGCCCTTGCCCTCTGGCAGGCCAGCGACGCCATTTTCGATTACAACCGGCTGCCCACCAAGGAAAAAGCCGGCAAGAAGGCCAAAGCCGCGGCCCAGGCCCTGGTGTTCGCCGCCCTGGCCCTGACCCTGGTCAGCTTCGCCACGGGCACCGGCTCCGGCGGCGATAACCGGCAATCCGCGAGCGATCTGACGGCGAACGTTATCAAAGCCCCCGGCGGTGTGGCACTGCTGGTTCTGGTGGGCGTGGGCATCGCGGTCACGGGGGTCATCTACGCCGTGAGGGGCTTCAGGAAGTCCTTCGAAAAGAACCTGGCCATGCCCGCCTCCCCGAAAGCGCGGACCGCCGTCACCGTCCTGGGAGTGGTGGGCTATGTCGCCAAGGGCATCGTCCTGCTGCTGACCGGCATGCTGATCGCCATCGCCACGCTTCGCGCCCACCCGGAGGAGTCCACCGGCCTGGACGGGGGCCTTCATGCGCTGCGTGACCAGCCGTTCGGGCCTTACCTCCTCGCCGCCGTTGGTGCCGGTCTGATCTGCTACGGCCTGTTCATGATGGTCCGGGCACGCCTGGCCAACATGAACAAGTAACCAGGGGAGCACACCACCAGACGCCGGGGTTTCGCGGTTCCCGGCGGCCGTGGCCGTGGCCGTGGCCGTGGCGTCAGCGCACGACGGATCAGGGAACCGTGATCACAGCGACCGCCCTCTGCCCCTCGTCACGGAGTTCCACACTGGCGATGCTTGCCAGCTGGACGGGAGTGGCCCCGGTGACCCTGATCCGGCCGCTCGGCGTAGCGGTCCAGGCGCAGGCGCGGTCCTCCCCGCCGTCGCGGTCCCGGACCCACAGCGAGTAAGTACCGTCCAGGGGCATGCTGCTGCCGTTGACGGCCAACTCCGTTCCCCACGTTTTTCGGGCCAGGTCAACACTGAACCGCAGGCCACTCTCAGCCTGTACCGAATAACTGGCGTCCGGCTGGGGCGGCCGGTTCAGGATCGGAGCTACCGCAATTCCCAAGGCGAGGCACGCGGCGGCGACGGCGCCCACCAGAGCCGTCCACCGGCGTCGTACTTTACGACGACGGGCGGCGAGTTTGTCGTAAAGCGTGCGCGGCACTGCTCCACCAGGCTCGACGGCGGCGGCCGGGCGGCTGCCTCCGGTAAGGGCCACCGCATCGGGTACGGGAAGCGCGTCCAGCAGCGCAGGCAGCCGCTCCAGCCCGGCCAGTTCGT
This sequence comes from Pseudarthrobacter sp. DSP2-3-2b1, assembly GCF_049895945.1. Classification (NCBI taxonomy): domain Bacteria; kingdom Bacillati; phylum Actinomycetota; class Actinomycetes; order Micrococcales; family Micrococcaceae; genus Pseudarthrobacter; species Pseudarthrobacter sp. DSP2-3-2b1. Next base: position 9,626 of record NZ_JAFCTI010000018.1, on the reverse strand, counting down.
CCTGGCAGTCGGCACATTCCTGGAGATGTTCCTCAAAGCGGCGCAGGTCAGCGGCGTCTAGCCCGCCGAGCACATAGGCGCCCAGCAGCTGATGCAGATCCGGGGCGTTCACCGCTCCACCCCCATTTCGTCCAGGATTGTCCGCAGCGCCCGGACGGCGTAGTACGCCCGCGACTTCACGGTTCCGGTGGGGATGTTCAGCTGCACCGCGGCCTCGTTGACGGTGAACCGGCGGTAGTGAAGGGCTACGAGGACATCGCGGTGTTCGGTGCTGAGCCGCAGCAGCGCTTCCTCCATCAGTACGCGGTTGAGCAGTTCATCCACGCGTTCGACGGCGCCGGCCGGGTCCACGGGTTCCCGCCCCAAAGCTTCCACCGGGCGTCGCTGGGCCTTACGGTAGTTGTCGATCATGATGTTCCGCGCGGTCCTGAACAGGTAGCTGCGCAGGCTGCCGGTGATGTCCGGGGCCTGCTGCCAGACGCGGAGCACGGTCTCCTGGACCACGTCCTCAGCCAGTTGCGGGTCACGGGAGGCACTGAGCACAAAGCGGCGCAGGGCGGGGCCGTGTTCGCGGTAGATCGCGGCCACCACGTCCTCATCCAGCGGCATGCCCGCCCCCTCCTGTCCCCGATGCATCCCTGCGCAATCCCACCTCATCCCTGCCGATACAAACGTCCACGCAGGGAGATCGGTTCACTGTGAACCATTGTTCCCCTGTGCGCGTCGTATCGGTTAGCGTCCGGTGATCCGACGCCGGGCCCCCAGCCAAGGAGCATTGACGTGAAAAAGCATCTGGGCATCGGACTTGCCGCGCTGGCCCTCGCAACCGCACTTTCCGGCTGCGACGGCAGCCCCGGAACCACCACAGCCACGACTCCCGCGGCCCCGGCGGCGACCTCTGCGGCACCCACGACGGGTGCGGCGACGTCCGCCGCGCCGGGCACCGCATCGCCCACAGCGGCAGCCGCCGTCGACCTCAAAACAGCACCCTCAAGCGCCGGCACCATCGTGGTTGATGCCGCCGGGATGAGCGTCTATTACTTCACCAAGGACGTGAAGGATTCCGGTACCAGCGCCTGCACAGCGGCGTGCCTGACCGCCTGGCCACCGGTCCTGACCACCGCGGCCACACCCTCGGCCGAAGGTGTCACCGGAACGCTGGGGACCATCGCCACCCCGGAGGGGGCAAAGCAGGTGACCCTGAACGGACTGCCGCTCTACTACTTCGCCCAGGACACGAACCCGGGCGACATCCTCGGGCAGGGCGTGAACAGCGTCTGGTACCTGGCGAGCCCAGCCGGAGACATGATCCGGACGGCCGCTTCAGGGTACTGACGCGCGTTCACGCCCTGGCTGGGCGTATCCCGGTCTGGGCTGCTGCGGCAGACGGCGTGCCCCGCTGATTACTGGCGCTGATTACTGGCCGGGCGCCGCTGATTACTGACCCGGCGCCGGCGAAGCGGGCGGGGTGGCCGGGAGCGGCAGCAATGGCTGCTGCCCTGGAACGCTCGGCGCCACCTCGTCCAATGGCAGGCCGTTGAGGGGGCTACCGAGGGGTCCGCCGTCTCCTGGGGTGCCGGCCACTGGGGTATCGGCGCCTGGCAGGCCGGGCGTCAGGGTGCCCGGTGCCAGGTTGTCCGGCAGGGTGAACCCCGACGGCGGCATCTTGCCCGGCGTTGCAGGCGCGGGAACTCCTGCGCCGCTGTTAACACCGCCCGACGCCGGTGGAGTCGCCGGCGTCGTGTCCTCCCCGGAGAGCGCGGGCGCGCCGGGAACCTGCACCGATGGCGCACCGCCGGGCTGGGAGGGACCGGTCGACGGCGTGTTGCCGGCCTGGTCCGATGATGCCCCGCCCGTCCCGGACACGAAGGACGTGACGGCATGGTTCAGTGCGCCGAGGGTGTCGCGGATGCCCTGATCGGACGCCACGGCTACGGCTCCGCCGGCTGCCAGCGATGCTGCCACCGAGAGGGTGGTCATGGTGATCCTTCGCTTGGCACGGCGCCGGGCGGCAAGCTCATCAACCGGAACCGCGGCGGGCGCAGCGGTAACCTCTGCCGGGACCATCAGTTCGGCAACCGCAGCGGAGGGCACGGGCTGTCCTGCCGACAGCGAGCGGAGCTCAAGCAGGGCAGCGCGGAGGCCGCCGTCGTCGTCCATCCCGGCTTCAAACAGCAGAACGTCAACGGCGGCGGCGTTGCTGGAACCGGCGGCGTTGCTGGAACCGGCAGCGTTACTCAGAGCTGCGGTGTTGCCCAGGGAGCCTGCGGTGTCACTCATGATGTGCCTGGTTTCTTCTTAGGGTCTGGTCCTTGAGGTTTTGCAGCGCCCGGCGCTGCAACTGCTTGATGGCGCCTTGGGACTTGCCCATGATGCCGGCCACCTGTTCGATGGACAGGTCAGCCACCACCCGGAGCGCCAGGACTTCACGGTGGTCCTCGGCCAGGCCTTCGAGCAGGGCCGCTGCTCCCCCATCCTGCCCAACCACGTGGTCCTCGGCGGAGGCGGTGCTGCGGGCGTCGTGCACGGGGTCGTAGGGCGAAAAGTCCGGGCGTCGTTCCGCCCGCCGGTAGTGGTCCACCATCCGGGCGTGGGCGATGGAGAAGAGCAGCGACTTGGCGCCGGGCAAGCCGCCTGTCAGGTCACCGATCTTGGGGAAGAACGCCAGGAACACGTCCTGGGTGACAGCCTCGGGATCGTCCACGCCGCGCGCCCGGAGGTAGCCAAGGACCGCGCCGGAGTAGGCGCGGTAGGCAGCGCTGAACAGCAAAGCCGGATCAGCTTCGGCTGTGCCTTCCCATATCTGGATGTCTTCTTCGGCCAAGGTGTCAGTCACCGGCGGCTCCTCCATCCCGGGCAGCGGACGCGCTCATCCCGGTCTTGGTCGCGGTGTGCTCCGGCACGGTGTGCTCCGCTGCTGGGAGCTCCGGCACGGTGTGCTCTGCTGCTGTGGGTCTGCTGGCTGGCTGCCATGTGGACTGCGGGATCCGGCCATGTAGCCGGATGACCGCAGTCCACACTAGCTGAGCAGGTGTCAGCGGGCCGAAACGTCAGGCACGTCGACGCCGGGAACGGCGGGGACAGCCGGTGCGGCAGGAACAGCGGGGACTGCCGGCACGCCATCAACACTGGGAACGGCAGGAACAGCCGGGACTGCGGGCACTGCGGGAGCGTCGGCTTCGACGGTGGCTTCACCGTTGGCGGCACCCTCGGCAGCCGCGGCCGCGCCGGCCTGTGCCACAACATCGGCGCAGAAGCTCTCAACGTTGGCTTCGCCGTCGGCCTTGACAACCAGCGAGGAGAACCCTTCGGAGGAAGCGTTCAGGCCGCCATTGCTGAGAGCGGTGCAGAGGCCCAGGGACGCGGCACCGGCAGCATCAACTGCGGTCTTCGCGGCGGCTGCGGTCCCGGCACCGGCGGCAACCTTTCCGTCCGAAGCCTCAGCGGTGACTGACGCGTCAGCGCTGACCGAGGCGTCAGGGGTGGCTTCAGTGCTCACATCGGCGGTTGCATCGCCGGCTGCCTCCGCTGCAGCATCCGCGGCGGCGGCTTCGCCGGACAGCTTCGGTGCGGGAGCGCCGAGAAGTTCGTGGGCCGACTGCTGGGCGGCGTCCGGGAGAGCGCCGGAAACAGCTGCAACGCCGGTGCCACCGACGGCCAGGGCGCCTGCGGCGAATACTCCGGCGGCGACTTTGCTGGTGGCGAGAACAGTGAACAGGGGCATGGGAAACTCCAAAATTTAGAAGACAAGTCAGATCCGGCTCCGTGGAACCAATCACCTCCTACATCGCTGGCCGCCCCGGGAAGGTTACGGGTGCTGCGGAAATTCTTTTTCCCGCCGCCATCGGGCCGGCCGGCCCTGTCGGGGCTGCCCACTACCATCGAGGCATGGCTACAACCCCCGAACAGCAGAAAAGCGCCCGGACCTGGCAGGGCATGGTGGACAGCAACCAGGCCCTGCTCGAGCGGAAGACGGGATACGGCGTCGGGTACTGGGCTGAGCGCGCCCGCGCCGCCGGGCTCAAGAACGATGCAGAGCTCCGTGAGTGGATGCGCGCCGAACACGGCGTCACCGGCTATGCGCAGTATGCGGTGTCGTGGGAGCTGTTCGGGTACCCGGATTTTATGCTCCGCGACGCGGACGAACTCATTGACGCCCAGTACGTAAACCACCCTGAACTGCGGCCGATCGCCGATGCCCTCCTGGCGTGGGCGGCCGCCACCGAGGGTGTGGAGATCCAGATGCGGAAGGGCTACGTCTCGCTCCACAGCGCCCGCCGCAAGTTCGCCCAGGTCACCCGGACCACCAACACCGCGGTAGACGTCACGCTGCGCCTCGATGCCGCCGCCCAGGGACGCCTCGAAGCCCTGAAGACCCGCGCCGATGACGCCTTCGGCCGGCGGGTGCGTCTCACGTCTTTGGACCAGGTGGACGGGGAACTGCTGGACATCCTCGCGCAAGCCCTGGACCAGAACACCTAGAACGCGGACGACGGCGGGCGGTCACCTTTCGCGTGAAAAGGTGACCGCCCGCCGGCGGGGGTGGGACGAAGCGTCGGCCAAAGAGGGGTAGGCGGGGTCCGCG